>CAKJZF010000113.1 GCA_918290775.1 Clostridiales bacterium | reverse complement strand
TTTTCGATGATCGTGGGGTTCGGATCATAGCCGACCTTTGCCGTCGCCTCCCCAATTGCCGTCTTGCGGGGTCTGCCGCGGCGGCGCGGCGGCGCGGCGGAAACGGACGGTGTTTCCACGCGCTCGAGAATCGGGGCGGGCGGTTGCTCCGGAAGCGAAAACGGATCGGCGGCAAGGCGTTGACCCGGGAATCGCGCGGGGTCAAACGGGGTTCGTTCGTCGGGCGGGTTTGCCGCGCTGTTCTGCACACGGCGGCGGGACTGGCGGCGGGTTGGTTCGGATGCGGATGGTTGCATGGGTTCTCCTTTCTTGGGGACAAATGCCTTTACCGCTATTATTTGCCGAAAAAATTTTTCTTATGTACCCGGAATTGTGAAAAAACGTCTTTACAACTTCAAATCTTTATGGTATAATGAATCTGTATGGGTTTGGCGCGGTCCGGTTGCGCCCACCCCGACGCAAATTTTGGAAGGAAAGGTTCAAAGAACTATGGAAAAAAAGGTCTTGGTTGAAACTTCTGCAAGACACATCCACCTGACGGCAGACGCCGTTGAGATCCTTTACGGCAAAGGCGCGGAACTGACCGTGAAAAAAATGTTGAGCCAGCCGGGGCAGTTTGCCTCCGGGAACGACAAGATCACCCTTGTCGGCCCAAAGGGCACGCTCGCGGTGAGCGTTCTCGGTCCGGTTCGCAAGGCAAATCAGGTTGAGCTCTCCTACACCGACGCGCGGACGCTCGGACTGAAGGACGTCCCCGTGCGCGAAAGCGGCGACCTCGCGGGTACCCCCGGCTTGAAGATGGTCGGTCCCGCCGGCGAGATCGAACTCGACGAGGGCGTGATTATCGCGAAGCGCCACGTCCACCTGCACACCAAGGACGCTGAGGCGTTCGGCGTGAAGGACAAGCAGATCGTGAGCGTCAAGCTCGACACCGCCCGCCCCGTGATCTTCGAGGACGTGGTCTGCCGGGTCAGCGACAGCTATGCGCTCGCCATGCATATTGACACCGACGAATGCAACGCCGCAGGCGCCTTCGGCACCGTTTACGGCGAGATCCTCGTCTGATGGATTCCAAACAAAGTCATTCATTATATCATAAGGAGATAGAAACATGAGCAACGTCAGCGAATGCCCTTACGCCATGAGCGCCGAGGTGCAAGGACAGTATGCCGTTACCAAGGGTTGTGACCACGGTCCCGCGCCGCTTCCCGAGGAAGGCAAATGGATTCAGGCAAAACAGATCACCGATATTTCGGGCTATACGCACGGAATCGGTTGGTGCGCACCCCAGCAGGGCGCGTGCAAACTCTCCCTCAACGTCAAAAATGGCGTGATCGAGGAGGCACTGGTGGAAACCATCGGATGCTCCGGCATGACCCACTCCGCCGCGATGGCTTCCGAGATTCTTCCCGGCAAGACCATTCTCGAGGCGCTGAACACCGACCTCGTTTGCGACGCGATCAACACCGCGATGCGCGAGCTCTTCCTGCAGATCGTCTACGGACGCACTCAATCCGCGTTCTCCGAGGGCGGACTTGTGATCGGAGCGGGGCTGGAAGATCTCGGCAAGGGTGCGCGTTCGATGGTCGGAACGATGTACGGCACGCGCGAGAAGGGTGTTCGTTACCTCGAGATGACCGAGGGCTACTGCACCCGTATGGCGCTCGACGAAAACAACGAGGTGATCGGCTATGAGTTCGTCTCCCTCGGCAAGATGACCGACTTCATCAAGAAGGGCATGGAACCGAACGAAGCCTACGAGAAATCGCTCGGTCACTACGGCAGATTCGCCAAGGAAGACGGCGCGGTCAAATACATTGACCCGCGCAAGGAATAAGGAGGTACGCGCAAATGGCACAGTTTGAAGGATATGAAAGACGCGAGGCAAAGATCCTCGGCGTTCTGAAGGAATACGGTATCTCCTCAATCGACGAATGCAAGGACATCTGCACGGCGAAGGGCATCGACCCCTACACGATCGTTCAGGAGACCCAGCCCATCTGCTTCGAAAACGCGAAATGGGCATACACCGTCGGCGCGGCGATCGCCATCAAAGCGGCGGAGCGCACGGGCGACAAGTCCGCCGCAACCGCGGCGGCAAACATCGGCGTTGGCTTGCAGAGCTTCTGCATTCCCGGCTCGGTTGCGGAAAACCGTAAGGTCGGCTTGGGTCACGGAAACCTCGGCAAAATGCTTCTCTCCGAAGAGACCGAATGCTTCTGCTTCCTCGCGGGGCATGAGTCCTTCGCGGCGGCAGAAGGCGCGATCAAGATCGCTCTCAACGCAAACAAGGTGCGCAACAAGCCCCTGCGCGTGATCCTGAACGGCTTGGGCAAGGACGCGGCGTATATCATCTCCCGCATCAACGGGTTCACCTATTGCAAAACCGAGTTTGATCCCTACAGCGAGACCGTCAAGGTCACCGAAAGAAAAGCGTTCTCCAACGGTCCCCGCGCAAAGGTCAACTGCTACGGCGCGGACAACGTTCCCGAAGGCGTTGCCATCATGAAGCTGGAGAATGTCGGCGTTTCGATTACGGGTAACTCCACCAACCCCACGCGCTTCCAGCATCCCGTTGCCGGAACCTATAAGAAATGGTGCGTTGAAAACGGCGTGAAATATTTCTCGGTTGCGTCCGGCGGCGGAACGGGTCGTACCCTTCACCCCGACAACATGGCGGCAGGTCCTTCCTCCTACGGTATGACCGATACCATGGGCAGAATGCATTCCGACGCGCAGTTTGCAGGTTCTTCCTCCGTTCCCGCCCATGTGGAGATGATGGGTCTGATCGGCGCGGGCAACAACCCGATGGTCGGCATGACCGTTGCGGTTGCCGTCGCGGTTCAGGAAGCGCTTCAGAAGTAAGGTTGCGTCCGTTGCGCAAATTTGCGTACCGTATATACAAAAACCCCGGATTTTTCCGGGGTTTTCTGTTGTCATGTTCCGTTGCAAAAGCCAGACAAAGTCGGTACGCTTCCGATCTTGGCGGTCGGGTTCGGGGTCAATCCGCAAAGTCGGAGAGCGCCGCGCCGATCACCGTTCCGAACTGCGCGTTTTCGGGAATGTGGAACCGAACGCCGAAGCTATCCGAAAGCCCATCAAAGACCTTTCGGATGGGCGCGATGGCGGTCAGATTCCCGGTCAGGACAATATCCCGGATTTTGTAGGATCGCGCGGCGAAGATCGAGAGCATCGCCACCGTTTCGGCAATCATATTGGCAATTCCGAGCGCCAGATCCGACGGGGTTGCGAGATCGGAAACGTTTCCGAAGTTGGACGCCGTCAGGTTCTCGTTGATGCCGTCGTAAAGATGGTGGCGCGAGATGTCCTTGATGCGCAGGTCGATGTTGGCGAGGTCGCCGTCCGCGGCGAGCTGTTCGATGTGCTCCACGTTGTCAACACCGAGCAACTTCCGGCAAAGCCCCACCAGCGTTCCGCCGCCCATGCCGGTGCCTCCGAGGTATTCCGTAACCGCTTTTTTGCCGTCGTAGCGTGCGTGGATCAACGCGGTCCCGGTCCCCATACTGACCACAATGGCGTCGGACAGTCCGGACAACCAAAGCCCCCCGATCCCGATGCAATCAAACTCGGGGACGTGGCGGCAATCCAAATTGTAGATCGGTTGGGTGAGGAAGGTGGATCCCGCGCCAGTTGTCAGGATGCGGTCGATGTCCGACAGCCCGAGCGCGTTTTGCGCGGTGAATTTCCCGAATGCGCCGTAAACCGAGGTCAGAGGATCGGTTGCGCGGACAAACTGCGGCGAGATCAGCTCGGGCGACCCTCCGTCCGCTTTGCGGAACCCGACGATTTTGGTGGTTGTTCCGCCAACGTCGATTCCGATGACAGTTCGTTTCATAAAGGCTCTCCTTGGGGTTTATGGATTTGATATTTGGCAGAAAAGTTTTTGAAATATATCACGAAGCAAAAATGCTTGCTTGCAAGGGCATTTTTGCAAGATCATCAATATCGCAGGCGGGCGTCAGCCCGCGCAGGGGCGACAGCCCCAAACTTTTTTCAAAGAAAAAAATTTCTGCGAATGATTATACCATGAAGCAAAAATGCTTGCTTGCAAGGGCATTTTTGCGAAGCCGTCAATATCGCAGGCGGGCGTCAGCCCGCGCAGGGGCGACAGCCCCGAACTTTTTCGAAGAAAAAAG
>CAKJZF010000112.1 GCA_918290775.1 Clostridiales bacterium | reverse complement strand
CCCCCCCCCCCCCCCCCCCCCCAAGGTCTTACTCTGATCAAACATGAAACATCATTCCGCCGAAGCTGTCATTGCCTCGAGCGGAGGCGTTCCCGCCTGAATTTCGTTGACGTAGTCCTCGGCAAGACTGCCTGCCGGAACCGTGACGTTCGCCGCGGTCATCGTCGCCGCGCCGCTGATATAGAAGTTCAGCTCCCCGATGGAAGTCAGGCTTGCCGGAAGCGTCAGGTTCTCCAGCGCGGTCAGCCCGCCGAACGACTGCTTGCCGATGGTCTTGACGCCCTCCGCAACCGTCACGGTTTTCAGACCCGTGCAAGCGAGAAACGCGCTCTGCCCGATCGTTTCGATGTAGCCGGGGACGCTGATCTCGGTCAGCGCGGTGCATTTCTGAAACGCGCCCGCCGGAATCGCGCGAAGCTCCGACAACTCGGCAAACCGAACCGAAGCGAGCGCCGTGCATTCATAGAACGCGCTGTCGCCGATCTCCGAAACGCCCGCCGGAAGGGTCAGCGCAGTCAGGCGCGAGCATTGCGCAAACGCCAGCGCACGGATGGCGGTCACGCCGGCGGGAAACACCACCGCGCTCACCTCGGAACGCCCGCTGAACGCCCGCTCGCCGATTTCGGCGACCGTTTTGCCGCCCAGCGTCGCCGGGATCACAACGGTATGCTCGGTGTAATCGCGGAGATACGAGGTGTCGCTTTCCCTGACCTCGGAATAGAAGTTGGTTACGCGAACCGACCGGTCGTCCAAGCTCTCATAGGTAAACCTGTCGTAGATCTGCACGCCCTGCGCGTTTTTCTGCGCGTTTCCGGCGGCGTCCGCGCTCGCCACGCGCTCATAGTCCGCGATCGAAACGATCTCTTCGTAGTCCCGGTCGTCGCCCGCTTCGGTTCCCGCCTTTTTCTTGCAGGAAGCAAGCCCGACGGTTCCCAACGCGCCCGCGAGCAGCAGCGCAAGCACTCTTTTTGTCATAAATATTCATCCTTTCGTTCGGATATACATATTTATTCTACCATACAATTTGTGAAAAGTCAATAGGTTTCCCCCTTTTTTTCGGATTGACAACGTTCGCCGTTTGTGGTAGAATAGAGAACAGAATGAAATGCGCACGGATCAGCCGTGCGCAACAGGAGGTTTGCCATGCTCTCTTCGGTTTACAGCGCGGGACTTTCGGGAATCGAAGGGTTCCCCGTGACGGTGGAATGCAACATCCGCGAAAAGCTCGAGCGCTTTGACATCGTCGGTCTGCCCGACCTCGCCATCCGCGAGGCAAAGGAGCGCGTCTGGAGCGCCTGCAACAATTCGGGATTCGTATTCCCCTACGCCAAAATCACCGTCAACCTCGCGCCCGCCGACCGCAAAAAAGAAGGAACCGGCTTCGACGCGGCGATCCTGACCGCCATCTTTTTGGGAAGCGGCGTGATCCGCGGGGCGGACCTTTCGGACAAATGCTTCATCGGCGAGCTTTCGCTCTCAGGCGAATGGAGAGCCGTTCGGGGCGTTCTCTGTATGTGCGTCGCCGCTCGCGACGCGGGTTTCCGCGAAATCTACGTCCCGGTTGCGAACGCCGCCGAAGCCGCCGCCGTCGAGGGGATCACGGTGTTTGCCGTCCCCGATATGCGTGCGCTGGTCTCGCATCTCAAT
>CAKJZF010000111.1 GCA_918290775.1 Clostridiales bacterium | reverse complement strand
GAAAAAGGGTTCCCGCCCCTCTCAAGGTCTTATCCCGCCACTATCCTTTGTAAGGGTTCATCATAGCGGCGGAGCGCATCATGCCAATGGTCATTTTCGGTTTCTTCGCCTTAAAGATCGCCGAGCCTGCAACGATCACGTTCGCGCCGGCGGCGGTCGCTTGCCCCACGTTATCGGCAGTCAACCCGCCGTCCACCTCGATGTCCAGCTTCAGATGATCGCGATCGGCAACGCGGCGCACTTCACGCACCTTGTCAAGCATCTCGGGCATGAATGCCTGCCCGCCGAATCCCGGAACCACCGTCATGATCAGAGCCATCTGAATGTCGGGCAGATAGGGAAGCAGACGCTCAACCGGTGTTGCCGGCGAAATGGCAAGCCCGCAACGAACCTCGCGCTCGCGAATCGCGCGGATCACCGCGGCAGGATCGCTGCAGCTTTCCAAATGGAAGGTGATGATGTCCGCGCCCGCCTTCACAAAGTCGTCGATGTAGCGAATCGGGTCGTTGATCATCAGGTGAACGTCGAAAAAGAGCTTGCTGTGATGGCGCAGAGCGGCAATCACGGGTGCGCCGAAGCTGATGTTCGGAACAAATGCACCGTCCATCACATCCAGGTGCAGGTAATTTGCGCCCGCATCGGTCACGCGCTTGACGCTTGCCTCCAAATTGGCAAAATCGGCGGCGAACAGGGAAGGAGCTACGTAAATCATATTCATTTCCTCCGTATAAAAAATTGCGGACTGGGTATCAAACAAGGGGATTCTGTCATATTCTGTCGTAAAGGTTCGCATTCCGAATCCGACGCGGACAGAGCAAGACAAGGATGTTTGGGGAAAAACGGTCGGTGCAGGGTGCTTTTGATAGCGGAGGAATCCGGCGCGGGTTCTTCCGCCCTTTTTTATGTTTTTCGGATCAAACAGACCGCATGGGCGGCGATGCCGAGCCGATCGCCCGTAAAGCCCAAGCCCTCTTCAGTCGTTGCCTTTACACTCACGTCGGAAACGGCAACGCCGAGCGCGTCGGCTATGTTTTTCCGCATTTGCAAAATGTGCGGCGCCAACTTCGGCGCTTGCGCCAATACCGTTGCGTCCACGTTTCCGATCTCCCAACCCGCCGAGCGAACCCGGCAGGTAACCTCTTGCGCCAGCTTCAGACTGTCCGCACCCGCCCAAGCGGGATCGGTGTCGGGGAAAAGGTGACCGATGTCGCCGAGCGCGGCGGCGCCGAGCAGCGCGTCCATAATCGCATGAACCAAAACGTCCGCGTCGCTGTGACCGAGCAGTCCCGTCTCATGCGGAATGGTCACCCCGCCGAGAATCAGCTTCCGATCCGGGACAAGCCGGTGAACGTCATAGCCGTGACCAACACGAATGTCATACATCTCCGTCATCCTTTCCGCGTGCGGCAAGAATCGCTTCCGCCAGCCGAATGTCGGAGGGCGTTGTGATCTTGATGTTTTCGCGGCTGCATTCCACCAGCCGCACGCCGTAGCCAAGATGTTCGATCAAGCCGTTGTCGTCGGTTGGGGAGAAGCGGTCGGCTTCCGCGCGGGCGGTTGCGGCGGCGTAAAGAGCCAACTGAAAGACCTGCGGGGTTTGAACTGTCCAAAGATTCTCGCGATCCACCGTTTCTTTCACGCTTCCGAGCGCACCGGTGCGCTTGACCGTGTCATAGACGCGGCAACCTGCCGACGCGGCTTTGTTTTGATAGGCGCAGGCGCAGACGCGGGCGATCTCCAGCGGCTTTGTCAGGCAACGGGCACCGTCCGCGACGGCAACATAGCGAACGTCCGTACTGACGGCGTTGAGCGCGTTACGAGCGGATTCCGCGCGGGAAGACCCGCCGGGAACCAGCTTGGTAAACTTGCCGATTTCGTATTTTTTGATCAGTCCCGTGACCGCTTTGTGATCTTCAGGACGCGCCGCCACAATGATCTCGCGGATCAGCGGGCATTTTTCATAGGCAAGCAGGGTTCTCGCCAAAACGGGAATCCCGCCAACGGGCAGAAACTGCTTGGATGTGCCACCGCCCATACGGGTGGAAGCGCCCGCGGCAAGGATCAGCGCGGCGGTGTAATGTTCGGCGGAAAACTCCCGATATGTTTGATAAAGTTCCACCGCTTGCCGGATCTGTTCTTTCATGTGCGGATCTCCTTTCCGAATCGGACGGGATCAATCAAAATTCGGTCTTTTCAAGATCCATGATCTTGTCGATGCGGCGTTGATGCTTGCCGCCTTGAAATTCCGCGTTGAGGAACGCGTCAACCAAATCGCAGGCAACGCCGTAGCCCACAACGCGTTCACCGAAGCAGAGGACGTTTGCGTTGTTATGCTCGCGGGTCAGCCGTGCGCTGAAGGTATCGGAGCAGGCGGCGGCGCGGATTCCGTGATGCTTGTTTGCCGCCATCGACATTCCGATGCCCGTCCCGCAAATGAGAATCCCAAGCTCGGTAACGCCGTCCTGAATGTTTTTGCAAACGGCATGGGCAAAGTCCGGGTAGTCGCAGCTGCTCTCGTCGTTTGTTCCAACGTCGATCACATCCCAACCGATTTCCTTCAGATGTCCGATGACCTTGATTTTCAAGCTGTAGCCCGCGTGATCGGAGCCGATGGTGATTGTCTTTTTCATATTCCTGTTATCCTTTCGGAGATTGATTGTTCAGCATTTGGGCGCGTGTGCGCTCGGCTTGAGACGGTCGAAGATAGACCGGAACCAACCCGGCGTCGGTCGTGAAGCGTCCTTCGGCATAGCAACGGCGGGCAACGGCGGCAACCGACGCGGCGCTTTGCACGCGCAACCGCTCGGGGACGGGAAGGAACCGATGCGAGGTCTGTCCCGTGATCAGATCATAGCCGTCTCCCGTAAACAGGACAGGTTCATCATAGGCGGCGAGGATCTCGTCCAGTTCTTCCGCCGAAATGGCGGAATCTGGCATCAGACGCTTGCCCCCGCGAAACAGCGCGGTATAAACCTGATTGCGACGCGCGTTCATCACGGGGCAGATCAACGCGTCCGAAACGACCGAAAGATTTTCGGCAAGCGCCTCAAGCGTCGAGACGCCGACGCAGGGCTTTCCGCTGCCGAAAGCCAACCCTTTGACCGTCGCCACACCGATGCGAACCCCCGTAAAGGAACCCGGACCGACCGAAACGGCAAACAAATCCGCATCCGCCACCGAAAGCCCCGTTTGCTTCATCATGTTCTCTACTATGGGAAGGAGTGTTTCGCTGTGGGTATTCCCGATGTTGACGGTGGTTTCCGCGAGCAAAATTCCGTCCCGCGTCAGGGCGACCGACGCGGCAATTGCAGAGCTTTCCAAAGCAAGAATCTTCATGTCGCGCCTCCGATTTGCTTCCATGTAATGCGGCGATGGTCGGGAAGGGCAGGATCGTCCTTCTCAATGGTGACCCGCAAATAGGATTGCGGGAGAAATTCGGCAATGTTTTCGCTCCATTCCACGAGGCAAATGCCGTTTCGGCTCAGATAGTCGTCAAAGCCGATCGAGATCAGATCCTCTTCGCCGGTAATCCGATACATATCGAAATGAAAGACCGGACGGGGACTTGCTGGATATTCACGTACCAGCGCAAAGGTGGGCGAACGCACTGCCGACGATGGGGAAATAACCGAGGTGAACCCGCGAACGAACGCCGTCTTTCCGACGCCGAGGTCACCGAACAGCGCGATGAAGGGGGGAAGTTTGGGGTTGGCAATCATCTTTCGCGCCAGTTCTGCGCCAAACGCTTCGGTTTCCGAAACGGAGGCTGTGAGAATGGTTCCTTCCATTTTGACATAGCCTCCGTTTCTTTTTTCATAATTATACCATAGTGTGCGGTGTTTGTAAACCCTTTTTCTTCTTTTTCCGCGTTTCAGGGCTGTTTTTTGCGATATTGCGGCAGGGGAGTCCGTTTGCCGTCGGGGTCCTCGATCACCGTGTTTTCCAAAACCGAACGGAAATTGGCGCGGAATTCCGCGAGGTATTCCTCCCGCAGTTGCTTCCGCTCCGCCTCTTCGGCGGGGGTCAGACCTTCCTCCCGTTTCTTTTTTGCGAGCGCGTTGATGCGCAGTTGCTTTTCTGTTTCCATTGTGGTCTCCTTGGTTCAGGGAATCCCGATAGCGCGGACGCGCCGCAGGTTGCACGGGACTCGCATGAAAAAGAAAGGGCAGACACATGGGTGCCTGCCTCTGTCCTTTATTTGCACCCGAGCGATTACGCTTTTCTCAAGGTGCGAAGGCAACGGGAGCAAACGTTAATCGCTTTCTCGCCGTCCAATCTGATCTTGCGAATATTGGGCTTCCAGGTTCTGTTGGTCTTCCGATGGGAGTGGGAAACGTTTTGACCGAACACAACTCCTTTACCGCAAATGCAACATTTTGCCATTTTTAGACACCTCCTAAACAAACGCTTCACCGCTCACCCAACCGATGGCGGGGCATGGTCTACATTGCAACAGCAACAATTATATCATATTTTTTTTCAGATTGCAAGTGCTTTTTCGAATTTTTTCCGTTTTTTTGAAAAAAGTTATCGGAATAGTACCGGCAAGCCATTCGGATCGTGGCGGTGGGGGATTGTTTCCGGGATGGGATCGGGATTACAAGGCGCGATCCAAACGCCTCCGTTGCGCTCAAAAATCGAGCGGGCGAACGCGGACTGCGGGTCTTCGGGAATTGTCATACCGCGGCAGACCAGCGCCATACTTGCCGTCAGGAGCGCACGGGAGAAAAGCCCGCTCTCCGCGGGGGAGCAGACGGTTGTCGAGATTCCAAGCCCGGACAGCCGTTTCGCCAACACATACGCATCCGCGTCGGACGGAGAGGCAAGAATGACCGCTTCGGGGGACGATCTCCAAACCAGCCCGTTCCCTTCGGGGATGCGAAGCGGTTCTGCCTGTCCCACGTCGGTGGAACCGTCTTTTTCAACGGTTGCAAAGCGGCGGAAGGGCAGTGATTCATCGGATTCCAGCAGCACCGCGAGCGGAAGAGCACCGTCGGAGGCGATGGCAACGTCGGTCAGTCGTGCTTTCAGTCCGTTTCCGCTCATCGCGCGGAGCGTATCGGTGACCGATTCGTTCACCAATACGCTTGCGGCTTTGATTGCTCCGCTTCGGGCGAGCCGACAGAGGGAATCGAGCATGGCGCGGAACAGCGGAAAGTCCGGCAACCCGTTTTCCAAAAGCGGAACCGTGACCAGCGAGAGTTCCGCGCCTTCCTGCGTCAGTCGACAGGGAAGCGGCTGTGTGTCCTTTGCTACGTTGAACACGGTGACCGTGACATGATCCGTTGCTTCCTCCCGAATGGACTGTGTTGTGGCGGGAATTCCAAGCTCCGCTTTTGCGCGGTAGACGCCGAGCAGAGCGGCGAGCATTTCACCGCTCCCGGATGTGCCGGACGGAACGGCAAGATCCACCGCAAACCGCGTGTCGGGATAGTCCGCGCCGGTCAGCGCATTGGTCAGAACGGTTGCCAGCACGGCGAACAGCGAAGAGCGGAAGGGACTGCCCTTCAGCACGACCGACGCGGCGGAAACCGTCGCGTTGCGAAGGTTCACAGCTTCTCCGAACGGCTTTTCTTCCGAAAGATACCGGCAAACGGCATGGGTGCGCGGCAGATGCGCAATGGCATCCAACCCGGCTTCGTCCTTCAAAACCACCGAGACGGCGGGAGACGCTCCGAGATTGCGCAGAAACGCGGTGTCAACCGTAAGGGTTTGCCCGTCGGATGTCACAATCGCGGTATGTGTTCCGGCGGTAACGGCGGCAAAAACGGTTCCTTGCATCCCGTCCCCCTTGATTTTGGCAAGCACCGCATCGGAAAGATCCTTGGGGACTGCAAGAATCCAATCGCCTTCCAACTCATCCGACAGCATCTCGATGGATGTGTCGCGCCCGTAGCCGAACCGGGTCAGATCAATGAAAAGCCCCGCGGCAGAGGAGAGCAAAATCGGAAGCACACCCTGCTTTCCGATGCGTACGGCTCCGCGTAGATTCCTGGAAAAAACAGGGTCGGCAATCAGCGTGCGGATGTGCGTTTGAAAGTCGCGGGGTGCGTGCACACCGCGGCGGATCAACAGATAGACGTCGCCGGAAACAACGGCTCCGGCGGCGGAATCCGGGTCGGCAATGCGGAGCGACGCCGATGACCCGACAACACCCGCCAAATCCTTTCCGACGATCTGCGTCTCGGGAGTCGTGAGAAGCAGGGAAACGCCTTTGAGCGCATTTTCCTTGCCGCCGCGCGTCAGCGCGGCGTCGGCAAGCGTCAACGCCTCTCCAACGGTCATAGGAGCGGACGCGGACGGGTGAAGCTCGCGCCGTTTGTTCATCATGTCCGCATAGGTGCGAGCCATTTCCGCGTCGTTGGTGTCGAGTTGGGAAAAGCCGATTGACGCGGGGGCGGGGTTATGCGCGGCGAGACGGTCCCAAAGCCGCAGTTCCCCGATGAGCGGGTCGCGCTTGAGGCGGGTGGCACAGTATGCGGCGCAGGCGGAAAGTTTGCCGTCCGACATTGTGATTCCGAGATCGGCGCGAATCCTGCGGAATTGTTCCGCACCGCATTTGCCGAAATGCAGGATGGGGTTATCCGATTTCCATATTTTCTTCATGTTCGGATCCTTTCATGGGAGAATGATACCGCGGCAGATTTCATCGTCGATGTCTGTAATGCGAACGCGGCGAAGCTCTCCGTGAAGCGGGGCGGGGGAGGGACAGCCGATTTCCGCAAAATCGGGGGTATGTCCGTAAGAGACCCCGTTTGCGTAGGTTTCAAACAGCACTTCAACCTCTCTGCCGCGCATACCGTTGAGAATCTCGCGGCGGATTTTCGCCTGTTCGGCGGAGAGAATCCGCACGCGTTCATGCTTGATCGCTTCGGGAATCTGACCGTCCATGCAGTCGGCTTCGGTTCCCTTGCGGCGGGAATAGGGAAACACGTGGATCATCAAAAACCGTGCGCGGCGGACGAAATCCAGCGTTTGTGCAAATTCCGCGTCGGTTTCCTGAGGGAACCCGACGATCACATCGGTTGTGAATTGCACCGACGGAATCGCGGCGCGAAGCCGTTCCATCGCTTCCAGCGCCGTGCGGACGTTGTATTTTCGCCGCATCCGGGCGAGTACCGTGTCGGAACCGCTTTGGATGGAGAGGTGAAAATGCGGGGTCAGGGAAGAGAGACCGGCAATGCGATCCACAAAGGTCTGCCGCATCAGCGAGGGATCGAGTGATCCAAGCCGCACGCGACCGATGCCGGGGATCCGATCCACCCGTTCGAGCAGGTCTGCCAAAGTGCAATCCGGCAGATCCCGCCCGTACGACGCGGTCTCAATGCCCGTCAGCACCACCTCGCGACAGCCGCCCCGTACCAGTTCCGACACCTCGGCAACCACATCATCCGGCGCTTTGGAGCGAACTTTTCCACGCGCCGCCGGGATGATGCAATAGGCACAGCGGTTTTCGCAGCCATCTTCGATTTTGACATAGGCACGCGTGCGATCAAATCGACGGATGCGCATCGTCTCAAACCCGTTGGCGTCCGGCGCGGCGGAGAGAACGGTGGGGTGCCCGTTTTTGCAACCATGTTCCGTCAATGCCTTCGCCGCCGCAACCACCGCCTGCTTGTCGGAATTTCCGCAGATGAAATCCACACCCGTGATCGCGGCAACCGCTTCGGGCGAAGTCTGTGAAAAACAGCCTGTCACGAGGATAAAAGCCGCCGGATTTTGGTGGATTGCGCGGCGGATGAATTGACGCGCTTTGCGATCCGATTCTCCCGTGACCGTGCAGGTGTTGATGATGTAGACGTCGCAAATCTCCTGCGGGGAAAGGACTTCAAAGCCCTCGTCCGCGAGGCGTTCGGCGATTGCCTCGGATTCATATTGATTGACCTTACAGCCGAGCGTGTAGATGCCGGCAGTCGGATGCGGATGATTCATGGAAACCTCTTCAGCAATTACGATTATTCTTATTTTATCATCCTTTCACTCAATTGTAAAGAAAAAAACGAAAAAAAAAGAAATTTGGTCTTGAAAAAAAGGAAAAAGCGGTGTATAATTGATTCGGACAATTTCGGACGCAATCGGTCCGACTGAAAAACAAAGGAGATACATCATGAGTGAACTGCACGTTATCGACCATCCCCTGATTACCCACAAGCTCTCCATCATGCGCAATAAAAAGACGGGATCCAAGGATTTCCGCCAGCTTCTCGAGGAAATTGCCATGCTGATGGGGTATGAACTGACCCGCGACCTGCCGACCGAAGAAATTACCATTGAAACGCCCATCTGCAAAACGCAGGCAAGGGTCATCTCGGGCAAAAAGCTCGCCATTGTACCGATCCTGCGGGCTGGACTCGGGATGGTGGACGGGCTGTTGAGCCTGATTCCGGTTGCAAAGGTCGGGCACATCGGTCTTTATCGTGACCCGGAGACGCACCTGCCCGTGGAGTACTATTGCAAGCTCCCGCCCGACATCGACGAGCGCATCGTGATTCTTGTGGATCCCATGCTGGCAACCGGAGGTTCGGCGGTTGACGCGCTTTCCATGCTCAAAGCGCGGGGCTGCAAGCAGATTCGGTTCATGTGTCTGGTTTCCGCGCCGGAGGGCGTGAAGAAGGTGCAGGAGGCGCACCCCGACGTTGACATTTACGCGGCGGCGCTCGACGATCATCTCAACGAGCACGCCTACATCGTTCCGGGACTTGGCGACGCGGGCGACCGCATCTTCGGAACCATCTGAACAAAACCGACAAGGAGGGCGGAGAAACGGTACCGTTTCTCCGCCGCTTGGTATTCTATGAGGATTCTCACAGTCAATCGGAACGACGCGGGTCAGCGGTTGGATAAGTTTCTTTCCAAAGCCGTCAAGGGCTTGCCGACGTCCATGATGTATAAGTATATCCGTCTCAAAAAAATCAAGCGCAACCGCGCACGCACGCAACCGAATGAGATTCTCGCCGAGGGAGACGAGATTCAACTCTTTATCCGCGAGGAGTTTTTTGATTCGCCGGAGGGGGACGTTGACGCGCTTTGGCGCATCACGCCGAAGCTCGAGATCGTCTACGAGGATGAAAACATTCTTCTGCTGAACAAGCGACCGGGTGTGCTGGTTCACGAGGACGCGACCGCCGGGGAGAATACGCTGATTCTGCACGTCCAGGCGTATCTGGCGCAGAAGGGGGAATACGATCCCCGCGCGGAGCAATCCTTTGCGCCCGCGCTCTGCAATCGGATCGACCGGAATACGGGCGGTATCGTGATTGCCGCGAAGAACGCCGACGCGCTCCGGGAGATGAATGAAAAAATTCGCAACGATGAGATCGGGAAATTCTATTATTGCGTGGTTCACGGCAGAATGCCGAAGCGGGCGGACACCCTTCGCGCTTACCTCAAGAAAAACAGCGCGGACAATTTGGTTTCGATCTCGGATGCAGAACGTCCGGGATGGAAAGAGATCATCACGAAATACCGTCTTCTTGCGGAGATGGGAGGAAGATCCCTGCTCGAGGTCGAACTCGTGACGGGGAGAACCCATCAGATCCGGGCGCACATGGCGCACATCGGGCATCCGCTCCTCGGGGACGGGAAGTACGGGATCAACCGCCGGGATCGGGAACAGGGCTACAAATATCAGGCGCTCTATGCCTATCGGCTGGAATTCCGATTTGCCGAACCGGGCGGAACGCTCGGTTATCTGAGCGGGAAAACCTTTGAATTGCCAAAGGATTCGATTTGGTTTTTGAAAGACTTTCTGAAAAACTGAAAAAGGAGGGAAGATCATGAAAAAGAGAACGCTCAAACGGTGCGGTTTGCTTGCGGCGGGTGCGCTGGCAACGGCACTGACGGTCATCGTTCCGCAGATCGGCTTTTTGGAGTGGTTTGCCATGATCCCCCTCGTTTTGGGCGCGATCCGCGTCTGCGCGGACGATGAGACAACGCTTCGCAAAGCGTTTCGATACGGCTTTTTCACGGCATTTTGTTTCTATTTTGTCCTCTTTCATTGGTTGGTCAACCTCTACCCGATGGATTTCATCGGTATGAGCAACGGCGCGTCGGTGGCGGTGATCGCGGCGGGATGGATCGGCTTGCCGATTCTTTACGCGATCGTCGGGGGCTTTGTGTTTTTTTTGTTCCGTCTGACACACAAGAGCGGCGTCTTCAGGCACGCTCCGCTCCTTCGTCCTTTTGCGTTTGCCGCGCTTTGGACGGTTTTTGAATGGTGTATCACCCAAACATGGGTTGGCGTACCGTGGGGCAGGCTTGCACTCGGGCAGACCGAGATGCGACCGATGCTTTGGATCGCGTCGGTTTTCGGGTCTTATGCAGTCGCGTTTCTGATCGTGGCGGTCAACGCGCTGTTGGCGGAGATCGCGAACGCGCCTGGCAAAGCGGTTGTTTGCGGGATTGTTGCCGCGTCGCTCTTTGTGGGCAACCTCGGTGCGGGGTTGATTTGGATTCACAACGAACCGAAACCTGATAAAACGGTTC
This sequence comes from Clostridiales bacterium, assembly GCA_918290775.1. Taxonomy (GTDB): domain Bacteria; phylum Bacillota; class Clostridia; order Oscillospirales; family CAG-272; genus UMGS1865. The sequence continues at coordinate 3,623 of CAKJZF010000111.1, read as the reverse complement.
GCGCGGCTGTTTTGCAGGGGAATATCAGCTCCTATGAAAAGTGGGGGAGCGATAGCCTGACCCGCACCAAAACGATCTACGGAGACATGACCCGTTCAGCAGCGGCGGAGGGCGCGGAGCTGATCGTTTGGCCGGAAACGGCGCTTCCGTACGTTCTGAACGGAAACGCTTCTCTGCGCCATTGGATCTGCGATCTTGCCGCCGAATGCGATGTTACCATCATTGCCGGTGCGCTTTACGACGACGCGGACGGCAGAGAATACAACGTTCTCTATGAGATTCTGCCAAACGGAACCGTTTCCGAAACGGTCTATGCCAAGCGGCATTTGGTTCCGTTCGGGGAGTATGTGCCCATGCGGCAGCTGTTCGTCACGCTGGTTCCGCCGCTTGCCGAGGTTTCGGCGCTGGACGACGACCTCACGGCAGGTACGTCCTCGGCGCTCTTTGAGACCGATTGGGGAGAGATCGGTTCGCTGATCTGTTTCGATTCGATCTATGAGACGCTGGCAATCGGGAGCGTGCGGGACGGTGCGGATCTGATGGTCATTTCAAGCAACGATTCGTGGTTCTATGATTCGGCGGCGGTCTACCAGCACCGCGCACAGGCGCAGCTCCGCGCGATCGAGACGGGCAGATGGTACCTTCGCGCGGCGAACACGGGTATCTCGGCGGTCATCACGCCGCGCGGAGAGACGCTGGGCGAGATCGCGCCGCTGGTCGACGGCTACACCGTTGAAACGGTTGGAATGATCTCCTCGCGAACTTTTTACAGCCGCGTGGGGAACCTGTTTGTATGGCTTTGCATGGTGTTCGCGTTCGCGCTCCCGGTTGCGAGATATGTGATGAGCAAGCAAGAAAAAACCACGAAACGAAAAAGAACCGAATCCAATTTTCTTTGAGACAAAATGATGGGGCTGTCGCAAATGCAAGAGCGACAGCCCCTTTTATGTGCATTTTTGGGTTTTCGGTCAAACATCCAGCGCCACAAGGTCGTCGAGCGTCTCGCGGCGAACGGCAACCGTTGCCTCGCCTCCGCGGAGCATCACAACGGGCGGGCGGGGAATGCGGTTGTAGTTGGACGCCATCGAGTAGTGGTAGGCGCCCGTGGTCAGGCAGGCGAGCAGGTCTCCGCGCGTGATCGAGCGGGGAAGCGGAACGTTCTTTTGCAGAATGTCGCCGCTCTCGCAGCACCGACCAACCACGTCGGCGATCATCTCGCGCGGCTCGTCCATCTTCCGGGCGGGCAGGATCGTGTAGGCGGAGCCGTAGAGCGCGTAGCGGATGTTGTCGGTCATACCGCCGTCCACCGAGACATAGGTGCGGTAGCCGGGGATTTCTTTGACCGAGCCGACCGTGTAGAGCGTCAGACCCGCGTCCGCCACGATCGAGCGCCCGGGCTCGAAACAAACTTCGGGTTGTCTGATCCCCAATTCAGCGGAAAGACTGGCTACAAACGCTCCGATCTCGCCGATGTTTTTTGCAATGTCGAGTTTGGGGTTCTTCGCCGTGTATGGGACGCCGAAGCCGCCGCCGAGGTTGAGGATCTCCGCCTCAAACCCGAATTTCGCCTTTGCCTGTGCGATATAATGCAGCATCACGTCCGCCGCGCGGAGAAATACGTCCGAATCAAACACCTGCGACCCCACATGGCTGTGGAACCCGCAGAGCTTGATGCTTTTGAGCGAGAGCGCCAGCGCGGTGGCGTCCTCCGCCTGTCCGGTTTGAATGGCAAAACCGAACTTGGAATCCACCTTGCCGGTGGCGACCGCTTCATAGGTGTGCGGGTCGATGCCGGGAGTCAGGCGGAGCAGAACCTTTTGACGGATGCTGCGCGACCCTGCCTCGCGATCCACCGCAATCAGTTCCTCGGTATTGTCCGAGACGAAATAGCCAACGCCCGCGTCCATTGCGGCGCGGATGTCGTCGTCTGTCTTGTTGTTGGAGTGGAAAAACGCGTTTTCCATCGGGAATCCCGCGCGAACTGCGGTAAAAATTTCGCCGCGCGAGACCACGTCAATCCCCATGCCCTCTTCGCGCATCACTTCGTAAAGCCGCTTGAAGGACGCGGCTTTGGAGGCATAGAGAACCCGTCCACGCCCGCCGAACGCTTTTTGCACGGCGGCGAGGTACGCGCGGCACCGCGCACGAATGTGATCCTCGTCCATCAGGTAGAGCGGCGTTCCGAATCGCTTTGCAAGCGCCTCGGTGTCCTGCCCGGCGAAGAGCAGATGTCCCTCGGAGTTCACCGAGAGGTTTTCGCAAATCAGATCAGTCGTTTCCATCATCATAGCATTTTTGCACGCAATTCGGCAGGGGAGAGCGGAGAGAGATCGGCGGGAGCAATGTCAAAAACGGTCTTGCACCCGGTCTCTCCGCGGCGGTTCAGACGGTCGATCGCGCGTGCGAGCGCAACGAGAACGCCCGCCGTGAATTCGGGGTTGGAGTCGAGTTTCAGACTGTATTCGATCACATGGGTGTTGGTTCCGTCGCCGGTCTTGCCCGTGCGGATCACCGAGCCGCCGTGCGGCAACCCGGCGTGATTCTTTGCCATCTCCTCGGCGGAGATGAAGGTCACGGTCGTGTCGTAGTCGGAGAAGTAGTTGGGCATCTCCTTGATCTCGCGCTCGATGCGTGCGAGGTCGGCGCCTTCCTCGGCAACCACATAGCATTCCCGCGTGTGCTTCTCGCGGGTGGTCAAAACGGGATTTTTACCCGCGCGAACAGCTTCCACAGCCGCGGGGACGGGTACGGTATATTGCCGCGCGTCCTTTACGCCCTTGATGCGCCGGATCGCGTCGGAATGCCCTTGGCTGACGCCGCGCCCCCAAAAGGTGTAGTCCTGCCCGTCGGGAAGGATCGCCGAGGCGTAGAGCCGGTTGAGCGAGAACATGCCGGGATCCCAGCCGCCCGAGATCAGCGCGGTGTGACCGTTTGCCCGTGCGGCGGCGTCCACAGCGTCAAAATGCGCGGGGATTTTCGCGTGGGTGTCGAAGCTGTCCACAACGTTGAAATCCTTTGCCAGCGCGGGGGTCATTTCGGGCAGATCAGTGGCGCTTCCGCCGCAGATGATGAGAACGTCGATGTCCTTTTTGTGATTGAGAATGTCGGAGACCGGGTAGACCGGCGTTTTACCGACGGGATGTACCGACGACGGATCGCGACGGGTGAAAATGCCCGTCAGGGTCGCGTCGGGATTTTGACGGATGGCGGCTTCAACGCCTTTGCCGAGATTGCCGTAACCGTAGATTGCGATTTTCATTGGGTGAGGATCTCCTCTCTTGTTTGGGGTGCGAGCATACTTTTCATATTATAGAGCCCTGCGGGACGACCAACTAAAAACGCCGCCGCAGAGAGTGCGCCTTCGGCGAAAAGCGCACGGCTATGCGCTTCGTGGCGAAGGGTGATGGTCTGTGTTGGGGTGCCGATGATGACCTCGTGATCGCCGACGATGTTGCCCATACGAACCGAATGAATGCCGATTTCTTCGGGTGTGCGGCGGCCGATCCCGCTTCTTCCGGGATTGATTGTGGCATCCGGGCGAACCTCGCGGATCGCTTCGGCAATGGCAAGCGCGGTGCCACTGGGGGCGTCGGCTTTGCGGTCATGATGCTTTTCGATAATTT
>CAKJZF010000110.1 GCA_918290775.1 Clostridiales bacterium | reverse complement strand
TCCTTATTCTATTATACAACTTCTCAACCGATTTGTCAAGGCGACGGGACGAAAAACCGTTCCCGCCCGCGCCCCTCCCCCAGGGTCTTTCTCTTACCATCCAATCAACCGAGCTTTGCCTGGTTGACTTTGATGCCGGGTCCCATCGTGGACGCGACGACGCAGCTCTTGATATACTGTCCCTTTGCGGACGCGGGCTTTGCCTTAACGATGGCGCCGAGGAGGGTATCAAAGTTCTCCTTCAGCTTGGCGTCACCAAACGAAGCCTTGCCGATGGGACAATGGATGATGTTGGTTTTATCGAGGCGGTACTCGATCTTACCGGCTTTCGCCTCGGTGACGGCACGCGCCACGTCGGGGGTGACGGTTCCCGCTTTGGGAGACGGCATCAAGCCCTTGGGACCGAGAACCTTACCGAGACGACCGATAACAGCCATCATGTCGGGAGACGCGATGACAACGTCGAAATCGAACCAGTTCTCTTTGGCAATCTTCTCGGCGTACTCTGCGCCGCCGACATAATCGGCGCCGGCGTCGAGCGCCTTCTGAACGTTGTCACCCTTTGCGAAAACAAGGGTCTTGACGGTTTTACCGGTTCCGTTGGGAAGAACAACCGCGCCGCGAACCTGCTGGTCGGCATGGCGGGAGTCAACACCCAAACGGACGTGAACCTCGATGGTCTCGTCGAATTTCGCTTTGGACGTCTGGCAAACGAGCGCCAGCGCCTCGGCGGGATCATATTGCTTGGATTTCTCAAACAGCTTCACGCTGTCAGCATACTTTTTACCGAATTTAGCCATTGTTCATGTCCCCCTTTCAGTCCTCAACCGTGATACCCATGGAGCGGGCGGTGCCGGCGATCATGCTCATCGCCGCCTCCAAAGACGCGGCGTTGAGATCGGGCATCTTGGTCTCGGCGATCTTCTTGACCTGCTCCTTGGTGAGCTTCGCGACCTTGGTCTTGTTGGGCTTGTCGGAAGCGGTCTCGATGCCGCAAGCCTTCTTGATCAGAACGGGTGCGGGCGGGGTCTTGGTGATAAAGGTGAAGGAACGGTCGGCATAAACGGTGATGACAACCGGAATGATCAGACCGATGTCATTCTTGGTGCGCTCGTTGAATTCCTTCGTGAAAACCGGGATCGCAACGCCGTACTGACCCAGAGCGGGACCGACAGGCGGCTGCGGGGTTGCCTTCCCTGCGGGAAGCTGCAATTTGATATAACCTAAAATTTTCTTTGCCATAGCAGTTATTTAACCTCCAATGTGGTTCTTTGCGGAAGAATGCAAAATTTTCTTCCTCCCACGGTTTGGCGGAGCGTGTCCGCCGGAAAAATCGGAATCAGTTTTCCGCGAGCTTGACCGCGTTCAATTCCAGCTCAACGGGCATATTGCGCGATCCGCGCTTGACCAGCACGGTCACGTTCTTTTGGTCGTCGGAGATCGACTGCACCACGCCGCTCATTCCTTCAAACAAGCCGCTGATGATGTCAACCGTGTCGCCGACGGCAAAGGAGATCTTGATCTGCGGAGCCTGCTCAATCGAGAGCGCCTCCACTTCTTCGTCGGTCAGCGGAGTGGGTCTCGACCCCGGCCCCACAAACCCGGTCACGCCCGTAATGTTGCGGACGGCGTGCCAGCTCTCCTCATTCATAATCATCTTGATATAAACGTAGCAGGGGAAAACCTTCAGCTCAACCTCTTTTTCGGTGTCGCCGTTCTTCTCAATAACCGTCTCCGTCGGGATGCGGATGTCGAAGATCAGGTGCCCCAGTCCGCGGTTTTCGATGATCTTTTCGAGATTGGTTTTGACTTTGTTTTCGTAGCCCGAGTAGGTGTGCGCCACATACCATCTCACGCCAACGTTCATTTCATTGATATCGCTCATGTCGGCAATCCCTGTTCCTTACTTGAAGAGATTGATGATCGCAAGGAACCCGCTCGAAAGCCCGAGGTCCAGCAAGCAGATCACAGCCGAGCTGATCGCAAGAACCACCAGCACCAGCAGCGTGCTCTTCTTGGTTTGCGGCCAGGGAAGCCAAACGATCTTCTTGACCTCGCTCCGATAAACGCGGAGAAGCTTTGCGAGCTTCTTGCGGAACACGATGCAGAGGACGACGGCAGCAACAAGCGCAACCGCGGCGATGATCAGCCACACAATCGTAGGTGTACTCATATCCGTTCCCTCCGCTTACTTGGACTCTTTATGAAGCGTGTGCTTGCGGCAGAACTTGCAATACTTCATGAGTTCCAGTCTGTCCGGGTCATTTTTCTTGTTTTTCTTGGTGTCATAGTTTCTCTGCTTGCATTCCGTGCAGGCGAGAGTGATCTTGACTCGTGCATCATTAGCCATTTGGCGGCACCTCCTGTAAATTGAATTTGCGGGGATCTCCGAAGACTCCCTCGGTTCGCAACGCGAGGAATGTTCAGAGGTTCCCTTGTGTACCTCCCTCATGGGAGAGGATCGGCAAGACCCCGTGAAAACGCGGGGCGGCGCGATGCCGATTTTCCGGGCGACATGAGGTAACGCGGAGCCGGCACGGATTCTGAACGCAACGATCCGACAGCACCGATTTTCCTCGCGCAAAGAAAAAGCCCTCTCGCAGAGGTACAGGCATTATACCATATAAATGAAACTTTGTCAAGCGTTTTTCGGAATTTTTTTGAAAAAAGCGAATGAAGGCAAGACCTTGGGGGCGGGGGAACCTCTTTTTCGCAAAACGAAAGTGATACCGCTTTCCTTTGCGCGAAAGTTCTTTTGTCGGCTTTCCCGCAGGGAAAGCCTCTGTTACTTTCAAGAAAAGTAACCCCCGCCCCCAAGCCCCCACCCCTTCCCGAAAAAGCAGACAAGGGGGACGGTTATGGAAAATGTGTAAACAGGGCGGGTAATGGGCTTCTTTCGTTCAGCACTTCCTGAAAAAAACGCCTGCCGGGGGTTGCAATCCGTCGAAAACTGTGCTAAAATAAAGGAAAGCATAAAAGCAGAACGGGGTTGGGCGTTCGTTGCCCGCGTGCGCCGCCCTATCTGTCCGTTCCCGCCCTTCCGAAATTGCCGCAAAGGAGGAAATCCCACCAGTGTCCGAATCGTTCTTTTGCCGTCTGCATCGCCGTCTCCACGCCCTGCCGCTTCCCAAACAGTCCGAGGTTCAGTCCTTCGGCTCCCGCGGCGAGGAGGCAATCTATCGCCTTCTGCGCGAAAATTTTGACTGCGTGATCCGCAACGTTGTGATCCCTTGGGGCGACGGCTACCTCGAAAAGGATTTTCTCGTGATTCAGAAGGGCGTTCCCGTCGTTCTCGAGATCAAAAGCTGGAAGGGGCGCATCTCCGCCGCGGACGATCACTTCTGCCAGGACAAACCGGGCGGCATTCATAAGGATCTCAAAAGTCCCGTTGCCGCCACCAAGCATTTTATCTCGGCGATGAAGGATTTCTACGGCATCAGCCGCTATATCTCCGGCATTGTGGTGTTCGCCGAGCCTGACTGCGTCCTCGACCTTCCGCCCGAGATGGACGGAATCGCGCTGGTTCCCGCCGTCAAAGCGGTTTCCGCCATCCGCGCCGCCGTCAAAAACGCCGACCGCGACGAGGATCCGCTCGACCCCGCCCGCGTGATGCACTGCGCCCGCCTCTACAGCAACGGCCGCGAATTCTGCAAGGGCGTGATCGTTGACAAGGAGATCCCCTGCTACACCGAGGACGGCATGGACGCGTCTCTCAATCCCCTTTTCGTTCATTATATCAACATCGACCATCAGCCCCTTCGCCTGCGCGACCGGCTGACCGTGACCTTTACCAACGGTTCTTCCGGCGTGTTTTACAACCATTGTTCGTCCGTCACGCTTCATTGCCTCGACGGCGACGTCACCCGCGTCGCCTTGAGCCGCCTGAAAACCGTTGTGTTCTGATCGTTGCCGACCGCGCCAAACCGCAAAAGAGGGTGTGCAAAAAGTCCGAGACTTTTTGCACACCCTCTTGCTTTTTTGTTACTGCGCGATATGCTCGACGGTGGCGTAAAGCGCGGCAATTTCGGTGCGCCGCTTTTCGCAGATGGCTTTCATCCGATCAATCTGTTCGGGTGTGAAGCGGTCGAGGTCGCCCTCCTTGAGCTTATTTTTGTACATCCGGTCGGCAATCAGCGCGAAGGCGATGTCCATCGTCGTGATCTTTCCGTCCTCCTCGCAAACCACAAGGTTGCTCTCGCCGTTCACCAGACATTCCACAGCGCGATTGCCCATCCGCGCGGCGGTCACGCGGTCGCGGACGGTCGGTCTGCCCCCGCGAATCACATGAGCGGCGCGGAAGAATTTGGCTTGGATGCCGAGCGCTTTGATTTTCTTGTAAAACGCCTCGCTGTAGGGCGTGCCTTCAGGGGTTTTCAGCCCTTCGGCAACCACAACAATCGTCGAGCGCGTTCCGGCGGCACGGCGGGCAAAAATCCGCCGGATCACCGCGTCCTCGTCAAAAGGACGCTCCGGAATGGCGCAGGCGACCGCACCCGACGCGATCGCGGCATAAAGCGCGATCTGACCGCATTCGTTGCCCATCAGCTCCACCACGCCGCAACGGTCATGGGACTCGTTGGTGTCGCGGAGATTGTCGATCAGCCGAGCTGCGGTGTTGATCGAGGTATCAAGCCCGATGGTGTAGTCGGTGGCGGTGATGTCGTTGTCGATGGTCCCGGGAACGCCGATCGAAGGGACGCCATGGAAGGTCATGTCGGTCGCGCCGCGGAAAGTCCCGTCGCCGCCGATGCAGATCAGCGCGTCGATACCGTTGTCGCGGCAGGTTTTTACCGCCGTGCCGATGCCTTCCTCGGTCTTGAACTCGGGACAGCGGCTTGTGTAGAGAACGGTGCCGCCTTCACCGATAATGTTCGCGACCTTCTCGGACGTCAGATCGACAAGGTCTCCCTTGATCAGACCGGCATAGCCGCCGTTGATGCCGACAACCTCGATTCCCTGCTCCTTGGCGCGATGAACGACCGCTTTCACGCAAGCGTTCATGCCCGGAGCGTCGCCTCCGGAAGTCAAAACACCGATTTTTCTGAATGTTGCCATTGTAATGTACCTCTTTCGCGCGGATTGAGCATCTGTCTCGCCCCGCAGATTTCATTCTGCCTAATATTGTAATATATCCCGCGCGGAAAATCAAGATGTTCGGCAAAAATTTTTGCTATTTTTTTGACAATCGGTCGAAAATCGAGGCATTCGCGGGTAGAATACATGTTATTTGCCCGCTCGGACGCGGGACAGGAGGACGCAAAAAAGTCACAGACTTTTTTGCGCCCTCCTGTCCCGCGTCCGAGCGGGCAAATAACATGTATT
>CAKJZF010000109.1 GCA_918290775.1 Clostridiales bacterium | reverse complement strand
TGACAGGCCAGACCACCGCGCCGAAATAGCCGATGAACTCCATCAGCTGTCCCGGATTGAAAACGCCGCGATAGACCAAAAAGCCGCCGATTCCGAGAATGATTCCCGTGACCGACTCCACAAACAGAAAGATCAACGCCTCCAAAAGCGCGGAGGACTTTGTAAACTCGACGTTAGCGGTCTCATTATCCCGGTTAAGCCGGCGAAACGCGAGCAATTCCTTGGTCTCTTTTACAAACGCCTTGATCACGGCGATTCCCGAAAAGTTTTCCTGCGAAAAATCCGAGATCGCGGAATAGGTCTCCTGCCGCTTATCCCATTTGCGCTCCATGCTCTTGCCGACGATCAAACCGATTCCGAACAGGAAGAACATCGGGATCATGCAAAGAAGCGTCAGCCAACCGTTCATCCGCACCATTTTAATGATGGAAAGCGTTCCGAGAAAGAGCGCGTCGCAGGACATCAGGATTCCCGATTCAAAGCAATCCGTGATGGTCTCCAAATCGTTTGTGAACAGCGACATCAGGTCACCGACTTTGTTGACCTGGTAATATTGCTGCGAGAGGTCTTTGCAATGGTCAAACATCCGCTCGCGGATGTCCCGTTCCACGCGCGTGGACGTACCGAACAGACAGACGCGCCAAAGAAATCTGCCCGCAACCATGACGATGATCACAACAATCAGCGGGCGGCAGATATGATCGAGCAGAAAGTTCATGTCAAAGGGAAGGTCAACGCCGTTGACCTTCACCGTTCCCTCTTGGATTCCGTTGATCACGTCCCGATAAAGCTCGGGGACGATCAACTGAAAGTAGTCGACAAGCAGCAATGCAATCCAGCCGAGCAGAATCGGCGGAAAATATTTGATGTAATAACGATTGATGTGCTTTCCGAACAGCAAGTGTTCTCACTTCCTTCCTACGGAGAAAACCATAAAACAAAACGTTCAAATGTCAGTCATGCCGCCGAGCAGTCGCTCTGCGTGCGTTTTGACAGTTGCGGCGCAGTAGGTGATGACAATGACCTCCAACGCACGGATCAGCCGTTCCCGTGCCCCCGCAATCGGCTCCCGATAGTCGGCGATCACGGTTTCCACGATGCCCCGCACATCCCCGACGGCGCAAACCTTCCGCTCCGCCATCGCATCCAAAATGCGACAGATGTCGTCATAGAGCCTTGAATCGGCAATAATGTCGTCCGACGGATCTTCCACATCGCCGTTGATATAGCGGATGATGAACGCAATATGATCCAACTGCATACAGGAGCGGAGCATATTGATGATCAGAATATGCGCGACCTGCTCCAGATCGTAGTGCCTTTGACGGCTGTTGGCAACCCACCCGCGCTTGACCCAATTCTGCAGCGTTGACGTGTCGATCCCGGAAATATTCCGGATGGTTGCCATCATGACCCCATCCGACGCAAGAAACAAATGCCGCAGAAACGGCAATCCTGTCAACCCGTCGGTATCTTGTTTCGTCAGCAGCGTTCCCGGAACGGCGGTATCATCATATTGCAGAATCATGTCATCCCTCCAAAAAATCGTGATACCTGTATTGTATCACGCGGTCGCGCGATTGTCAATAAGGCATCACGATTTTTCGTTGTTTTTTTCAATAACCGCCCGAACCCGTTTCGCGATGGATGCGGCGTCCAATCCCGCCGCTTCCCAAACGGTTTGTCCCTTGGCGGGAGTGACAAACGCATCTTGGAGAGCAATGCATTCAACGGTCTTGTTTTTCACGTTCGGATTCGTTTTGAGCGCGTCTGAAAGGAGCATTCCCATGCCGCCCGCACGAATCTCTTCTTCCAACAAAATCACCGCGCAGGGAGATTGGGGCAAACGTTTGCCGACTCGCTCCGCAACCGTCTCATAAGGCTTGATCTGCTCGAGAAGAAGAATCCCCGTGCGTATTCCGGATGTGGCAAGCGTCTCCTCCGCGCTCATCGCTTCGCTCACAATCCTGCCATGCGTAATGATGACCGCGTCAAGCTTGTCCGCCGGTTCAAAATCAGCGCGGATATGATCGCTCGCCGGCGCCGGTCGTAGAATCGCTCAACCACCGCCCGGTTTTCCCGCCCGTTCGGATACCGAACGGCGCAGGGTTCCCCGCAGGCAAACGCCTCATCCATCGCCTGTCGGAGTGCCGCAACCGTAATGGGCGTATAAATCCGCAGTCCGGGAATCTCCGAAAGAAACGCCACGTCGAATACGCCCGCATGGGTCGGTCCGTCCGAGAGGTTCAAGCCCGCGCGGTCAACAAAGAAAACCGCCGGAAGCCCCTGCAGGGCAACATCATGAATGATATTGTCATAAGCTCGCTGCAGGAACGTGGAATAAATCGCCACAGCCGGTCGTTTTCCGCTTGCCGACAGCCCTGCGGCAAAGGTAACCGCGTGTTCCTCGGCGATGCCGACGTCAAAAAAGCGCTTCGGATATTCTTTCCGGAAGAGCTCCAATCCGGTCCCGGACGCCATTGCCGCCGTGATGGCACAGATTCGTTTGTCGTCTGCCGCCATCTCGCAGAGATGCCTGCTCATCGCTTCGGAGAAGGTCGGTTCATTCGAGCAGGGCGACGCGGCTGGCGCCATCCCATGGAACCGATCCGGCGTTTCCTCCGCCGGGGTGTAGCCCTTTCCCTTCTGCGTTTTCAGGTGGATAATACAGCTCTGCGAACAGTCTTTTGCTTCCTGCAAAAGCTTTTCGACGCTGTCCTCCCGGTTCCCATCCGCGGGTCCGAGATAGAACAGCCCGAGATCCTCAAAAATATTACTTCCGTAGACCGCTGATTTCAGTCCTTTTTTGATATGAAGCAACCGGTTGAAAATTTTTCTCCCGATCAGGGGAATCCGGCGGAAGAACCGCCCGATCGCGTTTTTGGTCTTGATATACCCGCGGGAGGAACGCAGATGCGACAGGCTGGTTGCAAACCGACCGATGTTTTTGGAGATGGACATCTCATTCTCGTTGAGAATGATGATCAAACGCAGATCCTTTTTGCAGTTGTTGAGCGCCTCGTGGATCATGCCGCCCGTATAGGCGCCGTCTCCGAGCACGCAAACGGTATAGGCGTCTGAATGATCCAGCCGATCCGCCTCTGCAAACCCAAGCGCCGCGGAAAGCGATGTGGAACTATGCCCCGTTCCGAACGCGTCATGTTCGCTCTCGCTCCGCTTCGGGAACCCGCTCAAACCGCCGCTCTGACGGATGGTCGGAAAGAGATCCTTTCTGCCTGTGAGCAGTTTGTGGACATAGCACTGGTGTCCCACGTCGAAGATGATATGATCCTTCGGAGAGGAAAACACCCGATGGATCGCCAGCGTCAATTCCACGACGCCGAGGTTGGACGCAAGATGTCCCCCGTTTTCGGAAACGCGCTCAACCAAACATTTGCGGATCTCCGCCGCAAGCGGCTCCATATCGGATGCCGGAAGCGCTTTGAGATCCTCGGGACCGTTGATCCGCGCAAGAATCGGATAAGTCGATTCGTAGTTGGTGGTTCCGGGTTCCATGGTGTCCTCCTTTCCCCAAAATCTGTCCGATCATTATATCATAATTTCCTTCATTTGTCAATACTTTTCCGTCCCCTTTCCCCTCTTCGTTTCATTCTTTCAAAAACGGTGAAAAAAGAAGAATGATTGAGAAAAAGCCATGTTTTTTTGCCGTAACCGTCTCTCAATCTGTTTTTATTCTCTTTTTTGACTTTCTTTGACTTTGACTTTTCCTGACTTTCGCTGTAAAATATGGTTGTAAGGTCAAGGAAGGTCAAAGATGCCGAAAGGAAGGTGCTTCAGAGATGTTGACCGACTATATTGCAAAAATGATTGAGGAAATGCTCAACGAAGGCAACGGAACGCTTGAGCTTCAACGAAATGAAATGGCAAATCGCCTCGGTTGCGTTCCGAGCCAAATCAGCTACGTCATCTCTTCTCGCTTCACGCCCGAGAGAGGCTATGTGATTGAATCGCGGCGGGGCGGAGGCGGCTGCATTCGCATTGTGCGCAAACAGATGAGCCGCAACGAGTACATGATGCATTTCTTCTGCGCCATCGGCGAGAGCATCGACGAAGGAGAAACGATTGCCTACCTGAAGAATTTGGCGGGAAACGGTCTGATTTCCGAGCGCGAGCTGCACATTGCCGCCGCGGCAACGTCAAACGCGGCGCTCGCTTCGATTCCGCCCGACCGAAGGAACACCGTCCGTGCGCAGATCTTCAAACAGATTATACTTTCCATGATGGCGGTTTAGGGAAAAACATAAAAAAACACACATCCGGCGAGGATCCGACAAGCTTCGCGTCGGACAAGCATTATAATAGTAACGAACAATCCCCGCGGCAGGTCTGCCACGGTCAGAAAGGAAGGTTTTGAATATGCTTTGCGAAAAATGCAAAAAAAGAACGGCTACCGTTTTCTACAATGAAAACATCAACGGTAAGACACGCTCCTATTCCCTCTGCGGCGAATGCGCCGCAAAGCTCCGCGAGAAGGGAGAGTTGCAGGACATCACCTCTATGATCGGCAGCTTTGCTGACCCCTTCTCCAAGCTCCACGACGATCTTTTCGGCGGATTCTTCGGAATCCCCGCGCGTATCCCATCGGGCGATGACAAGCACTGCCCCGACTGCGGAACAACTTTCAGAGAAATTGCGGATGGCGGAAAAGTCGGTTGCCCGACCTGCTACACCACATTTGCCGACGAACTTTCCGGCTTGATCCATTCGGTTCACGGTACGACCTCTCACACAGGCCGCGTTCCCTCAAGACACCGCGCAAAGCAGGAACGCACCGAAAAGCTGAAGTCGCTCAAGCGCGATCTGCAAGCCGCCGTTTCCAATGAGGAATATGAAAAAGCGGCAACCCTGCGGGATGAAATCCGCAAGCTTGAAAACGAGAACGGAAAGGAGGAGATCTAACCATGGCATGGTATAACACCGTCGGAACCTCTTCGGACACGGTGATCAGCTCCCGTGTTCGGTTGGCTCGAAATCTCGTCGGCTATCCGTTCGCTTCCAAGCTGGACGCCGCCGGCGCCAATGAGATCATTGAAAAGGTCAGCGTTCCGCTGGAGGCGGCAGGCTTCCGTAAAATTCTCTTTTCCGACATTTCTCCCGTCATGGCGACGTCCTATGTGGAGCGGCATTATGTCAGTCCCGAGTTTGCCGGAAAGGAAACGCCGCGTGCCCTGCTCCTGCAGGAAAACGGCGGCATTGCCGTGATGGTTTGCGAAGAGGATCACCTGCGCATCCAAAGCATTCTTCCAGGTCTTTCGCTCGAGGAAGCATATCAAAACTCCATGCGCGTTGAAAAACGCCTTGACGAGGATTTTGATTTTGCTTACAGCGAACAGCTCGGCTATCTGACCCATTGCCCCACCAACCTCGGAACCGGTATGCGTGCGTCGGTCATGATGTTTCTCCCTGCCCTCACGGCGGGCGGATACATGGATTCGCTTGCCGCACAGCTTTCCAAAATCGGTCTGACCGTTCGCGGGCTGTTCGGAGAAGGCAGCGGCGCCGCCGGATGTATGTATCAGATCTCCAATCAGATCACGCTCGGCATCACCGAGGAGGAAACGCTCAAGAAACTGAACGACGCCGTTTCGCAGATCAGCGAAAGCGAACGGAAAGCCCGCTCGTCTATTGCCGGAGAGACGCTGGAACGTCTGACCGACCGCATCAAACGAGCAGAAGGAACCCTCCGCTATGCCTATCGGATGTCCTCCGCAGAGTTCATGAAGTTGTTTGCGGACGTCCGCTTCGGAATTGCGCTCGGCATCGTGACCGACATCACCTATGAACAGCTTGGAACCCTTTTGGTGGATGTTATGCCCGCAACGCTGACCCTCTCCTCCGAAAGCGCTCCGAAGACCGAAGCCGCGCGGGACAAGCTCCGCGCTCAAAAAATTCAAAATATCCTTTCCGTGCAAGCGTGACCCTGCGCGGATGACCGAAAGGTGTGATTGATATGACCAACCGCTTTACCCAAAAAGCACAAAACGTTCTGAACTACGCGCTCCGCATCGCTTCCGGCATGGGACATACCTATATCGGTTCGGAACATCTTCTGCTGGGGCTTCTGGCAGAGGATTCCGGCGTTGCCGCCCATTACCTGACCGAGCGCGGCGCCGACGCCGAACAGATCAAAAAGGCGGTGGAGCAGATGGCGGGAATCGGAACGCCGACGCCGCTTTCCGCTTCGGACATGACGCCCCGCACCAAAAACATCATCGAAGCCTCGCTCTATGAATCCCAGCGGAACGGGCAGGACTATATCGGAACCGAGCATCTTCTGCTTGCCCTGCTCGGCGAAGAAGACTGCGTTGCCGTTCGGATTCTTGAAAGCCTCGGCGTTTCGGTTGCCGATCTGCGGCAGGACATTCTAACGTTCCTCGGCAGTTCCGCCCCCGCAGACCGTGAAAACCGAGCGTCCGGCAGTCGCTTCGGCGGTGCGGAAAACACACGCGGAAACGCAGGTTCCGACGCCGCTCCGACGCTGAAAAATTTCGGCAGAGATCTGACGGCGCTTGCCAAAGAAGGCAAAATCGACCCCATCATCGGACGAGACAGCGAAACCGAGCGCGTGATTCAAATCCTCTCCCGCCGCACCAAAAACAACCCTTGCCTGATCGGTGAACCGGGCGTCGGAAAAACCGCCGTCGTCGAAGGGCTTGCCGAACGGATTGTGGCGGGCAACGTCCCGGAAAACCTGCGCGGAAAAACCATCGTGACGTTGGACATTGCCTCCATGATCGCCGGGGCGAAATACCGCGGCGAGTTTGAAGAGCGGTTCAAGAACGTGATGGAAGAGGTTCGTAAGAATCCCAATATCATTCTCTTCATTGACGAGATTCATACTATCATCGGTGCCGGCGCGGCGGAAGGCGCTGTTGACGCCGCCAACATCATCAAACCCGCCCTCGCTCGCGGCGAGATGCAGGTCATCGGCGCAACCACCATTTCCGAATACCGCAAACACATTGAAAAAGACGCCGCACTGGAGCGTCGGTTCCAATCGGTCATGGTCGGCGAACCGAGCCGCGAAGAGGCAGTTCAGATTCTGCGCGGTCTGCGCGACAAGTATGAAGCGCATCACAAGCTCAAGATCTCGGATGAGGCAATTGAAGCCGCGGTCAACCTTTCCTCGCGCTATATTGCCGACCGCTTCCTGCCGGACAAGGCGATTGACTTGGTGGATGAAGCCGCGTCCCGCCTGCGCATCTCGGCGCACACCTCCCCTGCCGATCTGAAGGAAACCGAGGAAAAACTTCAATCTCTCGCGCATGAAAAAGAGGAAGCGATCTCCGCGCAGGATTTTGAACGCGCCGCCCGTCTGCGCGACGAGGAGCAAAAACTCAAAACCGATTACGACGCCCGACGCGCCGAATGGGAACGCGCCCGCACAGACAAGGATCTCTCGGTCTCCGCTTCCGATATTGCCGACATTGTGACGCAATGGACGGGAATCCCCGTGAACCGTCTGCTCGAAGAGGAGAGCGACAAGCTCCTTCATCTGGATGAATTGCTGAAGGCTCGCGTGATCGGACAGGATGACGCCGTGACCGCCGTCAGCCGTGCGATCCGCCGTGGCAGAATGGGGCTGAAGGATCCGAAACGTCCCGTTGGTTCCTTCATCTTCATGGGTCCCACGGGCATCGGAAAAACCGAGCTTGCCAAGGCGCTTGCCGAGGTCATGTTCGGCGACAGTTCGGCAATGATCCGCCTCGATATGTCCGAATACATGGAAAAGCACAGTGTTTCCAAGCTGATCGGTTCTCCTCCCGGCTATGTGGGCTACGACGAGGGCGGTCAGCTGACCGAGCAAATCCGCCGCAGACCATACTCCGTGGTGCTTTTCGATGAAATTGAAAAGGCACATCCCGATGTGTTCAACATTCTTCTTCAGGTCTTGGAGGACGGCGTTCTGACCGACTCGCAGGGACGCCACGTGGATTTCCGCAACACGGTTCTGATCCTGACCTCGAACGTCGGTGCTTCCGAACTGTCGGCATCCAAGTCGCTCGGCTTTACCTCGACCGACGTCGCGAAGGACGACGCCGAGGCTCGCCGCGACCGCATGATGACGGCGCTCAAAGGCACCTTCCGCCCCGAATTCCTCAACCGGATTGACGACATCATCATCTTCAACAGTCTCGGGCAGAAGGAGATTGAATCCATCGCACTCCTGATGTTGGAGGAGGTTGTTAAGCGGATTGAAGAACTCGGCATTCACATCAGCTTCGATCCCTCCGTCCCCACCCTGCTCGCAAAGGAAGGCTTTGATCCGACCTACGGTGCGCGTCCTTTGCGCCGTGCGGTGGTGCGGCTGGTGGAGGACGCGGTTTCCACCGAAATGCTCGAAGGCAACATTCACGCGGGCGACACGGTTTCGGCACGCGCCGAGGACGGTAAGCTCGTCTTTGAAAAGAAAAGCTGACTATCGAAAGCGCCTCCCGGCAAGGGAGGCGCTTTTGGGTTTGTCATGCCTCACCCATGCGGCATATTCTTTTATGACGGGACATTTCCCTCGGAAAGGAATTTGCCATGAAAACGCTCGGTTACTACAACGGGATCGTGGACGATCCCGCGCGTCTGACAGTGCCCATGCTCGACCGCGCCTGTTACTTCGGCGACGGGGTTTATGACGTTACATACAGTCGGAATTACCGCATTTTCGCCCTGGAGGAACATATTCTGAATTTTTTCCGAAGCGCTTCGCTGGTGGAAATTCATCCGGCTGTCACGCCGCGAGAGCTGGCTTCTCTTCTCGCTGATCTCGTCCGCAGGATGGACACCGGGGAAAATTGGATCTATATGCAGTTTTCCCGCGGAACCGCTCAACGAACCCATGCGTTCCCGAAAGAATCCGCTCCAAATCTGTGGGTCATGATCCGTCCCGCGACCATTCGCGACCCCTACCGACCCATGCGCTGCATCACCCTGCCGGACACGCGCTTCTCTCATTGCAACGTCAAATCCCTGAACCTTCTGCCGAACGTTCTTGCAACCGAGGCAGCTGAACGTGTCGGCGCCGACGAAGCGATTCTGCACCGCGACGGAACTGTAACCGAATGCGCACATTCCAATCTCTCGATTCTGAAAAACGGCGTCCTGATCACCCATCCTGCCGATGCGCATATCTATGCGGGAACCGGGCGCCAACATCTGCTCTCGCTCTGCCGCGCTGTCGGGATTCCGACCGAAGAACGCCTCTACACCCTGAACGATCTGCGGGACGCAGACGAGGTGATTGTCACATCCGCGTCGGTGCTTTGCGCACCCGTTGTTTCTTTGGACGCCTCCCCGGTCGGCGGACGTTGCCCGGCTTTGATCCGCGCCCTTCAGGACGCTCTGCTGGAGCAATTTCTAAAGGAAACCGCCCCCTCTGACACATAAAAAACAGCGGAACCCCGATTCCGAAAGGATCGGTGTCCCGCTCTTTTTTGATTGCCGATTTCAGGATTGCTTTCTGAAATGGTTCAGGTAGCGTGTGTCTCATTGTATGCGGCGCGAACCGCTTTTGCAAGCTGATCGGCGCAGGATGTCGGGCGACGCCCGCAGGTATTCCCGAGAAGATACTCCTCGATTTTTCCCACCGTCCAACCGTCAACCAACTTGGCAATCGCTTTCAGATTGCCGTTGCACCCCCCGAGAAAAACGATGTTGGTGATTACATCGTCATGAATGTCAAAGCTGATTAACTGCGAACAGGTCATTTCGGTTTTGTATTCGTAACGCATCAAAGTCCCTCCTCAATCTTTGCCTTCATGTTGAAAAACTTCAAAGGAAACCACCCCGTCGAATCTGGTTTCAAGCAGCGCGTCTTAAAACACTTCCAACACCTGTGGCGCACGGCGTTTTAGCCGTGCGCCACAGGTGCTCACTAAATGACGGATTATTCCTCCGCGGGTGTCTCTTCTGCAGGAACTTCCTCAACAGGAACCTCTGCCGGGATCTCCTCCGCTTCCGCTTCTTCGGCAGGAACCTCCGCCGCGGCGGCTTCCGCTTCCGCCTGCTCCTCGAGGAGCGCACGGATGGAAAGGCTGACTTTGTGGTTTTCATCATCAATGTCGATGATGCGTGCGTCAACCACCTGACCCACCGAAAGAACTTCACCCGGATTTGCGATTCTCTGCATCGCGATGCGGGAAATGTGAATCAGACCGTCCACGCCGTCAACGATCTCCGCAAACGCGCCGAAAGGCTGAAGATTCACGATCTTGACCGTTGCAATGTCTCCAACGGCATACTGCGCCTTGAAGATGTTCCACGGGTTGTCCGCCTCGGTCTTATATCCGAGAGAAATTCTCTTTTTCTCGGGATCAAAGCTCTTGACAAACACATTGATCTTGTCGCCAACGGAGACAACCTTGGAAGGATCTCCGATGCGCTTCCAGGAAAGCTCCGTGACATGAACCATACCGTCCACACCCGCGCCCAAGTCAACGAACGCACCGTAGGGGGTCAGGCTTCTGACGGTTCCCTCATAGGTCTTGCCGACCTCGATGTCCGCCCAGAATTCCGCCTCCTGCGCGCGTCTTTCATCGCGCAGAACCTGACGGATCGAACCGATTGCTTTCTTACCCTGCGGCTTGACTTCGATGATGCGGAACCGCACGGTCTGACCGACCAGCTCGTTCAGGTCTCCGTCCTTCGGCACACCGGTCTGCGACGCGGGAATGAACACGCGACTCGCGTTGGTAAAGATGACAACGCCGCCCTTCACCGCCTCGGCAACCTTGCCCTCCAGCACGGTCTTTTCCTCGCAGGCGGCAACGATGTTCTGCCAGTTCCTGTCTGCGTCAACTCTCTTCTTGGAAAGCTCCGCAACGCCTTCCACGTCACTGACGCGGATGACAAACGCTTCGATCTGATCGCCCTTCTTGAAGGCTTCGGTCAACTTCAATGCAGGATCGTCGGAAATCTGATCCGCTTTGATGTAGCCGGTGACACTGGTTCCGAGGTCGAGCTGAAGCTCATTGTCGGTCACTTGCGTAACGGTTCCGGTAACGACGTCTCCTATATTTAAAGTTGAGCATTGCTCATCCAGCATTTGTTCGAAATTCTCATTGATTTCGCTCATGGTTTTATATACCTCCTCTATTTCATTGCGCGGTGTGGATGCACCTGCAACAATTCCGATATGATACGCGTCGGCAACCGAACCAATGTCCAGTTCCTTCGCTCCCGCGATCCAAACGGTACGCGGGCAGTTCTCCCGGCAGATCTCATATAGCTTCGCCGTATTCGAGCTTTCTCTCCCGCCGATCACGATGATCACGTCGCACGCCCGGGAGAGCGCGGACGCCTCGGTTTGGCGCAGCTCTGTCACATTACATATTGTATCAAAAATGACGGCGTTTGTATATAGATTTCCGATAATTTGTTGACTTTTTTGCCAATTGCCCAAATTCAGGGTGGTTTGCGCCACCATGACGGGCGTTTTTTTGTTGATTTTGACAAGCTCTCCCGTCTGCAGTGCGCGTTCCAATGCCTCCGCCGTTGCAAACACGTGCTTTTCTCCATCGAAATAACTCATGATTCCGACGACTTCGGGATGCTTTTCTGCGCCCATCAGGAGAAACACCCTGTCTGGTTTGCTGTTTTCCCTTGCGATGGTATGGATTTTCTTGACATATGGGCAGGTGCAATCCACCCACCGGAAATACGGATTTTCTGCGGCATACCGTTCAAGCGTCTCCTGGGTCTCGCGCGGACACCCGTGCGCCCGGACAAACACCGTGACGGGGTGCGCTTCGTCCGCTTGTTGGGCAAGTGTCGGTAAATCCGCTTCGCTCACGGTGGAAACACCGCGCCGCCGCAAAGTCTCGTTATATCCCTCGTTATGGATCAGATGACCGAGCGTGCAGACCGTTTCCCCGGAGTGCGCGTTTTTCAACGCCTCCTCCAGCCGATCGGTTGCCCGCTTGACGCCGAAGCAGAAGCCCGCGTGTTTGGCGACCGTGATCTTTGGCTCTTGTCTCATCGGGATCCCGTTTTTTCGGCAATGATCGCTTCAATCCGCGCAACGCATTCTTCGATCGAAAGCTCCGAGCTATCTACCGTCACGGCGTCCGGCGCGGCAATTGCGGGTGCGACGACACGGGTGCTGTCGTTGTGGTCGCGCAGACGCATATCGGCAAGAACCTCTTCCAATGTGGTTTCAATTCCCTTCGCACGCAGTTCCAACCACCGCCGTTTCGCGCGGCATTCATCGCTCGCGGTCAAGAAGATTTTCACATTTGCCTGCGGCAGGATCACCGTTCCGATGTCCCGTCCGTCCATAACAACTCCGTTCGTCTTTGCGATATTCCGCTGCGTATCCAAAAGAAACGCACGAACCGCCGGGATCGCCGAAACCGCCGACGCATACATGGACATCTCCGGCGTGCGGATGCGATCCCCGGTTGCCTCCCCGTTGAGATAGACCTGTTGAACGCCGTTCTCATAGCGAAGCTCCAGCGAGATCTCCGGCAACAGCGCCGTCACGGCGGCGGCGTCATGCGGTTCGACATTCTTTCCCCGCACGTACAGTCCGACCGCGCGATACAGCGCACCCGTGTCCACATAGATGATTCCGAGCTTTGCCGCCAACGCTTTTGCAATGGTGGACTTCCCAGCTCCGCCGGGTCCGTCAATGGCGATCTGAAGGTGATTCATGATCCGGTTCCTTTCGGAAAATGGATTCGCCCGATTGGGCGGGAACGGCTTCCGCCGCGGCATTTCTGCCGGCGAGTGTTGCCGTGGAAAAAGCGATCTGCAGGTTGAAGCCGCCTGTATAGGCATCAACATCGAGGATTTCTCCCGCGAAGTAAAGCCCCGAAACTTTCTTTGACATCATGGTTTTCGGGTCAACCTCGCGCACAGGGACGCCGCCCCGCGTGATGATTGCCTCGTCGATCGGGCGCGTTCCGCGCAGAGGTATTCGGAAGCATTTGAGCAACTCCGCAAGCCGTCCCCGCTCCTCTTTGGTGACCGAATGAACCTTTTTCCTCGGGTCGATTCCACAGAGACGCACAATCGGTGCAATCATTTTCTGCGGCAGAAGATCATCCAGCGCATTTACGAAATCGCGGTTGGAATATTTGGAAAAATCGGATAACAGCCGTGCATCCAGCGTATTTCTGTCCAGCGCGGGTTTGAGGTCGATTTCCGCCTCATATCTTCCCGGCTCAATATCCGTCAAATGCGCGGATGCGGAGAGCACGATCGGACCCGAAAGCCCGAAATGGGTAAACAGCAGTTCGCCGAAGTCTTCATAAACCGTTTTTCCGTTGGTCAGGTCGGTTACACGCAAAGTCACATTGCGCAGGGAAAGCCCCTGCAACTCCGCGCAGATCGTGCCCTGCTCAACCAGCGGGACAAGAGAAGGCCGAATGTCGGTTACGGTATGTCCGACCGCTTGCGCGAACCGATAACCGTCGCCGTCCGATCCCGTTTTCGGATAGGATCGTCCGCCCGTGCAGACGATCACCGCGTCGGCGGGAATCATCCCTTCTTCGGTTTCCACACCGACAGCACGCCCGGATTCCGTTCGGATCCCGGTAGCTCTCGTATGCACAACGGTTACGCCCAGTTCCCGGCAATACCGAACCAACGCATCGGCAATATCATCCGCCCGATCCGAAACCGGAAACACCCGTTTCCCGCGCTCGGTTTTGAGCGGAACCCCAAGCCCTTCGAAAAAGCGCATGGTGTCGGCAGGTTCCATCGCGGCGAGCGCCGCATAAAGGAACCGCGGATTGGTTGGAACATGGGTCAGAAACTCGTCTCTGTCACAATGGTTCGTAACATTGCAGCGTCCCTTCCCGGTGATGCGCAGCTTCCTGCCAAGACGGTCGTTCCGCTCGATCAGCACCGCCTGCGCACCGTTTTCCGCCGCGCTGACTGCCGCCATCATCCCGGCGGCGCCGCCGCCGATCACGGCAACCAGCGGAAGATCAGGTACTCTTTTTATCGTAAACATCGTAGCGATCCCAAACATCCTCCAACTCGCGCAGGCGGCGGTCAAGGTCCTCCTGCTTGCGGCGGGAGAGCGCAACGATCATGGCGTTGATGATACTCATCGGCGCGACCAGCGAATCGACAAAGGACGCCATGTCGCTCTGTGCCACAAGAAGCTGGTCGGCAAGCGGCGCCAGCGGCGATTGTATACTGTCGGTCAGGGCAATGACGTTTGCCCCCCTTGCCTTCACAAATTCCACGCCGTGAATCACACTCTTGGAATAACGCGGGAAGCTGATGGCGATCACAACGTCCTCCCGATGAATCGGTAGCAACTGCTCAAACAGCTCGCTCCCGGATGTGGATTGCAGCAGTTTGACGCGGTCGAAGATCATGCGAAGATAATAGTTGAGAAAACCGGCAAGATAGGAAGAGGAACGAACGCCCAAAATATAGATGTTTTCAGCGGAAATGATCTGCTCGATCGCGTTTTTGAACGCGGTTCCGTTGGTTTGCTCCAACGTGCGGCGGATGCGGTCGGCATCTGATAGCAGAACCTTTTCCAGCACGTCCCCGTTTCCGATGAGCTGATTGGAAATCTCCATTCTCTGAAAAGAGGTCAATCGGTTGCGCATCAGCGATTGCAGGGAATGCTGAAAATCCGGGTATCCTTCAAAACCCAGTTCAATGGCGAAGCGAACCACAGTGGATTCGGAAACGCCGACGATCTCGCTCAATTTGGATGCCGTGATGTAGGCTGCTTTGTCATACTGTTCCAAAATGTAATTTGCGATCCGTCTCTGTCCTTTGGAAAAAGAGGGCATCCTCTCTTCGATGTGTTTCAGCAAATCTCCGTTCATATGTCTCCGCTCCCACTTGTATATAATACAATTAACATCTTATTATAGCAGAAATAAAGATAAATGTCAATGGGTTTGCGAAATTTTCATCCCCTCTTGAGAAAAAACGAGGTTGTCGCAAATGCAAGAGCGACAGCCTCTTTTTCGGGTTGAATTATTCGTCGCAGTTTTCCCAGTTGTGGTAGACATCCATCACATCGTCGTCCTCTTCGAGCTTTTCGATGAGCAGATTCATAAATTTGATGTCGTCCTCGTTTGTCAGCGTAACGGTTGTGGACGCCTGTTTGGTTTTCTCCGCCGAAAGAATTTCATATCCTGCCTTGGCAAGGTCTTCCTGAACGGCATAAACATCATCCGGCTCGGTTGTGACGATGAACACTTCTCCATCGGACTTGAAATCCGACGCGCCGGCTTCCAGCGCTTTCTCCATGAGCGCATCCTCGTCGATGTCGCCCTCCTCGTTGTTGATGACGATTTCGCCAACGTCGGTAAAGAGATAGCTGACACATCCCGTCTGCCCCATATTCCCATGATATTTGGAGAAATATGCGCGAACGTTGCCTGCCGTGTGGTTGCGGTTATCCGTGGTCGCGGTGACAATCACGGCGATCCCAGCCGGTCCGTAGCCCTCATAGGAAACCTCTTCGTAGTTTTCCCCGCTCGCCCCCATCGCCTTTTTGATGCATCGCTCGATGTTGTCGTTGGGAACATTGTTTGCCTTTGCCTTCTGAATGAGATCCCGGAGCTTGGAATTGGAGTTGGGATCCCCGCCCCCTTCCTTGACGGCAATGGTGATCTCCTTGCCGATCTTGGTGAACACTTTGCCACGTGCGGCGTCGGTTTTCTCTTTCTTATGCTTGATGTTTGCCCATTTGCTGTGTCCTGACATATCGGTATTCTCCTCTTTGTGTTTTCGGTTGAAAATCAGACTTTTTCGGTGCGGCGCAGACAGATCAGGTCAAATGCGTTGCCCAACACCGTTTTTGCCGCCGCTGTGAGATTGAGGCGCGACGCTCGGACGTCTGCGTCCTCCGCGGTATGGATCGGGCAATTATGATAGAAGCGGTTGAACGCCGCCGCAACATCGAGAATAAATCTCGTTATCATGCTCGGTTCATAATCCGCGATCGCGGCACAAACCTTCTCTCCGAAGCGGCAAAGCGTTTTGACCAGCGCCGCCTCTTCCTCGCATGTAATGCGAACCGTTTTGCCGTCGTTGCCCCCCGCCTTCGAAAGCACCGAGCAGGCACGGGCATAGGTATACTGAACGTAAGGTCCCGTGTTTCCGTCAAAGTTCAGCGCCTCGTCCATGACGAAATTGATGTCCTTCATGCGGTTGTTGGAAAGGTAATAGAACACGATCGCGCCAACGCCGACCGCTTCCGCGATCTCATCGTCGTTTTCGGCTATTTGCCCTTTCTCGCGCCGGATGCCCTTGACCTTCTCAATCGCGAGCGCGAAAAGGTCTCGCAAAAGAACCACATTGCCGGTTCGCGTGGCGAGCTTCTCACCGTTGAGCGAAACCGTTCCGTAGGGGACGTGAACCAGCTCGCCGTACCACGGATACCCCATCAGCTCGACCACCTTGAACCACTGCGCAAAATGCAGACATTGCTGGGCGCTGGTAACATAGATTGCCTTGTCAAAATGGTAGGTTTCCTTGCGGTAAACCGCCGCGGCAATGTCCCGCGTCGGATAGAGCGTGGACCCGTCGCGTTTCAAAATCAGGCAGGGCGGCATATTGTAGTCTGAAAGATCCACAATGGATGCGCCATCGTCGATCTTCAGCAGATTCTTCTCGCGCAGTTTTTGGATCTGCGCCGGCATCTTGTCTGTATAAAAGCTCTCGCCGAGGTAGGAATCAAACGTGATTCCGAGCTGTTTATAGGTCTTTTCGTATTCTTTTAGGCTGATTTCAACAAACCAGCGCCAAAGCGCGAGGTTCTCCTCGTCACCCGTCTCAAGTTTATGAAATTCTGCGCGGGAGGCGTCGGCAAGATCGTCGCGTGCGGGAATTCCCTTTTCGGCATCCCCTTTAATTGCATTGTTGATGCGGACATACAGTTCCACCAACTTGTCGATGCCGCCTTCTTCCACCATCTCGCGGCTACCCCATAGGCGGTAGGCTGTGATCAGCTTGCCGAACTGCGTGCCCCAATCGCCGAGGTAGTTGATCCCGAAACAATCATACCCCGCAAACTCATGCAGCTTCCGCAGAGAGTGACCGATGACGGTGGTTCCGAGGTGCCCGATGTGAAAGGGCTTGGCAACATTCGGCGAAGAATAGTCGAGAACAACTTTTTTCCCCTCTCCGAAGCTCTGCGCACCGTAGCGGTCGCCCTTCTCCAGAATTTCGGGGACAACATCCGACGCAAGATACGCTCCGGCGATCATGATGTTCAGATACCCGCCGACCGCCGTAACCGATCCGATGGCTTCATCCCTGACCAATCCGACCAGCGCCTCCGCGATCTGAACGGGGGAACGGCGAAGTGCACGACTCAACCGGAAACACGGAAACGCGAGATCCCCCATGGCGGGGTCGGGCGGGTATTCAAGAAGCTCGGCGATCTCCTCCGCGCCGAATCCGTGCTCGGCGTTCAGACGGTTCACGCCCGCGAGGATCGCCTCCGCGACCCGTTTTTTGATGGTTTGCATATAAGAAAAACCTCTTTGAGTGTTTTAACTTTTTTATTCTATCACAAAATCGGTCGGTTTGCAAGTGCCATGTGCAAGAATTTCCCAAAACATGGGAAGAAACCTCATCCGCCGAAATGGTTATCAGATCTGTCCTCTTTTGGGCGAATCGTCAGATCCGCGGCTTCTGCGCCGAGAAAGCGTAGCAACGCGTCACGGTTGAGCAACAATTGTGCGCCCCGCGTTCCCGAACTGACCGTGATCTCTTCCTGCTCCAGCGCGGAGCGGTCGATATAGGTCGGAAATTTCTTTTTCATTCCGATCGGGGAAACGCCGCCGCGGATATAACCCGTCAGCGCGAGAAGATCTTTGACATGAATCATCTCGATCTTTTTGTTGCCTGTGATCGACGCCGCGCGGCGAAGGTCGATCTCCGCCGCAACGGGGACGCAGAACACGAGCGCACCCGTCCGGTCGCCTTTTGCAACCAATGTTTTGAACATTTTTTCGGGCGGAAATCCGAGCGTTTCGGCAATATGGATCCCCGAAAGATCGGATTCGTCAACTTCGTATTCCAGCACCCGATATGGAATTTTTGCGGCGTCCAGCATCCGCATCGCATTGGTTTTGGTCATGCGCTTATCTTCCCGTTTTCCTGTATTCCTCAATCATTTCCCGCGCCGCCTGCCGTTGAACGTCGGTCACCTCGATGCCGCCGAGAATTCGCGCGATTTCCTCCACGCGTTCCGCTCCCGTCAGCTCCAACACATCGGTTTCGGCGCGTCCGTCACGCTCGGATTTGCTCACGCGGTAGTGGGTATCCGCAAGCGAGGCAATCTGTGCGCTGTGCGTGACGCAAAGCACCTGTGCGGTTTTGGCGGTCTCCAGCAATTTGATCCCGATTTTGCGGGAGGTCTTGCCAGAAACACCGGTGTCGATTTCATCGAAAATCACGGTCTCCGCGCCTTCCCGGTCGTTGATGACCGACCGAAGCGCGAGCATGATTCGGGAAAGTTCGCCTCCCGACGCGATGTGCGTCATGGGCAACAGTAGCTCTCCCGGGTTGGACGCGATGAGAAACTCCGCCTCATCCGCGCCGTTCTCCCCCGGTTCGCAGGGCGTCAGCGCCACGTCGAACCGAACCTTCGGCATATCCAAAAACGCGAGTGTTTCCACAACCCGCCCGGTGATCTCCTTTGCTCCGGCGGCGCGTCTCTCATGCAGAGCTTTCGCCGCTTTCTCCACCTCGGAGCGCAACCGAACGCATTCTGCTTCCAACGCCGTACGC
>CAKJZF010000108.1 GCA_918290775.1 Clostridiales bacterium | reverse complement strand
TTCTATAAAAAACCGCCCCCCCCCCGCCCCCAAGGTCTTCCCCCCCAAAGGTCTTACCTCTCCTGTCGTTTCTTCCTACGGACGCGGTTGATATGGCGTTCGAAGTCGCCGGAGGAGATGAGGGAAGCGAGGAGGAGCTGTTCGAAGGTAGGGACGGGGCAGGAGCAGAAGCCGACGCGGTAACGGAAGGCGGGCAGCAGGCGCGGGGGCAGGACGAGGTAGCCCATGCGGAGCGAGGGGGAAACGGTTTTGGAGAAGGTGTTGAGGTAGAGGACGTTTTCACCGTCGGAGAGGGCGAACAGGGTGTCCTCGGGCTTTTTGGAGACCGAAAATTCGGATTCGAAGTCATCCTCGATCAGGAAGCGGGGGCGAGCGGACGCCCAACGCAGGTATTCATGGCGTTTGGACGCCGAAGCGGTCACGCCGCTGGGGAAACTGCGGTAGGGGGAGATGTGCAGAACGTCGGCGTCCGACTGCCAGAGCGCGGCGGTTTCCACGCCGTCGCTTCCGAGCGGCAGCGCCTCGCAGGAAACGCCCGACAGCCGGTAAACCTGTTCAATTTTTTTATAGGACGGCGACTCGAACGCGTAGCGCAGATCGCGCCCCAAAAGGTCGATCAGCAGGCGGTAGAGGTACTCCGATCCCGACCCGATCACAATTTGCTCGGGCGAGGCGTGAATCCCGCGGCTCCGCGCGAGGTACTGCGCGATCGCGGCGCGAAGTTCGGGCATTCCGGCGTTGGGCGACCGTTCCAATATCGTTTCGGCGCGGTCACTGATGACGCGGCGCATCGCCTTTGTGAGAACCGAGAACGGAAACCGCATCCCGTCCCCGCCGTCCGCCGGCGGCGCGGGGACGGGATGCGCACGGACGGCGTATCCGTCCCCGCGGTCGTTTCCCGCAAACCCGTCCGAGGGGCGGAACGCCACAAAAAAGCCGCTCCGCTCGTGCGCAACCGCGTAGCCCTCGTCGCAAAGGAGCGCGTACGCGTGTTCAACCGTCACCGCGCTGATCCCCAGCTCCTCCGACACCAACCGCTTGGAAGGCAGTCTCGCTCCGTAAGGGTACACCCCGTCAACAATGTCCGTCCGCAGTTGCCGGTAAAGCTGCAGATATGCCGGCGCGGTCAGATCCCGATGGATTTTGTAGTTCATCTGATCTTATAAAAAACTCCTTTTCTGATCATTTTCATCATGCCAGTTATAGTATATACTATCTGCAAGCAAATGTCAAGGGGGTGTTTCCGATGAACGCGAACCCAACCGAACCCAACCGCAAGCCAACCGCGAAAAAGCACCGCGCCGCGCGTCGCCCCGTGATTTGGATCACGACCTCGGCGGTGTTTATGGCGCTGAATATCATTTTGAGCATGAGCGTGTTCAGCATTCCCGTTCCGGGCGGGCATCTCTACCTCTGCGACG
Source organism: Clostridiales bacterium (assembly GCA_918290775.1). GTDB lineage: Bacteria > Bacillota > Clostridia > Oscillospirales > CAG-272 > UMGS1865. The sequence continues at coordinate 944 of CAKJZF010000108.1, read as the reverse complement.
TGGTCATCTGCGCCGCGTCCATCCTTCTCGACCCGCTCGCGGCGTTTGCCGTTGGCGGCATCGGCTCCTTCATCGGCGACGCGCTGTTCTACCCCGCACCCATGTTCGTCTCGCTCGCGACGCACGGGCTTCAGGCGGTCGTGATTTCGGTTTTTTCGCACCACGTATGGAAAAAACACCCCAAAATTGCCTCGGGGATCGGGGTCACGATCGGCGCCGTCATCATGGTCGTCGGCTACACCCTCGGCCGCGCGTTCGTTTACAGTACGCCCGAATACGCCGTCGTCAAACTTCCCTATGAGATCCTGCAAGCCGCCGTCGGCGCCGTGTTCGGGATGCTTCTCTCTTGGCGCACCAATCTCCGCAAGCTCACGGTTTTCAGAGGGGTGTAGAGGTAAGACCTTGGGGGCGGGAACCGCTTTTTCGCAAAACGAAAGTGAGATCGCTTTCCTTTGCGCGAAAGTTCTTTTGTCTGTTTTTCCGCAGGGAAAACCTCTTTTACTTTCAAGAAAAGTAACCCCCTCCCCACCCAAAAAAATACACGCGGGGGAACAATGGATTAAGTTTGTGCGAACATAAAAACGGCTCTGAAGTTCGGAGCGAACACCCGTTCGCCGATAGAAAAAGGGCATCCCGCTATGCGGGATGCCCTTCGGTCAAGAAGCCCGAAAGCGATCAGTTGTTGCAGCAGTTGCAGACGATGATGAGCGCGAGAATGGCGAGCCAGACCCAGTTATTGTCAAGCAGGTTGCACAAGCAGTTGTTCATAACCGTTACCCTCCTTGCAGATTGGAAGGGGAAACGCCAAGGTTCCCCTGCCTGTTATCAGAATATGTCGAAGCCGAGAAGATGTTCCGAAAAAAGGGGGAAGAAACAGGAACCCCGTCGATTTTCGTTTAGGGGAAGACCTTGAGGGGGCGCTCTTTCGTTTCTTGGAAGAAACG
>CAKJZF010000107.1 GCA_918290775.1 Clostridiales bacterium | reverse complement strand
GTCCGGTGTAGCCCGTGACGGTGATGCCGTCGGCGCCGCCCTGAACGGGAAGCATCCGCGACGCGACATCCTTGCCGAACACGGCGTGGATCGTGTGAAGCAGGTCGCCGTCGCCCGCCGTCTCGAGGCGAACGTTTCCGTCCACAATCAGGCGAAACGCGATTTCGGGATGCGAAAGCGCGACCTTTTCCACGTTCACGCTGACCGCCATGGATTCGGTGACGTCCTTTTTGAGGAATTTACGCCGCGCGGGAACTCTGCCGAAGAGGTTCTCCACAATCACGGTGGTACCCTCCGAGCAACCGTGGTCGCTCACGGTCACTTCGCCGCCGCAGGGCGCTTCCAGCAACGCGCCATAGTCCTGCCCGGCAGGCTTGGAGAGGATGCGGACGTCCGACACCGCCGCGATTGCGGCAAGCGCTTCACCGCGGAATCCGAGCGTCATGATGGCGGCAAGATCCTCTGAATTGTGAATTTTGCTGGTGGCGTGGCGGCGGAGCGCGACGGGCAGATCCTCGCGGCTGATGCCGCATCCGTTGTCGCTGACGCGCATGAAGGTGATCCCGCCGTTCTGAATCTCCACCGTGACCGACGTTGATCCCGCGTCGATCGCGTTCTCCATCAGCTCTTTGATGACCGACGCGGGGCGATCGACGACCTCGCCCGCCGCGATCAGGTTGGCAACCTCAAACGACAGCACGTTGATTTTTCCCATGACGGATAAATTCTCCTTTCTCGCTCCGGCTCTGACGCGGAGCGGAAGATGACGGATAACGATTATAAACGATTATAATCGTTTCTTCAGATCAAAGAGGAAAGACATACATTCAAACGGCGAGAGCGAATTGAGATCTGCCGCTTTCAATTCGGCGATTACCTGCTCGCGCATCTGATCTTCAATGGTGATGAGAGAATCGTCCTTTTCCCCGGCAGGGGACTCGGACGTTTTCAGCGCGTGAGCAGTCTTTTCCACCGAGGCGAGAATTTCCCGCGCCCGCTTGACAACCTCGCCCGGCAGTCCGGCGAGCTTGGCAACCTCAATGCCGTAGCTGTCGTCGGTCGAGCCGCGAACGATCTTGCGCAGGAAGGTGATGCTCTCTCCGCGCTTTTTGGCGGCGATATGGTAATTGACGATCCCGTCAAATTCCTCTTCCATCGAGGTCAGTTCGTGGTAATGTGTGGCAAAGAGGGTTTTGGCGCCGATCTTGCGGCTGTTGGTGTATTCCACGATTGCACGCGCGATGCTCATGCCGTCAAAGGTAGAGGTCCCGCGCCCGACCTCGTCGTAGATCACGAGGCTTTTCTTTGTGGCGTTCTTGAGAATGTAGGAGACCTCGTTCATCTCAAGCATGAAGGTGGATTGCCCGGAGGCGAGGTCGTCCGACGCGCCAACGCGCGTGAACACCTTGTCCACAATTCCGATCCGCGCTTCGGTGGCGGGGACGAACGAACCGATCTGCGCCATCACCGTGATGAGCGCGACCTGCCGCATATAGGTGGATTTACCCGCCATGTTGGGACCCGTGATCAGCATGAGGCGGTTGTGTTCGGTGTCCAGCTCGGCGTCGTTCGGGACGAAATACGAATCCTTGACGAACTGCTCCACAACGGGATGCCGCCCGTCCTTGATCGAGATCGCGTCCCCAACCTCAACCTCGGGGCAGATGTACTTGTTTCGGACAGCCACCGCTGCCAGAGAGAGATACGCGTCAATCTCGGCGAGCAGTGCCGCCGCACGCTGGATGCGTGCGCTCTGTTCGGCAACATACCCGCGCACCTGCTGAAACAGATCGTATTCAAGCGCACAGACGCGTTCGCTCGCGCCGAGAATTTTGGTTTCCATCTCCTTCAGATCCGGCGTGATGTACCGCTCCGACCCGGTCAGCGTCTGCTTGCGGATATACTCGGGCGGAACCAGATCCCGATAGGAATTGGTGACCTCGATATAATAGCCGAACACGCGATTGTAGGCGATCTTCAGGGTTTTGATGCCGGTCCGGTCGCGCTCCTGCGCTTCGACTTTCCGAACCCAGCTCTCTCCGTTGTCCATTACCGAGCGAAGCTCGTCCACATCGGCGTTGAACCCCTGCCGGATGATCCTTCCCTCGCGCACCGAGAACGGCGGATTTTCGTCGATTGCCTCGTCAATGTGCAGGCGCACGTCGTCCAAAGGATCCAGTTCCTTGAGAATTTCGGTCAGCCGCGGGCTTTTGCAGCCGCCGAGCAGACGGCGCACCTCGGGGATGGCGGAGACCGTTGTGCAAACGGCACGCAGATCCTTGCCGTTTGCGGTGCCGTAGACGATGCGGGTCACAAGCCGCTCCAGATCCAGCACCTGCGAAAGCGCGTCGGTCATTTCCTCGCGGAGCATATATTCGCGGAACAATTCCGCAACCGCGCCCTGCCGCCGCGCGATCTCGCCCGCCGAGAGCAGGGGATGCTCCACCCATTTGCGCAGCATCCGTGCGCCGGGGGCGGTTTTGGTTTTATCCAGCACCCAAAGCAGGGAACCGCGCTTTTCCTTGGTGCGCATGGATTCGGTCAGTTCCAGGTTGCGGCGGGTGTTGATATCCATTTCGAGATACTGCCCATCGGTGTAAACGTTCAATTCTTTGATGTAGGAGATGTCGCGCTTTTCGCTCTCCTTGATGTAATCGAGCATCGCGCCGACGGCGCAGAGCATCGGGGTGTTGGCATAGACCTCGCTGCGGATGCTGTCGCCGAAATGCTCGCGCACGATGTCGCGGCAGAGGTCGGCGGAGAAGCGGGCGGTCTGCCCGTCGGAAAGCATGATTTCGGGGTGCGCGTCCAGATAGTCCCGAACCTCTCCAAGATGCGTTCGGCTGATGTTGCAGAGCACCTCGCGTGGGGCGTATGTTCCCAACTCGTTGCGGATGTGCGCCGCCATACCCGTTCCTGAAAACGACGTGGTATACATTTGCGCGGTTGAGATGTCGGCAAAGCAGATGCCGCTTTCAAACTCGCCCATGGCAAGCGTACAAAGGTAGTTGTTTTTCTGTTCGGAGAGCAGGTTGGATTCAATCAGGGTTCCCGGGGTGATCACGCGGATGACCTCACGCCGCACCAATCCCTTGGCGAGCGCGGGATCCTCGGTCTGCTCGCAGATGGCAACCTTGTAGCCCTTTTCGATCAACTTGCCGATGTAGGTGTCCGCCGAATGGAACGGGACGCCGCACATGGGCGCACGCTCCGGCTCTCCGCAATCTCTGCCCGTCAGCGTCAGCTCCAGTTCGCGCGAGCCGATAACGGCGTCGTCAAAGAACATCTCGTAGAAGTCGCCGAGACGGTAAAACAGGAGATAATCCTTGTATTGATTTTTGATCTCGAAATATTGCTCCATCATGGGAGTCATGAGCGTAGACCTCTTTCTGTGATTTGGAGATCAGCGGCAACCGCCGCAGGTGCTGCAATCATGGGTACAGCCTGCCCCGGGAAGCTCTCCCGTGATCTCATAGGTGATTGCCGCGTTGACGCGCGCCATCAGATCGTTGACGGCGGTCTGTGCGCGGTCAAGTTCCTTGAAAGCGGAATTTTCGTTGATTTTTCGGTAAAGTTCGTCAATGCGGTTCTGAATCATTTCAACGAGGTGCAGATCGCGTTCCTCACCCTTGGTGATCTCCTGCGAGAGAACCTTTTGCTGAACCTCATATTCGGTCATATCGCGGCGGAGGACGGCATCCTCCTCGTATGCTTTTTTCGCTTTTTCAAGTGCCGTCAGACGGTCGTCGGCTTTGAGCGCCTGACCGAGCTTTGCGGCAAGGTCGAAAATTTCCATAGTCCGGATTTCCTTTCATTCGGGGATCCGTTCGCCCCAAAGGGCAAACGCGTCCGCGCGATTGGCGCGGAAGAGAACGTATGTTCCCGCGTCGTCGGGGTTTCCCTCGAAAAACGCGATTTTGTTTCCGTCGGTTCTCCCGCTCATCAGCGCGGGGTTATTCTTGCTCGGTCCGTCGCAGAGAACGCGCATCGGAACGCCGACCAAAGACTGATTCTTTTCCAGCCCGATCCGATTTTGCAGCGCGAGCAGGCGGTCAAAGCGCGCATGGCGGATCTCATCCGGCACCTGATCCGCCATCTCGGCGGCGGGAGTTCCTTTTCTGGGGGAATAGATGAAAGAAAAGATCATGTCGTAGCGCGCGCGCTCCAGCATGGCGAGCGTGCCGGCAAAATCCTCGTCCGTCTCCCCGGGGAAGCCGACGATGATGTCGGTTGTCACGGTCACGTCAGGGATCTTTTCGCGCAGGTAATCCAGCGTTTCGAGATAGCGGGCGGTGTCATAGCGACGGTTCATGCGGGCGAGGACTGCGTCGCTGCCCGACTGCAGAGGAAGATGAAACTGGTGTGCCACGTGCCGCGAGGACGCCATGACGTCGATGAGTTTCCGGCTTGCATCCTTCGGGTGACTGGTCATGAAGCGGAGGCGGAAGTCGCCGTCGATGCGGTCGAGCGCGGCGAGCAGATCGGCAAAATCCCAGCCGGCGCGGGTTCCTTTGCCGTAGGAATTGACATTCTGACCGAGCAGGGTGATGTCGCGGTAGCCGTCGGCAACCAGTTCCCGCACTTCCTCGATGATCCGCTCCGGCTCGCGACTCCGTTCCCGCCCGCGCACATAGGGGACGATGCAATAGGAGCAGAAGTTGTTGCACCCGTACATGATCGAGACCCATGCGCGGTAGTCGCTCTCGCGGCGAACGGGGATCCCTTCCGCAACCGTGAGCGAGGGTTCCTCGGGGCAATAAAGCCGTTTGTTTTTCTCCCGCCGTTCGCAGAGAAGCTGCGGAAAGCGATGCAGAGACCCGGTTCCGAACACAAAATCCACATAGGGATAACGATGCTTGATCTCCTCCACGCGGTGGGGCTGGGAGACCATGCAACCGCACATGGCGATCACGAGATCGGGGTTTTTCGCTTTGAGGTGTTTATATTGACCGACGGTGGAGAGTGCCTTTTGCTCGGCGTGTTCGCGAACGGCGCAGGTGTTGACGGTGATCAGGTCGGCGTCCTCGGGCGTGCGGGTGATGTCATAACCCATCTGTTGTGCCATACCGGCGAGTTTTTCGCTGTCCGCCTCGTTTTGCTGACATCCGAACGTCAGAAAGAATGCACGGCGCCGGCGACCGGTTTCCATCGCGTGGCGGTCGTTGTCGGCACGCAGGCGCAGGACATAGGTCTGCCGTTCATCCGCCTCTGCCGCGCGGGTAGGGTTTGCTTCTTCCATGTGTCTCACCTCGGTATCCCAAACATCCCATTTGAAGGCATAAATAATATACAGTTATTATAACATAATCTACGGAAAATGTCAAGATTCGCCTCTCATTTTGCCCTGCCGGAACTTTTGCTCTTGACAAAACCGTTTTTTTCTGTTATACTGTATGCAATTCCATCGAAAAAAGGAGGAGCTTTCCGTGGTTCGCAAAAAGACAGAGCGCATTTTTACCCCCGTTGAAAGTCTTTCTCATTTCGCGCAAAAAATTGCACAGTTTGAAGATAAAACAGCCTTTCGCTGGCTGAACAAGCAACATGAGATTCTTTCCATGACCTACCGCGAGCTTTCCGCGCGGATCCACCGCTTGGCGGCTGGATTGACCGCCGTTGGGCTTGCCGGCAAGCGGATTGCCGTGATCGGCGAAACCTCGCCCGAATGGGTCATGACCTATGTTGCCGCCATCGCGGCGGGCGGTGTTGCCATTCCGATGGATCGCGAGCTGGAGGGGAAAGAGATCGAAGGGTTTCTTGCCGTTGCCGAGGCGGACGCGATCGTTTATTCCGCCGGGATGAACAAAAAGCTCGCGCCGCTTGCCGAGGGGCATCCGACCGTGACCGCGGTGATCCCGATCACGCCCGATGAAACCACGCCCCAAAGCCCGCGCGTTCGCCCTTTCTCCGAGATCATGAAATTGGGAGAAGCGGAGGAACAGAAGGGATATGACTACCCAGAGGCGACCGATCTCGACCGCATGGCGGAGATGCTCTTCACCTCCGGCACCACCGGGAGCAGCAAATGCGTGATGCTCTCGGAGCGCAACATTGTTTCAACAGTCAATGCCGCCGCCGCAACGGTTGATTTTTCGGAAGCTGACCGCACCGTTTCGGTGCTTCCCATTCACCATACCTATGAGCTTGCCATCATGATCACCTCGCTCAACTACGGAATGAACGTTGCGATCAACGACAGCCTCAAGCGCGTGCTCAAGAATTTCGCGCTCTTTCAGCCAACCGGACTGATTTTGGTTCCTCTTTTCGTCAGCACGATGCACAAAAAGATCTGGGACGAGGCGAAAAAGACGGGGAAAGAGGGCATCCTGAAGATTCTGACCAAGGTCTCGCACACGCTGCGCGGGTTGAACTTTGACTTCCGCAAAACGCTCTTCAAGTCGGTCAACGCGGCGTTCGGCGGGCATCTCGAAAAGATCATCTGCGGCGGTGCCGCGCTCAACCCCGACATCGCGGACGTGTTCTCCGAATTCGGCATTGAGATCTGCGAGGGCTACGGGATCACCGAATGTTCGCCGCTGATCGCGGTCAACCCCTATTTCGCGCCCAAGCGCGGGTCGGTCGGTCCGGCGGTTCCGTCCTGCACCGTTCGGATTGACGTGGATCACCGCAACGACAAGGGCTTTGGCGAGGGCGAGATTCAGGTTCGCGGCGAGAACGTGATGCTCGGGTACTACAAGAACCCCGAGGCGACAGCCGAAGCCTTCACCGAGGACGGTTGGTTCCGAACGGGCGACATCGGTTACATGGATAACGACGGCTATATTTTCGTTACGGGACGCAAAAAATTCGTGATCGTGCTGGAGAACGGCAAGAACATCTTCCCGGAGGAGATCGAGGAATACATCGCAAACCAATGTTCGGTTGCGGAGTCGGTTGTGGTTGGCAGGAAGGAGCCGGACGGCGACGCGGTCATCCTGACCGCCGTGGTTTACCCGCGCATGGACGCGTTCAAGAATGTGAGCAACCGGGAGGAAATTGAGGAAACGATTCGCGGGGAGATCGCGAAAATGAACCGCAAACTGGTCTCCTACAAGCAGGTTCGCAACGTGGAATTCCGCTACACCGAGTTTGAAAAGACTACCTCGAAAAAGATCAAGCGGCATTTGGTCGGTTAAGGAAATACCGCACAATTCTGATGATTCATTCGCGCCGCAGATGTTTCGTCAGATCAACCAAAACTCCTTGCCTGTGTGGGCGCACAGGCAAGGAGTTTTGGTGCAATATGACGGAAAAGGTGCAAGCGTTGGGAGCATCAAGGCGTCAGCCGCGAATTGTGCGGGATTGCCTTAAGGCACGCACGCGCGAGGGGGAGGACTTTCGTTCAGAAAGTCCTCCCCCTCGCGCCGTTTCGCGCCGATTACGCGGACGCTTTGGCGGTGATGGTGACGGTGAGATTGGATTCGATTTTGGTCACGCGGTAGGTGTTTTCGGCAATGGATTTGTTGTTTTTGTAGGTTCCCTCGATCTCCATGCCGTCCAGCTCATATCCGTCGGCGAACACAAGGACGAAATTCACCTGCCCGTTGCCGTCAACGAGGATCTCGCCGGAGTCACCGTCGCGGGCGTATGCAACCGTTGCGTTCTCGGCGCCGTCGGTCAGAGCCTGCGTGTTGTAGACGGTGATGCTTACGTTTGCGTCGGTCACAAAGGTGACGGTGAAGGGATCGGCGGGCTTGACCTTGGTTGTTACGGTCACGGTGGTGTCGGACGTGATTTTGGTCACGCGGTAACCGTTTTCCACAGCGGTGTCTTTCGGGTCTTTGACGTTTTTGTAAGTGCCTTCGGTGGCGGTGATGTCGTCGATGATATAACCTTCGTCAACGGCGACGGTGAAGTTGACCTGCCCGTTGCCGTCCGAGAGGATCTCGCCGGAGTCGCCGTCGCGGGCGTACGCAACCGTTGCGTTTTCGGTGCCGTTTTCGCCGCTTTCCATATCGGACTGCTTCGCATAGACGGTCACAGTGACGTGTTCGTCAAGTGAGAAAGTGACGGTGAAGGGGTCGGCGGTCGTCTCCGGCTCGTCGGCGTCGGCATCCGCCGCGGTTGTCGCCTCCGTTTCCGCGTCAGCGGCGGTCGTCAGTGCTTCGGTTGTAATCGCTTCGGCTGTGACCGCGTCGTCGGCTTCGGTTGTGGTTTCGGCGGTCGTGCCCGTCGTTCCGCACGAGGCGAGGACGGGCAGGCAGAGGAGCGCGAGAACGAGAAACAGGGGGAGGAGCTTGCGTAATGTGTTTTTCATGGTTTGATTCTCCTTTTCGGGTGAAATTTATTTCAGGGTGTAGCTTCCGTCGGCCCATACCCAGCCGCCTCTGACGGTGTTTTTGAGGGTGAAGGTTGCGGTGGAGCCGCCGTAGGTGACGGTGTGCGTGCCGGCGGAGGTGGTTCCGCTGATGGTCACATAGCCGGAGGGCAAGGAGCTTGACGATGTTGCGCCGCCCATGCCGAAGCTGCCTGGGCCACCGCGTCCGCCGCCCATACCGCCGCCCGAGGGGACGGTTCCGAGGGCGATAATAATGCCGCCCGTGACGCTGACGGTGTTATCCACGTCAACCGCGGACATATTGCCGCTGGAGTCGGCATTCGGGTTACTGACTACAACGATGCCGCCGGTTTGCTTGTAGCTGCCGTTGGCGTCGATTCCGTCCACATCGTTTCCGGCAACCTCCGCAAAGAGCTTGCCGCCGCTGACGGTGATCAGACCGTCGGAGGAATATTTGGTGGATCCGGTTGCGTTCACGGCGTCATCGGTGGCATAGACGTGCGTCTCGCCGCCTTCTATGGTGATATAGTGACCTTCCAGACCTTCATACGAATCCTGAACGTCGATATAGCCGCCCGTGATGAGAAGGGTTCCGTCGGCGTGGATTCCGTCGTCGGTGGCGTTGACGGTGATAGAGCCGCCGCTGATGGTGATGTTTCCCTTTGGTGTTTCGCCGTTTTCGAGGGCCACGTCGTTGTTGGCGTGAATGGCGTCATCCATACTGTTGATCACGATCACACCGCCCGAGATGGTGATGGCGTTGTCGGCTTTGATGCCCTTATAGGGAGTGGATGTCGAACTCGACGCGGAAGAAGAGCTTGCCCCGGGTCGCACACCGAATCCGCTCGGATTTCTTGCGGCGGAGGAGGTTTTGGAGACGCGCAGGCTTGCCGACGTATAATCGGAATAGCTGTTGGTGTTGATGGTGAGGTTGGTTTCGTCGCCCGAGATCACCACGTCATAGGCGGCGTCGATACCGTCGTTTGCGGCGTAGAGCATCAAGGTTCCGCCCGAGATGGTGACGGTTCCTCTCTGATTGCCCTTGCCGGAGACGTCGGAGTTTTCGGTTTTGAGCGCGTCGCCCGAGGTGGAGATGGCGATGATCTCGCCCGATTCGATCGTGAGCGAATCGTTGCCCTTGATCGCGTTGTTCGGAGCGGTGACTTTCAGGGTCAGATTCTTGATCTTGAGATCGTCCTTGGTGTGGATGCCGTTGTTATAGGTGGCGTTGACAACGAGGTTGCCCGTGCCGATGAGATTCAGGTCGCATTTCGCGTAGATGGCGGCGGGACCGGTGGTATCGTTTTCATCGGTTTGCAGGGCGCGGGTGTCGTTGATCTCGTTGTAGGTGTCGGCGGCAACTTTGATCTTAACCTTGTCGGCGTTTTCAATATAGATGGGAGAATCGGTGGAGCAGGTGATCGAGACGCCCGAGAGGATCAGGGTCACTTCATCGTCGTCGCCCGCGTTCACGAGGATCTGACCGTCCGCAATCTTGCCGGAGAGGGTATATTCGCCGGCGGCTGTGACAGTGTAAACGCTTCCGTTGACGGTGTAGCCGTTTTCAACGTCGGTCACAACGGTAAAATCGTCGGTAATCTCGGCTTTAGCTGCTTCGGCGTCGGCGGCGGTGTCCGCCTGCGCAGAGGTGTAGGTGATCGCGTCAGACGAGCCGGAGGATCCTGACGCCGTTGTATCGGACGCATTGTCGGACGCGATGTCGGACACGACGGCGGAGAGCTGCGCACAGCTTGCAAGCAGGAGCAGACAAAGGATCAGAACGCCTGCCAGCGCTTTTTTGAGAATGTTGCGTTTCATGGTGTGTACCCGCCTTTCTTTGGTTTGTGACCTTATGATACACCCCGAAACTGAAAAAAACCTAAAAAGAAAAAAATTTTTGAAAAAATTTGAAAAGTCAAATTTGAACGGGGTTCTTTGAGAGAAAAGAGGCGTGGGGGAAGGGGAACTTTCTTGCAAGAAAGTTCCCCTTCCCCCACGGTCTTTTATTCATTCTGTTTCTTATTTGATTTTCTTCAATCCCCAGATGCGGGAAGCGTACTCCTCAATGGAGCGGTCGGCGGCGAAATGACCCGCCGCGGCGATGTTGAGCAGGGACATCCGATTCCAGCGTTCCTTATCGCGGTAAGCCTGCATCATCTTCTCGTGCGTTGCGCGGTAGGATTCGAAGTCGGCCATGCACATATAGGGGTCGGCGATGCCGTGACCGTTGAGCAGGTAGGCGGCGATATCGGAGAAGGATTCTCCCGCAAACCCGACCGAGAGATAATTGACAATCCGCTGCAGGCGTTCGCTGGCGTTGTAGTAGTTGGCGGAGCGATAGCCGGAGAGCCAAAGCTGCTCTACCTCATCGGCGGTCAGACCGAAGATGAACATATTCTCCTTGCCCGCGGCGGCTTGCATTTCCACGTTGGCGCCGTCCAGCGTTCCGATGGTGAGTGCACCGTTGATCATCAGCTTCATGCAGCCGGTTCCGCTGGCTTCCTTGCCGGCGAGGCTGATCTGTTCGCTGATCTCGGCGGAGGGTACCAGCGCCTCGGCGAGGCTGACGTTGTAATCCTCGAGGAAGACCACCGAGAGCTTCTCATGGATGGCGGGATGCTGTTCGATGTCCTTGCCGAGCATACAAAGCAGCTTGATGATGCGCTTTGCCATGTCGTAGCCGGGAGCCGCCTTTGCGCCGAAGAGGAAGGTTTGGGGCTGCATGTCGAGGTTCGGGTTCTCCTTGAGATCGAGATAAAGCCCGATGATATTCAGCGCGTTGAGCAGCTGCCGCTTGTACTCATGCAGACGCTTGATCTGAACGTCGAATACCGAATGGGTGTCGATCAGGCGACCCGCCTTGCGGTGGATAAGGTTGGAGAACGCCACTTTATTTTCATGTTTGATCGCGCGGACGCGGTTGAGAACGTCGGCGTTGTCGGCGAATTTGGCGAATTCGGCAAGTTCCTCCGGGTTGTGGCGGTAGCCGTCGCCGATGCATTCCGAAATCAGGGCGGCGAGCTTGGGGTTGGAGTAGCAGAGCCAGCGGCGGTGCGCGATGCCGTTGGTCACGTTGTCAAATTTCTTGGGATACATCTTGTAGAAATCCTTGAATGTGGATTCCCGCAGGATGCGCGAATGGAGCTTGGAAACGCCGTTGACCGAATGGGAACCGACCACCGAGAGATTTGCCATGCGCACCTGCCCGTAGCCGATCACGCTGATGCGGGAGATGATATTCCAGTTGCCGGGGAAGTGGTCCCACGCGGCACGGCAGAACCGCTCGTTGATCTCTTTGATGATCATATAGATGCGCGGCAGGTGGAGCTTGAACAGATCCTCATTCCAGGTTTCCAAAGCCTCGGGCATAACGGTATGGTTTGTGTAGGAGACGGTGCGGGTGACGAGATCCCACGCGCGGTCCCAAGAGAAGAAATACTGGTCGATGAGAATGCGCATCAGCTCGGGGATGCAGAGCGCGGGATGGGTATCATTGATATGGATGGCGACCTTGTCGGGCAGGTTTTCAAGCGTGCCGTAGACGGCGATATGGTCGCGGATGATGCTCTGCACCGACGCGGAGACGAGAAAATACTGTTGCGTCAGGCGCAGGAGCTTTCCTTCGGTGTGGTTATCCGAAGGGTAGAGAACCTTTGTGATGATCTCGGCGTTGTTGCTATCCTCAAGGGCTTTGGTGTACTGTCCTTGGGTGAACAGTCCCATGTTGAAATTCTGAATGTTGCGTGCACGCCAAAGGCGGAGCTGGCTGACGGCGGAGCTGTCGGCGCCCGAAATCATCATGTCATAGGGGACTGCCTCGTAGGTTTCGCCGCCCTCATAGGAGATCTCGCAATGCCCGTCCGCTGTCCAACTTTCATGAACATGACCGCCGAAATGAACCTTGTAAATCCGATCGGTGCGCGGGACGAGCCAAACGTCGCCGCCCGGGAGCCAGACGTCGGGCAGCTCGATCTGCATTCCGTCCACGATCATCTGTTTGAACAGCCCGTATTCATAGCAGAGCGAGAAGCCGGTTGCGGGGTAATCGAGGGAGGAGAGGGAGTCCATAAAGCACGCGGCAAGGCGTCCCAAACCGCCGTTTCCGAGTCCCGCGTCGGGTTCGCATTCATAGAGGTCGTCGAGCGAGAAGCCGAGCGATTTCAGCGCTTTTTCATACGCGCCCGCCATGCCGAGGTTGCAGAGGTTGGTTTTGAGCGACCGACCGAGCAGAAACTCCATGCACATATAGTAGACGCGTTTTGCGCCGGCGGCGTTGACCTTCTTTTTGTACTTGGAGCGTTTTTCCGAAAGGAAGTTCCGAACGGAAATCGCCGCCGCCTTATACATCTGCTCGCGGGACGCCTCCGCCGCCGAGCAACCGAAATGGCGCTGCAACACGCCTTCTAACATTTCCTTGACTTCTGCGCTGTTAAGAGATTCGTTCATGATATTGCCTTTTCTGTGTTGGTAGTATTTTTACGGACGGATCAAAGCCCGCGGTAAAGCTCAAGATAACTTCCCGCGGAGGAATTCCACGAGAAATCGGTTTGCATGATGCGCGAGAGCAGTTTGCGCCGCGCGGGAACGTCGCGCCAAAGCGAGATTGCCGCTTCGGTTCGTTCGCGAAGCTCTTCGCAGCGATAGCCGGAGAACGTAAACCCGTTTCCGTGGATGCCTTTTTCGTCGCTCCAATAGGGCTTGATGGAATCAAACAGCCCGCCCGTCTCCCGAACGACGGGGATGGCGCCGTAGCGGGAAGCGATCATTTGCGAAAGCCCGCACGGTTCGGTTCGCGACGGCATCAGGAAGATGTCGGTTGCGGCGTAGACGCGCTTGGAGAGATCGCGGTCGTAGGCGATCAGTGCACGCACGCGGTCGGGATAACGGTTTTGCAGATCGGTGAAGAATCGCTCGTAGCGATCCTCTCCGCGCCCGAGGATGATAAACTGAATGTCGTTTTGCGAGACGATCGCGTCGATGCAGCCTTCCACCAAATCCAGCCCCTTATGCGCCGCCAGACGGGAGATGACCGAAAGCATGGGAACATCCCGCCGGACGGAAAGCCCGCATTCCTTCTGCATGGCGGCCTTATCGCGCACCTTGCCGGAGAGCGCACGCCGGGTAAACGGCGCGGCGATGGCGGGGTCATGCTCGGGATCGTAGTATTCGTAGTCGATGCCGTTGAGAATGCCGCAGAGTTTTTGCGCGTTGCGGTTGAGCGAGCTTTCCAGCCCGTGGGCGTATTCCGCCGTTCGGATTTCCTCGGCGTAGCGCGGGCTGACGGTGGTCACGCGGTCGGCGCATTCGATCGCCGCTTTCATCAGGTTGATGCAACCGTCGTTCTCCATCAGCGTATGCTCATTTTCGCCGAGCGCGAACACATCCCCCAAAATCGAGAAGTCGTACTGCCCCTGGTATTCGATGTTGTGGATGGTGAACACGGTGCGGATATTTTCATATCCCGGGCGGGAGCGGTAGAGGCAATTGAGATAAACTACCGTTAGAGCCGCCTGCCAGTCATGTGCGTGAAGAATATCGGGATAGAACCCAAGACGCCACATCAGCTCCATGACCGCCATGCAGTAATACGCGTAGCGTTCACCGTCATCAAAATAGCCGTAAAGCGAAGGACGGCGGAAATAATACTCGTTGTCGAGAAAGTAATAGGTGACGCCGTTGCGGACGAGCGACCATACGCCGCAGTATTGCTCGCGCCACGACAGACGGACGTTGAATACCGCCTCCTGCTTCATCTTTCGGCGGAAGTCCTCCGAAACGCTTTCATAAAGCGGCAGGACGACGCGAACGTCGCATTCTCCCGTATCGGACAGTGCGGCGGGAAGGGAACCGAGAACGTCTCCCAAACCTCCCGTTGCCGCGAAGGGCATTGCCTCCGCGCCCGCAAATAAAATTTTCTTCATGGTGGTTGTCTCCTTTCTGCCGTGCGGCAGGATGTAGGAAGGGGTCAAACCGTGATCCCTTTTCCGATGAAGAACGGCATGGTCTCATGACCCGAAAGGACGCGCCCGTCGCGGATGACTACGTTTTTATCGGAGATCACGCAATGCAGATTGACGTCGGCTCCCACAAACGTGTCCTGCAGGAGGATCGAGTTGCGCACAACCGCACCGCGCCCCACGCGCACCCCGCGGAAGAGGACGGAATTTTCCACCGTACCTTCAATCACGCATCCGTCCGCGATCAGGCTGTTGGAAACGGTTGCGGTCTCGGCGTATTTGGTCGGTGCGCTGTTGCGGATCTTGGTGTAGATTTCGCGACCCTCGCCGTCGAACAATCCCGTCCGCGCCTCGGGCGTGAGCAGCTCCATGGAAGCGGAAAAATAGGTTTCGAGCGAGTCGATCTGCGAATACCAGCCCTCATAGCGGTAAGCGCGGAAGAGCTTCTTTTCGAGATTCCGACCGATGATGTCGCGGTGGAAGCTGTTGTAGCCCCGCGCCAGCGCCTCGGAGAGCGCGGCTTGCAGGTCGGTGCGGCGGATGACCATAATGTTGGTGCTCACATCCACGCCGCCTTCGGTTGGCAGATAGCGGGCGATTTCGGTGATGCGGTTGTTTCCGTCAACAACGGCGATGTCTCGCTCCTTGGTGAACTTGTGCCCCGCGGCGGACATCCGCTTGGTGACGAGCGTCAGATATGCGCCCGAGCGGATATGATCCTTGATCACATCGTTCAGGTCGATATTCAGCACCGCGTCGCAATCGGAGAGAACCATGTAATCGGCGTTGCAGCGGTTGATGAAATTCTGTGCGCCGAGGAGCGCCTCGAGGCGGCTGGTGTAAAGCCGCGCGGCGGCGGCGTTTTCATAGGCGGCAACGTAGGGAGGAAGGATCTTGATGCCCCCGGATCGGCGGGCAAGATCCCAGTCCTTTCCTCCGCCGATGTGATCCATGAGAGATTGATAGTTGTAATGGGTGATCACTCCGACATTGGTGATGTTGGAATTGACCAAGTTGGAGAGCGCGAAGTCGATCAAGCGATAGCGGCAACCAAAGGGAATGCTCGCCATTGTGCGGATCCGCGTCATCTCGGGGATGGTACGGTCATGAATATTGGAAAAAACCAAACCTGCGACGTTCATTTTGCCGATCCCCCTTTCTCATTCGCCCTCGGAGAGCATCGCGCCCGCGGGAACGGTTGCGCCGTCCGCGATCACGCAGTCTGCTCCGACAACGGCAATTTCGTCTGTTGCGTTCCGATCCTCACCGACGACGGCGTTTTTGCCGACCGTCACGTTGGCGTCCAAGATGGAATACCGAACGGTTGCGCCGTCTCCGACGTGCGCTCCGTTCATCAGGACGCTGTCCTCAACCACCGCGTCTCGACCCACGTAAACGCCCGTACCGAGCACGCTGTTCCGAACCGTTCCGTGGATCTCGCAACCCGCCGTGACCGACGCGTTACGAACGGTCGCGTCGGCACCGATGAACTGCGGCGGGGCGGCTTCATGGCGGCTGTAAATCCGCCAGCTTTCATCGAGCAGGGAGAGCGCGGGATGCTCGCCGAGCAGATCCATGTTTGCCTCCCAAAGCGAGCGGATGGTTCCGACGTCCTTCCAATAGCCGCTGAAGGGATATGCCATCATCTTTTCTCCGGCGGCGAGCATGGCGGGGATGATGTTTTTGCCGAAATCGTTTTCCGAAGCGGGGTTTTTGCTGTCCTCCCGCAGGTAACGTTCCAGTTTTTCGCGGGTGAAAATATAGATTCCCATCGAGGCTTTGGTGCTGTCCGGGTTTTTCGGCTTTTCGGAGAATTTGTAGATCGAGCCGTCCTCGCGCGTGCTCATGATGCCGAAGCGGCTTGCCTCCTCAATCGGAACGTCGATCACGGCGATGGTGCAGTCGGCGCCGTTTTTCTTATGCGCCTCCAGCATCTTGGCATAGTCCATCTTGTAGATGTGGTCGCCCGACAGGACGAGCACATAATCGGCGCTGTAGCGGTTGATGAACTCCATGTTCTGCCAAATGGCGTTTGCGGTGCCCCGATACCAGTCCGCTCCGTTCTGCCCCTGATACGGCGGCAGGATCTTCACGCCGCCGAAGGTGCGGTCAAGATCCCAGGGCAGACCGTTGCCGATGTAATCGTTGAGCTGCAGGGGCTGATACTGGGTCAAAACGCCGACCGTGTCAAAGCCGGAGTTGATGCAGTTGGAAAGGGTGAAGTCGATGATTCGGTATTTGCCGCCGAAGGATACCGAGGGTTTTGCGGTTTTCTTCGTCAGGGCATATAAGCGGCTTCCCTGACCGCCCGCGAGCAACATTGCCACGCATTCTTTCTTTCTGAACATAGCGGATAGTCTCCTTTAAGAAATCAATTCGCAGGGGTAGGGGTCGCTTTTTTACGGGGGAATTTTCGGACGCGGCGGAAGATTGCCG
>CAKJZF010000106.1 GCA_918290775.1 Clostridiales bacterium | reverse complement strand
GCGTCGGTTCTGCGGTTACTGGAAGTCAAGCGTTGCGACCGCGTGGGGCACGCTCCCGCCCATCGGCAGGCTCTGCCCGAGGTTTCGGAGATTCCCGCCGTGATGCAGGGCATTCTCGACCGCGGCGACTGTCTTTCTCTCCGTCAGCTCGCCGTTGACGGCAGAGATCTGATAGCGATCGGCATCCCCGCCGGAAAAGCGGTTGGAGCGGTTTTGAACCGTTTGCTCGACGCTGTGATCGACGGCGAACTTCCAAACGAAAAAGCCGCTTTGCTGAAAGCGGCGAAAACCGAATATCGGGGGTAAAACCTTGGGGGAGGGGGATCTCTTTCTTTGCGCAAAGAAAGGGATCCCCCTCCCCCACAAAACCTTCCTCTCTCAAAAGAAAAGGCGAAAAAACCGCCCCCTCGGAGCGGCTTTTCGGTTACGCCATCTGATCCGGCAGCTTTCTGCCGCCCAGCAGATGAAAATGCAGGTGCTTGACCGTTTGGCAGGCGTCCTCCCCGCAATTGGAAATGACGCGGTAGCCGTTGGTCAGTCCTTCCGCCTCGGCGATCTTCGGGATCGCCTCAAAAATGTCGGCAACGCGGGCGCTGTTCTCCGCGTTCACGCCGTCCATGCTCGGAATATGCATTTTCGGAACCACCAACACGTGCACGGGCGCCATGGGGTTGATGTCGCGGAACGCGTAAACGCTCCCGCTTTCATAAACCTTTTTCGAAGGGATGCTCCCTTCGATGATCTTGCAGAATAAACAATCCATTTTCCGATCTCCCCCCTCCAAACGATGATGTCATCATTATAAACCATTTTCCCCCGCTTGTCAATCGGTTTTCCAAACAATTTTGAAAGGAGACGCGCAGTCATGTTTAACGAAATCCTTCAGTCGCCCGATCTTTGGGAGCGGCTCGCCCGCGAACGCAGAACCATTGTGCTTTACGGCATGGGAAACGGCGCGGACAAGATTTTGTGCGTCTGCTCGGAGCGCGGCATCCCCGTCCGCGCGATCTTCGCCGGAGACGGGTTTGTTCGCGGTCAGCGGTTTCACGGCATGACCGTGCAACACTGGGATGACATCAAAGCAACCTACGGTGCGGAAAACGTTGTGGTTCTGATGGCGTTTGCCTCGTCCCGCCCCGAAGTGCTGGAAAACGTGCGCCGGATCTCCGCCGAAGCAACCCTGCTCGCACCGGACGTGCCGGTTTTCGGCAACGGGGTGTTTGACCGTTCGTTTGCTCTGGCGCACAGCGCCGAACTTTCCGCCGCCCGCGAGCTGTTTGCCGACGAGGAATCCCGCCGTATCTTTGATCTCGTTCTCCGCTACAAGCTCTCGGGCGACGTCCGATATTTGTTTGATGCGGTGAGCGATCCGTGCGAGACGGCAAAGAACGTCCTTCGCCCTGAAACGATCCGAACCGCCGCCGATCTCGGCGCTTACACGGGCGATACCGTCCGCGCGTTGGCGGAAATCGCTCCGAATCTGCAAACCGTCTACGCGATGGAGCCCGATGCGAGAAACTGCCGCAAGCTCTCCGAATACGCCGCTTCGGAAACGCGGTTTCGCGTGATCCCAGTTGCCGCCGCCGCATGGGACACCGAAACCGAGCTTGCGTTTGACGGGAGCGGTAACCGAAACGCTTCAATGCTCGCCGCCCGCTCCGCCGCCCTCGGCGACCGTCCCGCCAAAATGCGCGTTGTGCGTGCCGTTCCGCTCGACCGCGTTGTCGGATCGGAACCGCTGAATTATATCAAATACGATGTGGAAGGTTCGGAACGCGAGGCGATCATGGGATCGCGCGAAGTCATTCTGCGGTCACGTCCCACCCTTGCGGTATCGGTCTATCACCGCAACGAAGATCTCTTTGCCCTGCCGCTGTTGATCCGCTACCTTTTCCCCGCCTATCGCCGATTCTTCCTGCGCCGCGCGGCTGGCATTCCCGCATGGGATCTGAATTTCTATGCCGCAGGTGATTGACTTTTCGGGGAAAAATGGGTATAATAGGAATTGTAACCTATCAAAGCGAAACTTTTTTCTCGGTTTGACGACATCTGAAGGGAAGAACGTGCCATTTTTCGGAAAGGACGGACACCATGACGGAAAACGAAACAACCAAAATGCAAAACCGTGCGGACAATCAGAAAGTGATCACCGACGGCGGGCAGAAAGTCGCCGACGGCGGGCGGAAAGTCGCCGACGGCGGGCGAAAGATCGCCGACGGCGGGCGAAAGATCGCCGACGGCGGGCGAAAGATCGCCGTTATCATCGGCGCCGGTCCTGCCGGTCTGACTGCCGCCTATCGCCTCTTGACCGAAACCGATTATCTTCCCGTGATTCTTGAGGAGGAAGCCTTTGTCGGCGGGATTTCCCGGACGGTGAATTACCGCGGCAACCGCATGGACATCGGCGGTCACCGCTTTTTCACCAAAAACCCGGAAGTGATGGCGCTTTGGCGGGAGATGGAACCTTTGCAGGGTGCGCCCGCGATCGACGATAAACAGCTGGGCGAGGTCAAACCGCTCGCGGAAGGCGGTCCCGATCCCGAACGATCCGACCGCGTGATGCTGGTTCGCCGCCGCGTCTCGCGCATCTACTATCTGAAAAATTTTTTTGATTATCCCATCAGCCTCAAATGGGAAACCTTCCGAAACATGGGCTTTGCCCGAACGGTCAAGGCGGGGCTGGGATACCTGAAGTCTGCCGTTTTCAAAAAAGAGGAGGATTCCCTGCGCAATTTCTATATCAACCGCTTCGGTCAGCCGCTCTATGAGATGTTCTTCGAGAGCTATACCGAAAAGGTTTGGGGACGCGACCCCAAGGATATTTCCGCCGCTTGGGGTGCGCAGCGCGTGAAGGGACTGTCGCTCTCCAAGGCGGTTTGGAATGTTCTTTCCAAACCCTTCCGCTCGAAGAACGCAAAGGTGGAAACCTCGCTGATCGAGCAGTTTTATTACCCCAAAAAGGGTCCCGGTCAGCTCTATGAGCAGATGGCTGACG
Source organism: Clostridiales bacterium (assembly GCA_918290775.1). Lineage (GTDB taxonomy): Bacteria > Bacillota > Clostridia > Oscillospirales > CAG-272 > UMGS1865. Next base: position 3,063 of record CAKJZF010000106.1, on the reverse strand, counting down.
AGATCAGGTCGCGCGGCGGAAAGATCGTTTTCGGCGCAAAAGCGGTGGAAATCGGTCTGCTCGACGGAAAAGTGACAGAGGTGGTCACCGAGCAGAACGGGAAACGCGTGACCTACACGGGTGATGTGTTCTTCTCCACCATGCCCGTCCGCGATTTGATCGGCGGAATGACGGGCGCGGTTCCGGATTCGGTGCGCCGCGTTGCCGACGGACTTCCCTACCGCGATTTTCAGACCGTCGGACTGCTCTGCAACAAACTCAAAATTCGGAATGAAACCAAGCTCAAAACGCTTCACGGTATCGTTCCCGATTGCTGGATCTACATTCAGGACAGCGATGTAAAACTCGGTCGGTTGCAGATCTTCAACAACTGGTCGCCCTACATGGTTGCGGATCCCGAACACACCGTTTGGATCGGGCTGGAATACTTCTGCGACGAGGGAGACGACCTTTGGAAGATGCCGGACGCGGATTTCATCGCGCTCGCGAAGCGTGAGCTTGCCTCGATCGGCATTGTTGAAGAACGCGATATTTTGGACGCGACGCGCGTCAAGGTGCGCAAAGCATACCCCGCCTACTTTGATACCTACAGCGAATTTGACAAGGTCAAAGACTTTCTCTCCGGCATCGGAAATCTTTGGTGCATCGGGCGGAACGGGCAACACAAGTACAACAACATGGATCATTCGATGCTCTCGGCAATCGAGGCGGTTCGCTGTGTGAAAAACGGCGTGACCGATCAATCTTCGGTTTGGAATGTGAACACCGAGCAGGAATACCACGAGGAGAAACCGTCATGATTCTTCAGAAAAACAAGCCGGTCGCCCGTTGGATTTCGGTTTTGATCACGGTCGGGATTCTCGCCGTCGGGCTGATTCCCGTTCTCTACTACGTGATCGGTCCCGCTCGCGGCGATATGACCTCGGACACCGTGGATTCGCTCCTTTGGGCGTACCGCGCGTTCCGCTCCGGCAAAGCCGCCGACCCCGACTTTTATTACGCCGCGGTTCTCCCCTTCGGCGCAAATCAGATTTTCTTCCCGTTTGTGGCGATCTTCGGCTACTCGATGGCGGCGCAGATCGGCGGACTGACGCTTTTTGTCCTGCTGTTTGCCGCCGCGCTTTGGTTCTTCTTCTCGGGCTTGGAATTTGACCGCTACCGCACGGCGGCGGCTGTTTCGGTTTCCATGCTGATCCTCTCCTCAAGCCCGAAGCTCCGCGAGATCCTTTGGGAGCACATCTTCTATTACAACCTCGGAATCCTGTTTTTCTGCATCGGGTTCGGGCTGGTGTTCCGCCTGCTCGACGTGGATCGCGGTTCGGACAAGCCCCGCCGCGTGATTGCGATCGTTTCGGCGGTCTGCCTCGGTCTGTTTTCCGTGTTCGCCTCGACCGACGGATTGCAGGCGCTTGTCTGCTTCTCTTTGCCGGTTTGCGCAGGAATTCTTGCCGAACGGCTGTTCTCGCCTGACCCGCTCCTCGGTTCGCGCGGGAAACGCAGTCTTTATCTGATTCTCTTCGTCGGCGGACTTTCCCTGCTCGGAATCCTGCTGATCAAGCCGATCACGGGCGGCGTAACCGCCGGGTATCAGGAGGCATACTCCACATGGAGCGCGTCCTCCAAATGGTCGCAGAACCTGCTGACCTTTTTCCCCAACTGGTTCTCTCTGCTCGGCGTTGACCCCGCCTCGGACGACCCGCTCGCGAGCGGTTCCTCCATCCTGCACATGATCCGCATTCTCGGCGGCATTCTGCTCCTGATCCTTCCCGTTTTCCTCGCCTTTCGCTGGAAAACGTTGGAAAGCCGCACGATCCGAATGGCATTGGTCGGACATTTTGCCGTTTCCGCGTTCGTCCTGTTTGCCGTTGTTTTCGGTTCGCTCGGCGGGGCGAACTGGCGGCTTGTCCCGATGCTCGGATCGGCAACCCTGCTGTCGGCAGTAACGGTTTTAACCGCGCTCCGAGCCGACGGCGTACGCCGTCGGCTTGCGGCGGCGGTTGCCGCCGCCGTGGTGCTCTTTGCGGCGATCCCGCTCGGCACCATTATGACCACCCCCGCAAAGCAAGGGCGTGACAACTGCTGGTATCAAGCCGCCGCCGCGCTGAAGGATCACGGCTTGCGTTACGGCTATGCAAATTTTTGGTGGGCGGAATACGTAACGCTCCTCTCGGGCGGCGATCTTGAAGTTGCCAACATCCGCGAGGGAGAAACGTCTCCAAAGCCCTACCGTTACCAATGCGCCAAAGACGCTTTCGACGACAAGCCGGACGCAGAATCCTATTTCCTGCTTCTGACCGAGGATGAGAACACAAGGATGCGCACATGGGTCGCGCGTCGGCGCACAGCCGGCGATCTGCTGGAGGAATATACCGTTGACGCGCCCTATGATCTGCGCGGACATTCCGGCGATCGCCTTTATGTCTATGTGTTCGCCACCAACGTGTTTGAGGAGGTCGCACCATGAACACCTGCAAAATGACCACGCTTTGCTACCTCGAGCGCGGCGACTCTTACCTGCTTCTGCACCGCACCAAAAAGGAACACGACGAAAACCGCGACAAATGGATCGGCGTCGGCGGTAAATTTGAGGACGGCGAAAGCCCCGAAGATTGCCTGCTCCGCGAAGTTCGCGAAGAAACGGGGCTGACCCTGACAAGCTACCGCTACCGCGGAATCATCACCTTCATCCTCAACGGTCAGACCGAATATATGCACCTCTTCACCGCCGACGCTTGGGTTGGCAAAGAGCATATTTGCGACGAGGGCGACCTCGCTTGGATCAACAAGCGCGACTTCGCCGCGCTTCCAATGTGGGAAGGCGACAAGATCTTCCTCGATCTGCTTGAACAAAACGCACCTTTCTTCTCGCTCAAGCTGGTCTACCGCAACGACACCCTCACGTCCGCAACTTTGAACGGATCCATCCTGCATATTTGAAAAACAGGCACTCTTTTTTCAGAGAGTGCCTGTTTTTCAAATATGCACAGTTCCATTCCCTTGTGTTCCTTCTTTCTTCGGGGCGGGGGCTTGGGGGGGGGGGGGGGGGGGGGGGGGGGGGGGGGG
>CAKJZF010000105.1 GCA_918290775.1 Clostridiales bacterium | reverse complement strand
GGACCGATTCGACTTCTTTTAAGAACTTATCGACGTCGAGCGCGACGCCGTTCCCGATGATATTCTTGATATGGGGATAGAAGACCCCGGAGGGAAGTTGGTGAAGCGCCGTCTTCCCGTATTCGTTGATGATGGTATGCCCGGCGTTCGATCCGCCCTGAAACCGGACTACTACGTCCGATTCCGCCGCGAGCACGTCGGTGATTTTGCCTTTTCCTTCGTCGCCCCAGTTGGCGCCGACAATCGCTTTGACCATGGAGGTACCCTTCCGTTTTTCTGAGTTGGGCGGCTCGCTTCCGTCGGGGTCGCGCGCCTATCCCGATACAGTATAACACAGATCGCGTCGGATTGCAAGAAGAAAAATGCTTTTTCCTCGGTTCCGCCGCCCGTTTTTACCCGTTTTTTCGCCGTTTCCCGACCCGCCGTAAAAATTCCCGTATTTTCTTGTATATCAGTATTGACAACATCCGTACATTCTGGTATAATTGTATACAATTCTGAAAAGGAGAGACCGATATGCTTGAAATTTCCCCGAAAACGAACCTGCTCGAACAGAAAAACTACCGATACGCTTTGCAGGACGTGGCGGAGCCCAATCTCTACCGCGACGTGTATCCCTATACCGACGTTCCCCGCGTGGCGTTCAACCACCGCCGGGTGCCGATGGGGATGCCGGAGGATATCTGGATCACCGATACCAGTTTTCGCGACGGACAGCAGTCGGTCGAACCCTATACGGTCAAACAGATCGTCGATCTCTACAAACTGATGTCCCGGCTCGGCGGTCCCTACGGGATCATCCGGCAGACCGAGTTTTTCGTGTACAGCAAGAAGGATCGCGAGGCGCTTGCCAAGTGTCAGGATCTGGGGCTGAAATTCCCGGAGATCACCACTTGGATCCGCGCCAGCCGCGAGGACTTCAAACTCGTGCGCGATCTCGGCGTGCGCGAGACGGGCATCCTCGTTTCGTGCAGCGACTACCACATCTTCAAGAAGATGCAGATGAGCCGCAAACAGTGCATGGAATACTACCTCAAAACCGTCGCCGACGCGTTTGAAGCCGGCGTTATGCCGCGCTGCCACCTCGAGGACAT
>CAKJZF010000104.1 GCA_918290775.1 Clostridiales bacterium | reverse complement strand
CCATATAAAACAACCCCGCCCTCTCAAACTCTTCCACCCCGAAAAGAGCATGAAAAAGGAATCATGATTTCTTGGGGACTTTGGTAGGAGGGCTGATTTTCAGAGGGGGACCTTTTCCATGCAAGGAAAAGGTCCCCCTCTGAAAATGTTTTTATCAAAAATAAAATTAGATTTTATTCTAAAATTTGACAATTATCGGGCGGAGCGTCTCCGACAGATTCTCGAGGAATGAATTCCGCGGTGAATGTGATCTCCTCGCGCGGGCTGTAAAACTGGTTTTCCGCTTTTTGCATCACGATTTCGACCGCGCGGCGGCAGGCGACGGGGATATGCATCCGGATGGAAGAGAGCGAAGGCTGGAGGTAGGGCGCTTCTGGAATGTCATCCATCCCGACCACAGAAACATCATCGGGAACGCGGATGCCGTTTCGATGGAAGGTTTTCATAAGACCGATGGCGATGTCGTCATAAGCGGCGAGTACGGCGGTTGGGAGAGAACCGCGGCGGATCCATGCTTCGGCGCATTCAACGCCTGCTTCTTCGAAGCGAAGTTTACTTTCTTTGATCCATTCCGGGCGAACGGGTAGCCGCGCGTTGCGCATTGCCGATATAAATTGATTGCGCTTCCCAACGGTGAGCCCCTCTCCCGCAAAACCGATGCGTCGATGTCCCCTTTCAAGCAGGTAGGTGACCATCTCGGAGACGGCGTTGTTGCTGTTGAAATGAATCGCGTCAAATGCGCGGCAATCGTGCGAAGGACCGATTGCAACTGCGGGAACACGGGTTGGGTTTTCCACGAGACCGTGCGGATTAATCAGAATGATTCCGTCCACCTTGCCGTAGAAGGCATAATAGGTAAAGAGCTCCTTTTCCAACTCCGCGGAGAAATCGGATGCCGAAACCGCCATGAACGCGTTGCGTGCGGAAAGTTCGTCTTTGAGAACGGTGACAACGGTTTTATAATAGTTGCTTTTCAGCTCTGGGCAGATCACGGCGATCACCCGCTTTTCGAAACGGCTTTTATTGTATTGATCAAACACGCCGTTTTCTTTTGCAATCCCGAAAATTTTTCGTCGTGTCTCTTCGCCGATCTCATGGCTGCCTGAAAACGCCTTGGAAACCGTTGAAACCGAAACTCCTGCCAGCTTTGCGAGTGTGTTCAGATTCATGTTGCATTCCCCCTCGGATCCATTCTGTGTTTAGAGGTTTCCTTTCTTATATCACGAAGCAAAAGTGCTTGCTTGCAAGGGCATTTTTACGAGGTCATTAATATCGCAGGTGGGCGACAGCCCCAAACTTTTTTCGAAGGAAAAAGTTCCTGCGAATGGTGAACAATCATCTGGTACTTCGTAATATCAATTTTTATATCGATTTTTCAAAATTTTAACCACACAATCCGACATTTGCGAAAATCCTTTTGGGTTCGGATGAATGGCGTCGGAGGAAAGATATACGTCTTTAGTAATCGGAGATATATCCGTTCCTTTGTAAAAATCTATATATGTAACCCGAAATTCATCGGCAATCTTTTTAATCATTTGATTATACGGTTCAAGGCCGCTTTTCCAGTAAAGCATGGAACAAACATAAACATCAGCATCCGGATATCTTGCCTTAACCTTATGCACCATTGTTGCATACGCATTTCCAAACAAAGTACAATCACCGATGTATGTTTTACTGACTTTATCGTATATATCGTCTACTCCGTTATAAGTACCGATGTCATAACCTCTTAACGCATCGTTCCCGCCAATAATCAAAATGATAATATCTGGTTCTGTTCCCGTCAAATCATTGTGAAGCTGCGTTGCACGATCCATACAACCCGCTTTCTCATCCCCGTCTTCTTTTGTTGATACGCACGAACCGCTCCAGGAATTGTTAACGCACAAATTCAGATTCAACTCATTTATCGTTCTCATCCACCAAGTGTCATGAACATCTGTCAAAAGACCCGGTCTGGGGTAGTAAGGTCTTTGACCTTTTAAATCACTATATCCTTGGAATGTAGAAGTACTGGCTCCGAGTAAAGAAATATACTTGCCAGAGATATTTGCCATGTTTTTTTCCTCGATGTTCTAATTTTTTTCTGCAAATTGAAGAATCTCCCGCAATGCGAAATCATCCCGAAAACTCGAAATATGATAATCCGAGGAAATGCCTGAATGAGTTCCGACATTGACCGTGGTCATCCCTCCCGCTTTTGTTCCTTGCATATATTATATCATATTAGGTTGATGTTTACAAGTGAAAAAATGCGCTTTACGAAACTTTTTCGAAACAAAACGGATTGAAACTCAGATGAATCTGTAATAATAGCAAGCAGACAATCGGCATCGGAAATATCATATTGTCATTACCCAAAAAGCGAACAAAACCTCTCCGCCCCTGTCGATTGCTCGACAGGGGCGGAGAGGTTTTGTCGGTTTGGGTTATTCGATCGGTTTTGCCGGTTCCTTTTCCTTTTTCCGTTGCGTGTAAAGTTCAATGACCTTTTCCAAAAGCGGGAATCCGATTTCCAATATCAGTTCGATGCCGAGCAAGATGACATGCGTATGTGCGTGGTGAAGACCCGGTTCGAGAACCATGAAGGCGGAGAGAATGGTCACAACAACCGATTCCGCAATGTTGATCAGCGCAAGCCGTTGCTTTTTGATGTGCGCCAGCGCGTGGGTCATCTCGCGACCTTCCCGGATGATCGACCACACGCCCCAAATGATGCAGACTTTCACAATGTCGTCAGAAACCAGGAAGAGCAGAACGGCGAGCACGATCTGAATGACCGCCTCCGCCATGTCCGCCACCTTTTTCTGAACGGCAAGGAAAACCAGCTCTTCCAGTGCATACGCCATAACGACCCCACCAACCAAAAAGGCGACAAACGGCATCACGTTTTCATTGAAAATGAAGATCAGAATTGCCGTAGCGATGTAAAGCAATGCTTTTGAACTTTTCAGAATCCGTTCCATTACGCACCTCCTTGGATACATCGTTTTTGCGGGATATGAGAATCGCCCCATAAACACGCGAGGCGTTTTACGGGGCGATAGACGTCAAAGGCGATCAGTCGGTCACAAAGGGCAGAAGCGCCATATTACGAGCGCGTTTGATCGCGGTGTTCAGCTCGCGCTGATGAAGCGCACAGGTTCCCGACACACGGCGGGGCAGGATCTTGCCGCGCTCGCTGATGAACTTGCGGAGCTTCGCGGTGTCCTTGTAGTCGATGAAATCAACCTTGTCTGCGCAGAAGATGCAAACCTTTCTTCTTCTGCGGGGCATTGCGGGACGCGCGGGGCGAACAACCGTTTCAGGTGCTTTATTTTCCATGGTTTATCAATCCTCCTTGATAGAATGGGTGATCTGCTCAAAAGGGCAGATCGTCGTCCGCCTTGATCTCCTCGAATTTGGGAGTCTGGCTCGGCGGGGTGGAATAGGAAGGAGCCGCGTAGCTTTCTGCGGCGAACTGCGCGCCGCCAGCGTTTGTGGCTTCTCCCTTGCTGTCAACGAACATTGCTTCGTCGGCAACAACTTCGGTGGCATATCTTCTCTGCCCCTGCTGATCCTGCCAGGTTCTGGTTTGGATCGAACCGCTGATGCAGAGCGCGGAGCCTTTGTGGAAATAGCGCGAGATGAACTCGGCGGTCTGTCTCCATGCAACCACGGTGATGAAATCCGCCTGCTGTTGCGCGGGTGCGGTTCCGTCTGCGGAGCGTGGCTGATAGCGGCGGTTGATGGCAAGCGTGATGGTCACAACGTTCACGCCGCTACCCGTCTGCTTCAGCTCGGGATCTGCGGTCAGACGACCGCAAAGAATGACCTTGTTAAGATTCAGACTGGACATTTCAGATGCCTCCTTTCAGCTTTGCGAAACCCGGATTACTCTTCGGTTTCGGCGGGTGCCGGTTCTTCGGCGGGAGCAGGTTCTTCTGCGGGGGCTTCTGCCTCTTCGGCAGGAGCGGCGGCAGCAACCTTCTCGGCGTCGTACTCGAGCTTGATGGTCATCGAGCGGATCACAGTCTCGTCGATGTTCATCAACCGCTGGAGCTCGGTGGGGAACTCGCCGTCGTTCTTAAAAGTGACAACGGTATAGTACCCCTCGGTCATATCCTCAATCGGATATGCGAGGCGGCGTTTGCCCCATTCATCAATCTTGATCACCTCCGCGTTAGCGGCAATGAGACCGGTGAATTTGTTTACCGTGACCTTGGCGGCTTCTTCGCCGTTGGCAAGACTCACGACAAACATACTCTCGTAAGAATTGTTTCCCTTTTCCATGTTTTTACCTCCCTGTGGACTTTTCGACCGCACTGCAGAATTTGTGCGATAGAGAGACGGGTCTTTGCCCGTATCAATACAAAATTATACCATGATTCGTTTTCTCTGTCAAGCATTTTTTGAAATTTTTTCCCTTTTTTGCCCCATTTTGCGAAAAAACAAGCGCAAAAACCTTGCAAAACGATTGTTTTTTTGCTATAATGGGTTCAAATCTGGGGGAAGGGGGAGACAGCGCGTGCGACGTTTCAGACCGATCCTGTTTTTGCTTGTCCTTTGTCTGCTCGTTGCCTGCCGGGCGGGGTCGTCGCGCAAACCGATTTCGCTCACCGCGGTCTTTCTCGATGTGGGGCAGGGAAACTCCGTTTTGCTTCGCACGTCCGGGGGCGACGTTCTCATCGACTGCGGACCCGAGGCGTCGCAGGAGACCCTTTGCCGCAAGCTGAAATCCCGTGGCGTCAAGCGGTTGGAGCTCGTGATCCTAACGCATCCCGACGAGGATCACATCGGCGGAGCGGACGCTGTTCTCGACGCTTTTCCGACCGATGCGGTGTGGATCAACGGTGTAACGGCGGAAAACGAGAGTGACCAACGTCTGCGGGAGACGGTCAGCCGGCTCTCCGCGGAGGTTTCGGTCGTCCGGGCGGGCGACTCTCTTCTGCTCGGGGAGGTATTGCTCACCGTTCTTTACCCGACGGAGGACGCGACCGTTACCGAAGGAAACGGCGGCAGCATTGTGGT
>CAKJZF010000103.1 GCA_918290775.1 Clostridiales bacterium | reverse complement strand
TAAAGTGGTACGCGAGCTGGGTTCAGAACGTCGTGAGACAGTTCGGTCCCTATCTGTCGTGGGCGTTGGATATTTGAGAGGGGCTGACCTTAGTACGAGAGGACCGGGTCGGACGCACCTCCGGTGCACCAGTTGTTCTGCCAAGGGCATAGCTGGGTAGCCGCGTGCGGTTTTGATAAACGCTGAAGGCATCTAAGCGTGAAACATACCTCAAGATGAGATATCCTTCCAGCTTGACTGGATAAGGTCACTTGCAGACTACGAGTTTGATAGGTCGGAGGTGTAAGCACAGTAATGTGTTCAGCTGACCGATACTAATAGACCGAGTGCTTGAACTGCTGAAGGTAATGCACTTCGTTGCATCCGCCTTCCGGTTCACTTTCATTGTTGAGTTTCGCTTTGACTCCTTTTCTCGGATCCCTGCGATCCCACTCCCTTTATTCGATTTTCTGTGAACAGAAGTTCACAAATAAAAGAACCGCATCGGTGCGCAAATGGCGTCGGTACGGTTCTTTTTCAATTTTTTCTGTTTTTCGTTTGTTTTTTCTTTGAAACCCCTTGCAATTTCATTTTGTTTGTGATATAATATCTTCATCTGCTGTGTAAAACACAGCGATCGCGTTTTGCGGAATGATGTCAAAGAACATCAAATTTATGAAACGAGGACTACGAACATGAAAGACGGAATCCATCCGAATTACGAGAAGTGCATCATTAGATGCGCTTGCGGCGAGGTCGTTGAGACCATGTCCACCAAGGGCGGCGAGCAGAGAGTTGACATCTGCTCCAAGTGCCATCCCTTCTTCACCGGCAAACAGAAGTTTGTTGACGCCGGCGGACGCGTTGATAAGTTCAAGAAGAGAATGGCAAATTTCCAAAAGTAATTTGGGGACAAATCAAAAGGCGAGTCGCGGCGTGCCTCTGACGGGTTGCACTGCGGCTTGCCTTTTTTCGGCGCTTTGATTCGACTGTTTTCGCAGGATGCTGCAATGTGATTCGGATGTTTAGGGTGGCGCAGATTCGACGAAAAATGAAACAATCGAAAGGATGTGAACGGATGATCATCAATTCGAACCCTGCAAATCGGGCAGGGGTGGAGCATACGCGTGCGGTGCTGGTAGGTCTGAACATCAGCGAACCGATGGAAGAGACCGAAAAAAGCCTTGCCGAATTGGAAAGACTGCTTGATACCGCCGGCGGCGAATGCACCGTGAAGGTGGTGCAAACCAAAGACCATCCCGACCCACGCACCTGCGTGGGTTCTGGAAAGGTGTCGGAGATCGCGTATTGGTGCCGGACGATGGAGGCGGGACTGGTTGTGTTTGACATGGAGCTTTCCCCGGCTCAAATTCGGAATCTGGAGGACGACATCGGCGAAGATGTGCGCGTGATCGACCGATCCATGCTGATTCTCGATATTTTCGCGCTCCATGCCGTTACGGGAGAGGGGAAATTGCAGGTTGAGCTGGCACAGCTCAAATATACCGCGCCGAGATTGATCGGCAAGGGAAGCGAGATGTCGCGTTTGGGTGGCGGCATCGGTACAAGAGGCCCCGGTGAATCCAAGTTGGAATCCGACCGCCGCCATATGAAGCGGCGTATCGCGGTTCTCGAGGCGGAGCTGGAGGCATTGGACAGGACCCGCCGCACCATGCGTGCCGCACGGGATCGGAGCGGGACGCCCAAGGTGGCGATCGTCGGCTACACCAATGCCGGCAAATCAACCTTGCTCAATCTGTTGACTGACGCGGGTATCCTCGCGGCGGATCAACTCTTCGCAACGCTCGATCCCACCACCCGCAAGCTGACCCTGCCGGATGGCAGCACTGCGCTCCTGACCGATACGGTCGGGTTTATCCGTAAACTTCCCCACCATCTGGTTCACGCGTTTCGATCCACACTTGACGAGGTCGTTTGCGCGGATGTGCTGATGCTGGTTGTCGATGCTTCCGACCCGGAATACCGCGCACAGCTGGAAACAACGGAAACCCTGTTGGAAGAGCTTGGCGCTTCCGGCAAACCGGTTCTGTACGTGTTCAATAAATGTGACCTCGGGGCGGATGCTTCCTTCCGCGCCATCGGAACGTGTGCGCAAAACCGACGCACAGTATCGGTCTCGGCAAAAACGGGACAGGGCATCCCGATGCTTCTCGATCGCCTGCAGGAATTGTTACACGATGGCAAACGGTCGGTAACTTTCCGCATTCCGAACGCGGATGCTGGTGCGCTCAATCAGCTTTACCGAAACGCCGTTGTGGAGTCGGTTGACTATGGCGAAGATACCATCACGGTCACCGCAACGGTGGACGCCAAAACCCACGGTATGCTGCGAAAATTCGATCCCGATTGGAGAGAGAACGAAGATGAATGAGTCAACCGCCGAACGGCGCGTGACGCTGGAGCGCGAAGGGGTCGGCAAACTGGAGGAGAAAAAGTCGGTGTTCATCGGTCGGGCAAAACCGATCCAAACAGAGGAGGAAGCGCTGACGTATATCCGGGAGACCAAGGCGCGGTTTGCGGACGCGCGGCATAACGTTTGGGCATATCGCCTGCAAGGCGATACCGCTATGCGGTGTTCGGACGACGGGGAACCGCAGGGAAGTGCAGGGATCCCGGTGTTGGATGTTTTGCGCAAATCGGGCGTGAGCGATGCCGTGATCGTGGTCACACGCTATTTCGGCGGGATTTTGCTCGGCGCCGGCGGGTTGGTTCGCGCGTATTCGGCGGCGGCAAAGCTCGCTGTTGACGAAGCGCACATCATCACCCGCGAAAAATGCACGGTCTGGTCGGTGACCTGTTCCTATTCGGATTATCAGCGCTTTCTTGCCGAATTGCCGAAATACGGAGCGATTTCCGGAGAAACCGATTTTGCCGAATTTGTCACCTTGCGCTTCACCGTACGGGAAGAGACCCGGGAAGGGCTGTTGACCCGTATGCGGGAGATGAGCGGCGGGAGCGCGACGGCGAAGCGGATCGGTGAGGTATTTTTGGCTGTATGAACATGATTTTTTGCGATTTTTTTGCCGAAAAAAAGTGTTTTTCAATTTTTTTGCGTATATTAACTATAGATAATTTGAAAAGTGTTGCGGAGTCGGGATTCTGTTGGGAGGTGTTTTGCCGTGGGAAATATGTGCGATGTGTTTCTGCAAAGAGAGAAAGAAACGCTTTCTCCTTATGCGTTTTTAACATCCAATACGCGCGGGCGGGACTACCCCTATGTTCCCTGCGAGATCAGAACCGAGTTTCAGCGTGACCGCGACCGCATCATCCATTGTCAGTCCTTCCGCCGTCTGATGAACAAAACGCAGGTTTTTCTGGCGCCGGTCGGAGACCATTACCGCACCCGCCTGACGCACACGCTTGAGGTCACGCAGATTGCGCGTATCATCGCGAGAGCCTTACGGCTGAACGAGGATCTGACCGAGGCGGCGGCGCTGGGGCATGATTTGGGTCATACGCCCTTCGGGCACGCGGGAGAGGCGGAAATGCAGAAGCTCTATTCTCCCGAGTTTACCCACTATCGGCAGAGTTTGCGCGTGGTGGAGAAGCTGGAAAATAACGGTCGGGGGTTAAACCTGACGTGGGAAGTCCGCGACGGGATCGTCAACCATACGGGCAAGCACATGGCGTCAACGCTTGAGGGCGTGATCGTCAAGTTTGCGGATCGCATCGCCTATATTAACCACGACATCGACGATGCCTGCCGCGCCGGGATCCTGAAGCCGGATGACATTCCCGCGGAGTTGCGTCGGATCCTCGGCGAAACGCACGGGGAGCGCATCAATCGCATGGTTACATCGGTGATTGAAGCGAGTACCGATCGTCCCGAAATTGCCATGGAACCAAAGATTCGGGAAGCAACCGACCAGTTGCGGGAATTTTTGTTTGATTCGGTTTATACCAACCCCATCGCCAAAGCCGAGGACGGAAAGGCGAGGGGCGTGATTGCCGCGCTGTATACGTATTTTTCGGAACATCCCGAAAAGATGCCGTCGCTCTATCGCGGGATCGCGGAGAGTGAAGGCGCCGGTCGCGCCGCCTGTGACTATATTTCTTGCATGACCGACCGATTCGCCATTGATACATACCAACAGCTATACGTGCCGAAGGTTTGGCGAGTCTGATTACGATCAAACGCGATAGCAGATTATTTTGGAAAGGGGGGACGAAACCCGCATGAGACTGCCCGAAAATTTTGTGCAGGAGGTGCTCGACCGCACCAACATCGAAGAATTGATCGGCAGATATGTCACGCTCAAGCGGACAGGTTCCAACCTTGTCGGTCTTTGCCCTTTCCATAGCGAAAAGACCCCGTCCTTTACCGTCAGCCCGGATAAACGAATGTTCTTCTGCTTCGGGTGCCATGCGGGTGGGAGCGCCATCACCTTTGTTCAAAAGGCGGAAAATTTGGAGTTTACCGACGCAGTCGCCCTGCTTGCCGATCGGGCGGGACTCCCCATGCCGCGGGAGAGCGGGAACGGACAGCACGAAAGCGGCGTTTCCCGGAAGCGGGTGCTGGAGGCAAATCTAGAGGCGGCAAAGTTTTTCCGCGCATGCCTGTTCGACCCCGAAATCGGGAAAGCGGGAATGCACTATTTCAAAGAGACGCGGGGGCTGACCGAAGCGACCATCCGGCATTTCGGCTTGGGCTATGCGCCGGATACTTTCGGGAGCCTGACCGATTATATGCACGGGAAAGGGTTTAGCGACGAAGAGCTTCAGGTCGCTTTTCTCTGTGGGAAAAGCCGCAAAACGGGACGGTCGTTTGACTATTTCCGAAACCGGGTGATGTTCCCGATCATCGACACAACAGGGAATATCGTCGCGTTCGGCGGACGGGTTTTGGATGACAGCAAGCCGAAATACCTGAACACGTCGGACACCCCCGCATTCAAAAAAAGCAACCATCTGTTCGCGCTCAATTATGCGAGGCATTGTTGCGCCGAGCGCATGATTCTCTGCGAGGGGTATATGGACGTCATCGCGCTTCACGCGGCAGGATTCGAATATGCCGTTGCCACGTTGGGAACGGCGATCACGCCGAACCACGCGCGTATTTTCTCCAAATATACCAAGAAAGTCATTATTTCTTACGATGCTGATGAAGCGGGACAGAACGCCGCAAACAAAGCGATGCGCGTGCTGGGGGACGTCGGCATGGAAGTGCGCGTGTTGCGCATGAACGGAGCGAAGGATCCCGACGAGTTTATCCGCAAATACGGCGCGAAGAACTTTGAAAAGCTGCTGGACGAGAGCCGGACAGGCTTTGAGTATAAACTTGAGAATTCACTTTCGCGGCATGATCTTACCGTTGGGCAGGAGAAGATCCGAGCCTCGGGAGAGATCTGCGAGGTGATCGCGGGGTATTCGTCGTCGGTCGAGAGGGAGGTCTATCTCAATGAAGCCGCCAAGCGGCTGGATCTGCCCCTCGATGTTCTGCGAAACAATGTGGAGCGCATCCGCAGGAAGCAGTTGGAGGAAAGAAAGGCAAAGGAGAGTCGGGAGGTTCGGGCGTCCATCAAACATTTCGGCGACCGCATCAACCCCGATTCGGCAAAGGACGTCAAAGCGGCGGCGGCGGAAGAACACGTTTTGGGATTGCTGCTGATGTTCGAAGAGTATCGGCGGGCGGTTCAGAACGGGGACGTTGCACTGACGGCAGATGATTTCGTAACAGCGTTCCACCGGCGCGTGTTCGAAGCGATGATGCGGATGGAGAGGAGCGAGGGCGGATTCCGGTTTGCTCTGCTCGGCGAAGAATTTACCCCGGATGAGATGGGGCGGATTCAGAAAGCGGAGATCGCGAGGCGCGAGCTGACCGAAAACGGACCTTCGGCGTTCCGAAGCGCGGTGGAAACCCTTCGGGAGATTGCCGCACACGATCGCGTGAAGGACAGAGATCTGCAATCCAGATTGGCATATTTGAGAAAAACCAAATTACATAAAGGGAAGGAAACAGGCGAATGAGCAAGAATCAGGAAGAGAAAGCAACGGCTTTGGCGGAAGAAGAGCTCGAACTGAAGGAAGAAGAAACCGAGGAGAGCGGCAAGGAAAAGGTCGACGTCGATTCGCTGATCGAAAAGGGGAAAAAGGGCAAACTCTCTCCGAGCGATCTGGACGATGCGCTCGAGGAGATGAATTTCGATGTTGACAGCATCGACAAGCTCTATGAAACGCTTGAAGACAACGGCGTCAATTTCGAGGACGACGATTTCTCCAAGGACGAGATGAGCGAGATCGAAAACGAGGTCGTTCAGTTCGGCAACGGCGAAAATCTGGAATACCTGCTTGAGCAGGAGGGGCTTTCCACCGATGACCCGGTTCGTCTCTATCTCAAGGAAATCGGCAAGGTTCCGTTGCTCACCACCGACCGCGAAAAAGAGCTTGCGGAGCGTATGATGGCGGGCGACGAAACTGCCAAAACCGAGCTTGTGGAGGCAAACCTGCGGTTGGTTGTCAGCATTGCCAAGCGGTATGTGGGCAGAGGAATGTATTTTCTCGATCTGATTCAGGAGGGGAACCTCGGGCTGATGAAGGCGGTTGAGAAATTCGATTATACCAAGGGGTATAAGTTCTCCACCTATGCAACGTGGTGGATCCGTCAGGCGATCACGCGGGCAATCGCGGATCAGGCGAGAACCATCCGTATCCCGGTGCACATGGTGGAAACCATCCATAAAGTCTCGCGTTATTCTCGTCAGATGATGCAGGAGCTTGGAAGGGAACCAACCCCCGAGGAAATCGCGGACAAGCTCGGCATGAGCCCGGATAAGGTGCGCGAAATCATCAAGGTCGGACAGGATCCCGTGTCTCTCGAAACCCCGATCGGAGAAGAAGAGGACAGTCATCTCGGCGATTTCATCCCGGACGACGATACTCCGTCCCCGGCGGAGGCAACCTCCACAAATATCCTGCGCGAGGAGCTGGAAAGGCAGTTGCATACGCTTACGCCCCGCGAGGAGCACGTCATCAAGCTCCGCTTCGGACTTTACGACGGCAGAACGCGCACGCTGGAAGAAGTCGGCAAAGAATTTGACATCACCAGAGAGCGCATCCGTCAGATCGAGGCAAAGGCACTGCGCAAATTGCGCCACCCGAGCCGCGCAAGACACCTCAAAGGCTTCATGGAGTAAGAAACCGTCGGTTTGCATAAATCATGGATGCCCGCTTTGTTCAAACAAACCGAAAAATCGGCGATCCGACGAAAACGAAAATCTGATTTTGTGCAGATTGAACGACGCTTTTGGGACACTTTTTTCAAAATGATAATGATTTTGCCTCGCGTGCGCGTACACGCGGGGGCGGATCAAAAAAATCACTTGACAGAAGTGGGAAAAAGGTGTAAAATAAAAAGTGGAATCTTTTGGTCTCGCCATGCATGGCGAGGGCATATCACAATCCGTAAACGGAGGAACCCCTATGAAAAAAAGATTGCTCTGTCTGGTGCTGATCGCCGTAATGTTGCTTTCAGCTGTGCTAACAGGCTGCAAGAAAAAAGAGGACTTGGAGGAAGCCCTGCAGCAGACCGCAACCACGCTGTCAATGTGGGTCGTGTCCGAAAATAAAGTGGAGAAGGAGACGGCGGAGATCGTGAGCAATGCGATCAACGCGGTCACCAATTCGCGTCTCAAGGTGAAGCTGATTATCAATTATCTGACTGAAGATGATTACCGCGAAACGCTTGACCGCAAAATTCGGGACTACATCGACGTCCGTGCGACCCAGCCGAAAAACACCGCAGTCGCAACTGAAACCCAAACCACCGCGGTTACCGAGGTGGAAACCGTGGTCGACGAATTGGGGTTCACGTCCCTCAAGTATCCCGACCTGTTGGAGAATCAGGTTGACATCATCTATATCCAAGGCGAGAATATGTACCTTGAGTACATTCAGAACGGCTGGCTTTCCGCTTTGGATAATGAACTGACGGGTTCCTCCAAACAGATCAAGGAATATATGAATAATGCGTTGCTTGCCGCCGCCAAGTACGGAAGCGGAACCTACGCCGTTCCGAATAACCATGCGATCGGGTCGTACACCGTCATGCTTCTGAATAAGGAACTGATGAAAGAGACCGACATGGAAGGCAAGTACCTGTTGGATGCGGGCAAGGGAAAGAACGAGAAAAAGGAAATCGACGGCTTTTTCAATGCAAATATCTACAGCTATCTCGAGGACGTTTACAACAAGAAGATGAAGTACGGCGCGACCGACATTGTTCCGATCGCCTCGACCTATGAGCAGTGTCTCCAATTGCTTGCGCATTATTGGGACATTGACCCCGATACGTTGGAAAACCGCGGGGATCTTTCGCTCCTCGGCTATTATTACACCGATCCGACCTCGGCCACCCGAAGCACGGCGCTTCGCTTTGACAGCCTCTTTACCAACGAGGCGTTTACAAACGCTTTTCTGAAGATTCGCGGCTATGAGCTGGACGGAAATTATTTCGGCAAGGAAGCGGAAGGAAAGCAGGTTGCGCTTGCCATCAAAGAGATGGACTATCAGGATTACATCACCTATCGCGATGATCCTTCGTCCGAATATTATCCCGTGATTCTGAAATATCCGACGATCAAAGCATCGGATGTTTACGACCATATGTTTGGCGTTTGTTCCAAAACCGTCAGTCTTTCGCACAGCATGGAGGTCATCACCCTGCTCAACACAAACGCGGATTTCCGCAACCTGTTGCAGTACGGTGTGGAGGGAAAGACCTACCGCCTCGAGCCGGATCCGAGCGACATGAGCATCCAGCGCGTGGAGTTGCTTTCCGAGCATCCTTATCACATGGATGTGTTCAAAACGGGCAATGCGTTCCTCGCCTATCCCGAACCGGGAATGGATCTGAATGAATGGACCTACGGAATCCAGCAGAATCTCGATGTTGTAGGCGTTGATCCTTCGCTGAATGTCAATTTCCGCAACATTGCGCTGTCGAGCATTCAAACAGCGGCGGCACCCACGGCGGGAACTTCCAAGTTTATCTATACTTACACACCCGGACTCAGCAGAGAGATTCTCGCGCAGAATCAGGCAATCAGCGATTGGATCGCGGAATCGGATCAGCAGGGCAAGGGTTCCTATCTGTTGCAGACCACGCAAACGGATGGACAGAATGTCACTTCGTATTGCTATTTCTATAATAATCAGTACCAAGGAACCGCGACGGCATCCGAAGCGGACGGAACTATCACCATTTTCTGCAACGGAACCGAGGCAGGCGAAACGTTCGGAATGCTCGCGGTTTATGCCAAGCGCAATTCCGTTCCCAACATCGCGGCAAAGATCAACGGTGCCAACGTCGATCTGACGGTCAAAACCCGCTATGCCGCCATCCCGGTTGATCTGCTGAATACCGACACGTACGCGATTCGCGTCAGCACCGGGATCTCCAAAACCAATGTCGCCACCAACAGCGTCATTTGGAATTGGATCCGGGCATACGACGAAGCGGTGGAGAACGAAACCGCAACGGGCGGCGTTCCGCAGGTGTTGTGCTCTTCCAAGATCATGGAAAACGGCAAGACCAAATACACCTATTTGGTCTATACCACGGGATTGACTAAGGCATATACGGTGCAGGCAAATCCCACGGGAACCGATCAAAAGCTCAACCTTGAATTGGTATTTTCGCAGACCGCCGGAGCGGCGTCCAAAAACTACGCGCTTTGGTTGGTTACCGTGGAAGCCGATCCGACTGTCGAAGAGGTCAACTTCAGCCTCGTAAAAGACGGAGCAAAGGCAACTCCCGTTGTGACCGACGCCGACACCGACCCGACCTTCACCTATTGCGGAACGCTGGATTCCGAGTTGGTCAGATACCTCGATTCGGTCAACCGCGAGTTGGTTGCCAAGATCAACGCATGTACGGGTACGGCGGAGCTGAAGGCTTTGATTTCCGAGCTGAACATGTTGCTCACTCCGCATACCGATCTGACCGAACTGCCCGAGGCGTCGTCCTTTACCGTGCTTGCCGATTTCGTTGCAAGCCACGATCTGACCGAGCTGAATTACGCGCTCCTTTGCGCAACGAGTACCGCGTCGGTGGCGCATAAGGCGCTTGCGACCGATGCAAAAACAGGCGCGGTTTCCACGGTGGATGTCAAGGCGGATCCCGTGAGCGGGGAGAATTACATTTTGCTTGATTCGCCGTTCAAGCTCTATTATACTTGGATGACGGCGTCAACGAGAAAGTACATTTCGAAATAACCGATCCCAAAACAAGCAACCCATCCGACGGCGGGGATCCCGCCGTCGGATTTTCATTTTCAATCATTCAGGAGGATAGTTCATGTTCAAGGGGCAAAAAGTATCCTTTTCGGGCGTTCAGCCGAGCGGGAATCTGACCATCGGAAATTATCTCGGCGCGATCCGCAATTTCAAGGAATATTCGGAGCAGTATAAAACCTTCTATTGCGTTGTGGATGAACACGCGATCACCGTTCGGCAAGTCCCCGCCGATTTGCGCCGCCGTACCTATGAAACGCTGGCGCTCTACATGGCGTGCGGGCTGGATCCCGAGCGAAATACGCTGTATGTGCAGTCCATGGTACATGAACACGCGGAGCTTGCATGGATCCTCAATTGCTTCACCATGTTCGGAGAGCTTTCGCGCATGACGCAGTTCAAAGATAAGAGTGCGCGTCATGCGGATAATATCAACGCGGGGCTGTTTACTTATCCAACGCTCATGGCGGCGGATATTCTGCTCTATCAGACCGACGTGGTTCCCGTCGGCGTGGATCAGGTTCAGCACGTGGAGCTCTGCCGCGACATTGCCAATCGTTTCAATCAGATCCACCCGGACACCTTCACAGTGCCGGAAGCGGTTTTGCCGAAGAACGGAAAAAAGATCATGTCGCTTTCGGAACCGGAAAAGAAAATGAGCAAATCCGACGAAAATCCGAACGCGGTGGTATATATTTTGGATGATCGGGACACAATTATCCGTAAGTTCAAGCGAGCGGTCACCGATTCGGAAAGCGAGGTTCGCTTCGCACCCGATGAAAAGCCGGGGGTCAGCAATCTGATCACCATCTATTCCTGCTTTACGGGCAAGACGATTGAGGAAACCGAGCGTGAGTTTGCCGGGCGTGGCTACGGGGATTTCAAGCTCGCCGTCGGAGAGGCAACCGCGGACGCGCTTGCACCTGTTCAGACGCGCTATCGGGAGTTTTTGGCGGATCGCGCCATGTTGGAATCGCAGATGAAAAAAGGAGCCATGGAAGCAACCTGCTACGCGCGGGACACCCTTGCGCGGGTCAAAAAGAAACTTGGGTTTGTTCAGGTTCGCTGACGGGAAAAGAGCTACATCAGGACTCTTCGGAAGAGAAGGGTCGGTGTAGCTCTTTTTGCTGTGGAGGTGCGGGAGAATGCAAACGGTTTTGTGGTTCATCGTGGCATGGGCGCTGGCAAGCGTCCTGTTGCCGCCGCTGATCGCGCTTTCCTGGCGGATCGGTGCGCTTGATGTTCCGCGGGATCGGCGACGGATGCACCGCGACAGCGTTCCGAGGCTTGGTGGCGTCGCTGTTTTTTTCACGCTCCTGATCGTGTTGCCCTTGTCCGAGGCAGTCACCGTTGATTTGCGCTATACGCTGGCGGGAGCGGCAATTGTGTTTGCCGTGGGTCTTGCGGACGATTTGTTTACCCTGCCGGCATGGCTGAAGCTGTTTTTTCAGTTGATTGCGGCGGCGTTTGCGGTAGGCGGGAGCGGCTATGCGCGTGGCGTATGGGTTTTTGCGGCGGTTTTTTGGGTGATCCTGCTCACCAACGCGCACAATTTGATTGACGGATTGGATGGGTTGTTCGCCGGTGCGGCTGTGATCGAGGGGATCGGACTGTTTATCCTTTTGGGGGCTCTTGGAAAGCAGACGCTCGCCCCCTTGCTGTTGGCGGCGGCGTGTCTGGGGTTCCGGGCAGGAAACCGGGCGCCGGCACGGATTTTTGCCGGGGACTGCGGATCGGGAACGGTCGGCTTTTTGTTGGCAATGTTTTCGTTGCCGGCATTTGAGGGATCATGGTCGCTCGGCTTTCTCGCCCCGATCTTTCTCATGGCATACCCGATCGCGGATCTTACAGCCGCGGTCCTGCGCCGCACACTGCGCGGCAAACCGCTGTTTGCCGCAGATCGGGGACATCTCCATCATCGCCTTGCCGCAACGGGAATCGGAACGGCGGAATGCGGGCGGATTCTGCTTGCCGTTTGCGCATCGTTTACAGCGGTCGGCGTTTTGCTGGCAAGGTGGGAATGGGAACTTTACGCCGCGGCGGCGTGTGTTGGTGCCGTCGGGGTTCTGCTCGCGATGCGTGCGTATGTTCTGCGCCATGCCGCAAAGGAAAATGTTGGCGAAACGGTTGATTTTCAGCCGAAAGTATGATAAAATAAGATGATAGATCCTGTCCGACGGAAAGAGGAAGAAAGAGGGAGAATGATGAATCGCGTTTTGAGATGGATCGCCTTGCTGTGCCTGCTTGGCATCCTTGCGTTGCCCCTCAACGCTTGCGCTTCCGTGCCGCGTTTCTCCAAGCCCACGCAGACGGAAGCCCAGTCAGAGCAGGAAACAAGCACGGGGGAAAATCCCGCCCCCGAGCTGATCTATTCGCTGACAGAATCGGATCGGGCGTCCTTTCTTGCACTGTTGGATCGGGTGGAACAGCTGATTCTGACCGAGCGGTCAACCGACGAAGCGGCGATCAACGAGGCGATCGGAGCCATGGAGGATCAGTATTATCATATTGCCACGCAGAGCGAGCTTGCCTACATCTATTATTGTATGAATGAGGCGAGCGAGACGAAAAGCGAGGCGTATCTGTTTGCGTCGGCGATGCTTTCGGATGTTTTTGCCGAATATCAGGCGGTCTGCCTGAGGATCGACCAATCCGACGCACCGTATCGGGAAGCGTTTTTTGCCGATTGGAGCGAGGAAGATCTGGAGGAGATGCGTGGGTATTCCAAGGAGCTGACCGCGCTCGTGCAGGCAAACGACGCGCTGTTGGTGCAGATCCGGTCACTTTCCCAAAAGGAGTCCAAAGCAAAGACCCCGGTACTCTATTTGGAAATGGTTGGAAATAATCAAAAAATCGCCGAGCTGAACGGCTATGACAACTATGCGGCATACGCCTATGAAAAGGTCTACCGAAGAGACTATACACCCGAAGAGGCAAAAACGGTTCACACCTATGTCAAATCCTATCTCGTTCCCATCTGCGAGCGGGTTTATAGTCGTTTTGAAACCACCTATCGCGCCCTGAACCGCACGGAAAAGCGGGAGATCGGCGCACTCATCAGCGGGGAATACACGGGAGCGGCGGATTCGATCAACGGGTATCTTGCCACCTACCCGGCAGAAGTCAGCGCCGACATGAAAAGCCTTTTTGAGGGCGGCAATCTCTTCTATACTAATTCCAAAAACGCGGATGAGGGAGCCTTTACCGCCTATCTGTATGAGTTTGACCGACCGGTTTGTTTTTTCGGTCCCGGCTATCATTCCGGCTATACCGTGATCCATGAGTTGGGACATTATTACGCGGCGTTGATCTCGGGGACCGACGATGTGCAGATGGATCTTGCGGAAACGCAGTCGCAGGGCAACGAATGGCTTTTCACCGACTATTTGGTGCGAACCCACAGCGAGACCTTTGCCGAGGCGATCGTTTCCTATCAGCTTTATTCTTCGCTCGCGAGCATCGTTCTCGCCTCCATTGTGGACGAGTTTGAACAAGGCGTCTACGCCAATCCGCCCGCGTCAGCCGGAGAGTTTGATCAACGGATGAATGCCGTTTGCGATGGCTACGGCGGCAGGGAATGGCTGATGGGAATCTTTGCCGATCCGCTGGACTATTGGAGAGGGGTTGCGCCGGAGAGCCCATGCTATTATATCAGCTATGCCTATTCCATGCTGATCTCCATTGGTCTTTATTGCAAGGCGCAAACCGACCCGGAGTCGGCAAGGGAGACTTACCTTGTCCTCGCGGGCGGGAAAATGGGGGAGGCAACCTACCCCGTGTGGCTGCGGGCGCTGGGGCTGGAAACGCCTTTCGACGAATCGCTCTATCAGGCGGTTGCCGCGCTTGCCGATTGATCCATGGAAAACGCTTTTTTCGATACACGCATAAAAAAGGAGGCGGAATCATGCCGGAGACCGTTCGCGAGACTGTAGAAAAACTGCGTGCCAAGATTCTTTACCACGCGAAAAAATATTACGTTGAGGATGCGCCCGAAATATCGGATTACGACTACGACATGATGTATGCCGAACTTCTGCGGCTGGAGGCGGAGCATCCCGAGCTGGATGACCCCGCGTCGCCGACGCACCGCGTTGGCGGTAAACCGCTTGAAAAATTCGGCAAGGTGACCCACGCCGTGCAGATGAACTCGCTTTCAGACGTGTTTTCCTTCGCGGAATTGGAGGAATTTCTCGACCGTGTACGCGAAACCGTCGAACATCCGCTCTATTCGGTGGAGCCGAAAATCGACGGACTTTCGGTCTCTTTGCGGTATGAGAACGGCGTGTTCACGCAGGGCGCCACACGCGGCGACGGGTTTGTCGGCGAGGATGTGACGCAGAACCTGAAAACCGTCTTTTCCATTCCTCTGAAGTTGCCGGAGCCGTTGAATCTGACCGTTCGGGGCGAGGTCTATATGCCAAGGGCAAATTTCGAGCGGCTGAACGCCTCGCGGGAGCAGGCTGGTCAGAGCCTGTTTGCCAATCCGCGCAACGCGGCGGCGGGGTCGTTGCGGCAGTTGGATCCCGCGGTCACCGCCGAGCGGCGGCTGGATATTTTTGTATTCAATTTTCAGGAAGGACACCTTTGGGCGGACGGGCATGAACCCACCTCGCACACCGAAACGCTCAACCGTCTGCGCGAGTTGGGATTCCACGTTTTGGAGGAAACAACGGTTGCCGAGTCCGCCGACGCGATTGAAGCACATATCCGAAAGCTCGGAGATTTGCGGGATACATTGGCATACGACATTGACGGCGTTGTGGTAAAAATCGACCGTCTTGCCGACCGGCGGACGCTTGGGGAAGGAACCAACACGCCGCGCTGGGCGGCGGCGTACAAATTCCCGCCCGAGCAGAAGCAGACCAAGCTCGAGGATATCTCGATCGCCGTCGGGCGAACCGGGGTTCTGACGCCGACAGCCGTCCTTTCCCCCGTCCGGCTGGCAGGGACCACCGTCTCCCGTGCCACGCTTCATAACGCCGAGTTTATCCGTGAGAAGGACATCCGCATCGGCGACGTGGTGACCGTGCAGAAAGCGGGCGACATCATTCCCGAAGTGGTCAGGTCGCATCCGGAGCTTCGCGCGGGTGAATTGCCCGCCTATCGGATGCCCGAGCGGTGCCCGTCCTGCGGAGAACCCGTATTTTATGACGCAGACGAAGGCGCGGCAACCCGATGCACCAACAGCAAATGTCCCGCGCAGCTTTCCCGGGGCATTGAGCATTTCGCGTCCAAGGACGCGATGGATATTGAAGGGATGGGACCGCAGATCGTGGAAGCATTGCTTGCAGGCGGACTGATTGCCGACGCCGCTGATCTCTACCGTCTCCGCGCGGGAGAGCTGGCGGAATTGGATCGCATGGGAGAAAAATCCGCCGCGAACCTGATCGCGGCAATTGAGCGGTCGAGAAATGCGGGCTTGGAGCGGTTGATCTATGCGCTTGGCATCCGCAATGTCGGCGAGGTTGCCGCCGCGCAACTGGCACAGCACTTTGGGACGCTGGAAGCCTGCATGAGCGCCACAACGGAGGAGCTTTGCGCACTCCCGGATTTCGGGGAGATTACTGCCGCGTGCGTTGTCAATTTCTTTACCCATCCGCAAAACATCGACCTATGCCGTCGGCTGACCGAAGCGGGGCTTCTGACAACGCCGGTTCGATTGCCGCAGTCCGACCGTCTCGCGGGGCTGACCTTCGTTCTGACAGGAACGCTCCCGACCATGAGCCGCGATGAGGCAAGCGAGTTAATCAAGAATGCGGGTGGAAAGGTTTCGGGTTCGGTTTCCTCGCGAACATCCTACGTAGTCGCGGGAGATGCGGCAGGATCCAAACTGACCAAAGCGCGTGCGCTGAATATTCCTGTGATCGACGAGGACGAACTCAAACGGATGGTGGAATCATCATTTACCGAAAAATCCCTCTGACAAACCGAAAAAATCCACCCGAAAGGGTGGATTTTTTGAGCCTTAAATGATTCAAATAATGAGACAAAGCACAAAGAATTGTCTTATCCTTTTGCCAGTTCTCGGATCGCGTCAACGGCGACGCGGATCGCGGCGGACGTGTCATAGGACTTGTTTTCAACCGTATCCAGTCCCGCGCGAACGCGCTCCTGATTCCAAATTACGTGAAATATCGCTCCGGTCGCGATGCCACGTGCCGCGCCAACCGTGAAGAGCGCGGCGGCTTCCATCTCGCTGGCAAGCACGCCGAGGCGCTTCCACGCCTCCCATTGCTCCGCGAGACGAGAGGCGACCGGCATTCGTTCCGGGGAATGCTGACCGTAGAAGGAATCCTTGCTTTGCACAACCCCGATATGCGACGGAACGCCGCTACGCCCAGCTGCATTGGCGAGCGCAAACAGCACCCGCGCGTCGGGGATCGCGGGAAATTCGGGCGGCGCGTATTCATGCGAAGTGCCGTCCTGCCGGACTGCGCCCGACGCCACAACCATGTCCCCGCTTTTCACCCGCGTGTCAATGCCGCCGCAGGTTCCAACGCGAATCATGACCTCCGCCCCGCAGTCCGCCAGTTCCTCCGCGGCGATCGCGGTGGAGGGACCGCCGATTCCGGTTGAGCAAACGGAAACGAGATTTCCGTTCAGCTTCCCGTTCCAAATCGTAAATTCGCGATTGGAACCGATGAAAACAGGGGCTTCCAGCTCCCGAGCGATCTGCTCCACGCGCTCGGGCGCACCGGGGAGAATGCAGTATTTTCCGATCAGCCCGCGTTCGGCGGGAATGTGAAAGGGCTTTTCAACAAATTTCAGCATCATGTTCCTCCGTAAAAGGTGATGGTAAAGACGTGCCGGTTTTGTTTGCTTGCTTCTTTTATTCTATCAGATTTCGGCGCATAATGCAAGACAAATCGCGCAAAATAACAAAAAAAGAGGTGATCATATGGCACAAGGCGTGATTCGTCTGCTGGCAAAACTCTGCGCGGCGGCTTCCGCCGTTGGAAAAAAAGAAGCGGAGGGACCGCTCGGTTCCTGTTTTGATCTTCATGATGACAGCGATAAATTCAAGCAGAAAACATGGGAAGCTGCCGAAAGCGAGATGCAACGGCAGGTGCTCGGGCTTGCGATCAAGCGTGCGCGGCTGGCTCCGCAGGACGTGGATATGCTTTTTGCGGGCGATCTGCTCAACCAGTGCGTCGCGTCGGCATACGGACTTTTGGAATATCACATCCCGTATTGCGGGATCTATGGCGCGTGTTCCACAGTGGGGGAGGGCATTTTGCTCGCGTCGGTCGCGGTGACCGGCGGCAGCGCAAAATGGGCAAGCGTGGTCACGTCGTCCCATTATTGCGCGGCGGAGCGCCAATACCGAACGCCGCTGGAGTACGGCGCACAGCGCAGTCCGACCGCCCAATGGACGGTGACCGGCGCGGGCGCATTTTTGGTTGGTGCCGTTTCCAACAAGGGTGTGAACGTCACGCGGGGAATCTTCGGCATCCCGCGGGACAGCGGCGTCCGCGATACGGCAAATATGGGCGCGGCAATGGCAGGTGCCGCGGCGGATACGCTGATGCGCTTTTTTCGGGAAACCGGGGAATCGCCGAACGCCTATGACCGCATCGTAACCGGGGATCTCGGCTATGAGGGCGGTTCACTCCTCTGCGACCTGATGCGAGCGGAGGGAATTGACATCATGGAGCGTTATGCCGATTGCGGACAGATGATCTATGACCGCGTGCGTCAGGACGTTCATTCGGGCGGTTCGGGGTGCGGCTGTTCAGCGGTCACGCTCGCGGGGTATTTTCTGCCGCGCTTGCGTGAGGGAAGCGAAAAGCGCATCCTCTTTATGCCAACCGGCGCACTCATGAGCCCGGATAGCATCAAACAGGGCAGAACGATTCCCGCCGTGGCGCATCTTGTGGAATTGGAGGCATAACCGATGGATATTTTCATTTCCTGTTTGCGCGCTTTTTTGATCGGCGGCGCACTTTGCGTCATCGCGCAGATTCTGATCGACAAAACCAGCCTGACCCCTGCGCGGATTTTGGTAATCTATGTGGTTGCGGGCGTGTTTCTCGGTGCCGTCGGCGTCTATAAACCGCTTATCGACTTTGCGGGCGCCGGCGCAACCACCCCGCTTACCGGCTTCGGCTATCTGATCTCCAAAGGCGTGCGCGAAGCCGTTGACGAAAAAGGTTTGCTCGGCGCTCTGACCGGGACCCTCGGAACCACATCCGGCGGTATCGCCGCGGCACTCGTGTTTGGCTACCTGACCTGCCTCGTGTTCAGAGGCAATCCAAAGGATCGGTAGAGAGAGAAAGGGAAAGAACGGGGAAAAGCGTTGCGTTCTTTCTTTTCGGTGAGGAAAGTTTGAGAGGAGCCTCCTTTCTTTGTGAAAAGGAAAGGGGGCTCCTCTCAGGGGCTTTCAGTTTTTTTTTCTTCCCCAAACAACTCTTTTGGGTTGATCAAGGAGTGACCGCAGTGTTCGCAAACGGTCAATTCGCGGCGGAAGGTACCGCACGCGGCGCAGAGATAGGATCCGGCGGGGTTGACAACGGTATTGCCAGTGGTATCGTCGTCGAGCGAATGGGGCGAACGTGGGACGGGAACCATGCGGGCAGGGTCGGCGATGGGATAGGGCAACCCGGCGATGTGGCAAATAGAATTGCCCTCGTGGTAATAGAGGTAGAAGCCGGGTTTCTGCTCGAAGCGGATGCGGCGGAATTTTCCGTCGGTCGTGCGGACGCGCAGGGATGTGTTGAGGCGGAAACCGTAGGAGACCGCCTGACCGGCGCCTGGGTCGGCGGAGGTTGAATAGCTGTGAGAAAGCCCGGAACGGACAATGGTTCCTTCAAAGGAACGATCCCAAAGAAGGCGCGGAATGTGGAAGAGCAGAGCGCCGCTTCCAACAGCTGCCAAAACCCAAACAGCCATGCGCCAGCCGGTAATGCGGGGAAGAACGGAAATTTCATGAGATTGGTTGTAGAGAAGCGCACCGACGAGCAGAAGCGTCGTCCAAAACATCCATAGAACGATCCGAACGGCATACCGACGCCGCACATAACGGGTCAAATCACGATTTCGGGCGGGAATACGCATATCGGTCTCCTTCAGAGGATCCGCTTCTGAATGAGGCGGATCGCCAGCCGGAACAGCGGAGAGGGCATACGGAGCGCATAAAGCTCAAACAGGGTGGTTGCGCGGTTGACATGACGAAGAGACCGCAACCGACGGAAGGATCCTTTCCGGCGGGCAAAATTGTCGCGGCGGGCGTCTCCCCAGCGGCGAGCCTCTATCAGCTCTGGGAAATCGGCATAGCGGGAAAACTCCGCAAGGCGGCGGTCAAACACCAGAATGCGCGTTTCATAATAGTCGCGTTTGGTGCGAACGCCAACCATCACGCCCGTCTGATTGCCGCCGTAAACGCGATACCGCATTGTCGGTTCGGGCAGGTAGTCGATGGCGCCGTCGCAGGCAGCGCGGTAGGCGAGGTAATGATCGTGAATGATCCCGTCGGGGAACGGCAGATAGGAAAGCGCACGTTCGCGGGAGAGCAGCATGGTGCAGCCGAGCGCAAAATTGCGATGAAGCAAGGTCGGAGCAAGCCCGGGACCGCGCAGGAAAACATGGCGTTTGCGATGCGCAGAGATCGAAGGTGCAATTTCGTGACCGTCCGCGTCGATCACGCTGACCTCGGAACAAACCAAAACGGGATTCAGCGGGCTTTGCTCCAAAAGCTTGACCGAACGCTCAATCTTATCGGGAAACCAAATGTCGTCCTGATCGCAAAATGCAACCAAGTCCTCCGTCGCGTCTTTCACAAGCGCGGCAAAGGTGGCGTTGGAGCCGATATTGCGGTCATTGCGAAGCAACGTGTAGGGAACGCGGAGCAGATGCTCTTCCAAAACAGCCTCCAGCTTGGCGGGGGAGGGGGAGACGGAGGCGTCGTCGCGAATTCGGATATGAAGATTCTCATAGGTTTGCGCGTCCAGCGAATCCAATAGCTCCGCAAACCAATCCAACGGGGGATTGTAGACCGCGAGCAGGATCGCAACCGATTTTTGTTCCATCATTCCGCCTCCTTTCGTTCATCTGATTTCTATTTTATCATAACAAACGCACAAAATCAATATCTTTTGCAAAATTCTAAACACTCTTTTTCAAGATCCGACAAAAAAAGACACGTGTCCCGTGCCGATGCTCTCCATCTATTTCACCAAAAATGCAACTTGTAAAACCCCAAAATGCGCAAAGTCCCCAAAAGTGGCAAAAATGTATTGACAAGAACGCATATTCATGATAAAATGAACGTGGATAATTGCAAAAAAGGGGATGTTGAAATGAATTTTTTCGATGAGCTTGCAAACTATGATCAAGAGGTTTCCGACGCCTGTTCTGCGGAGCTGACGCGTCAGCAGAAAAACATCGAGCTGATCGCTTCCGAGAACATTGTCTCAAAGGCGGTGTTGCTCGCGGCGGGAACGGTATTGACCAACAAATATGCCGAGGGCTTCCCCGGAAAACGCTACTACGGCGGTTGTCAATGCGTGGACGTTGTGGAGGAGATTGCCCGCGAACGCGCGAAAAAATTGTTCGGAGCGGAGCACGCAAACGTACAGCCGCATTGCGGCGCGTCCGCCAACCTTGCCGCATTCTTCGCATTTTTGGAACCCGGAGACACCGTCATGGGCATGAATCTCGCGCAGGGGGGGCATCTTTCCCACGGTTCCCCGGTCAATATTTCCGGGAAGTATTTCAAAATTATTCCCTACGGGCTTTCTCCCGAAACCGAGATGCTCGACTACGACGAAATCCGCCGCATTGCACTGGAATGCAAGCCGAAGATGATCATCGCGGGCGCGAGCGCCTATTCGAGAATCATTGATTTTGCCAAATTCCGTGAAATCGCGGACGAGGTCGGCGCATATCTCATGGTCGACATGGCGCATATCGCCGGACTGGTTGCCGCAGGATTGCATCCAAGCCCCGTGCCGTATGCCGACGTCGTCACCACCACCACGCATAAGACCCTGCGCGGACCGCGCGGCGGTATGATCCTCTGCCCCGAAAAGTACGCCAAGCAGATCGACAAGGCGGTGTTTCCGGGAACGCAGGGCGGACCGCTCGAACATATCATCGCGGCGAAGGCGGTTGCCTTCGGCGAGGCATTGACCGATGAATTCAAAGACTATCAGCGGCAGATCGTTGCCAACGCGAAAGTGCTTTGCGAAGCATTGCAAAAAGAAGGATTCCGCATTGTTTCCGGCGGGACGGACAACCATCTCATGCTCATCGACCTGCGCCCGTTCGGAATCACGGGCAAAGAGATGGAGCATCGGCTCGACGAAGTGCGAATCACGGTCAATAAGAATGCCATTCCGAACGATCCCGAAAAGCCGTTCGTCACGAGCGGTATCCGCGTCGGTACCCCGGCGGTCACAACGCGCGGTTTCAAAGAGCCGGAAATGCTTCTCATTGCCAAATGGCTGAAACAAACGGCGACCGACTTCGATGCCTCCCGCGAGTCCATCCTCGCAGAGGTCAACGAAACCTGCAAAAAATTCCCGATTTATCAATAAATAGACCATGGGGAGAGGGGGAACCGCTTTCTTGAAAAAAGTCGGTTCCCCCTCTCCCCATGGTCTATTTACTTATTTCTTATTTCCCGAAGTATCTTTTCAGCAGACCAGCGAAGGCTTTGCCGTGGCGAGCCTCATCGCGTGCCATCTCATGAACGGTATCGTGAATGGCGTCGAGGTTGAGGGCTTTCGCACGCTTTGCAAGATCGGTCTTGCCGGCGGTTGCGCCGTTTTCGGCGGCAACGCGAACGCGGAGGTTCTCGGCGGTCGACTCGCTCACGCATTCACCGAGCAGTTCCGCAAATTTCGCGGCGTGTTCGGCTTCTTCGAAAGCGGCGGTTTTCCAGTATTCGGCGATTTCGGGGTAACCCTCGCGGGCGGCGGCGCGGGACATCGCGAGGTACATACCAACCTCGGAGCATTCGCCTTGGAAGTTGGCGCGAAGATCGTCAACAATATCGGCGGGGGCGTCCTTCGCAATACCAATGACATGCTCGGCAGCCCAAGTGGTCTCGGCTTCGGTGATCTCTTCCAGCTTTGCGCCGGGGACATGGCAACGGGGGCATTTCTCGGGTCTGGTTTCAGATTCAATGATTTCGCCGCAGATCGGGCATCTCCATTTTTTCATGATGGAATCTCCTTTGTTTTTTGAAATTTTGCGGCAGGCAAACCGAAGCCGCAATCTTTGCCATTATTATAACATACAAAACGGAATCTGTCAATCGCTCCCCCAAAAAATAATTTTGTAAATTATCTGTTTCATCCCTTGACATTCCGATGCTTTTTGAGTAAAATGATAAAAGAGAAGTGACGGAAGGAGGGGATTGCATGAACGGAAGAAGACACCGCAGAAGGCGGAAAGCGTCCGACGGATTTCTCCCGCCCGCCATGATCGTGTTGATGTTCTTTGTTGCCGCGTTTGCGATCCTGCTCATGGTTGTGGCGATTGTTCGCGGAAGCCGGGATCAGAGCGCGGAAGCCGAAGAATTCCCGAAGATCGCAGAGGTTGAGACGGTGAAAACGGAAGAAGCTGCCGCACCGATCGAATGATCCGACAAAAAGCACCCCGAGATCACGCAATAGACCCGGGGTGCTTTTTTGTCGGTTTTTGTGAACCGAAATGTCAATTTCGGCATATCCTGTTCTCGAATGAGGAGGGATGAATATGCTGATTGTCAAACCGTACCGGCGCGACCGCGCACTGACCTATGCCCGCACATGGGCGCTTGACCGAAACCCGATCTTCACCGATTTCAGCGGC
Organism: Clostridiales bacterium; assembly: GCA_918290775.1. Taxonomy (GTDB): domain Bacteria; phylum Bacillota; class Clostridia; order Oscillospirales; family CAG-272; genus UMGS1865. The sequence continues at coordinate 1,016 of CAKJZF010000103.1, read as the reverse complement.
GTTGGCGGGAATTGCACCAATTTCGTTTCGCAATGCGTTCTTGCCGGAAGTTGCGTTATGAACTACACGGCGGATTTCGGATGGTACTATATTTCTCCCGACGATCGTTCTCCGGCTTGGAGCGGCGTGGATTATTTTTACGATTTTATGACGGGAGATCCGATGTTTGAAGCACGGAACGGCGGCATCGGACCGTTTGCCGCAGAAGTTTCGCGAGATTCGATGGAGCTTGGCGACGTGATCCAGATTGCCGCGCAGGGAATGGATTGGTCGCATACGGTTATCGTCAGCGGGTTCACAGACGACGGCGACATTCTCGTTTGCGCCCATTCGTTGGATTCGCTTGACCGACCGCTCTCCACCTATGAGTATGAGAATATCCGCTATCTGCACGTGCTCGGCGTTCGCACCGAGGAGGATGATACCGTTTGCTATGAATACCTGTTGCGAGGTGGCGGGGAGGAATTTGACCCGAGCGAAGAAGAGGAGTGAATCCGGTCAGATCGGTCGGTCAAACTGCGTTTCCACCAGCTTGCGCGACTCGGCGGGGGAATAGACCCACTCGCCGAGATGCGGTGTTGCGACAGGGTCAATGAAATAGGGAAGCGCACCCGGGCGGGGAATCGGGAAGCCGGCGTCGACGAGAACCAGCTTGATTTTCATCCGTTCCGGCATGATACTTTTGATGTAAACGGCGGCGCCTTTGCCGATCGCGTTGCGAAGTTCCGCGGCGTGCTTTTCTCCGTGTACCTCCGCCAGCCCGGCAAGATTCGGGGCAAGCTCCACAAAAACGCCGTAGCTCTCCACGCTCCGCAGAATCCCCGTGACCGTTTGACCGACCGAGAACCGCGCCGCGTTTTCCTCCCATGTGCCGAGCAACTCGCGGAGCGTGGCGTAAATGCGCCCGTTCAACGGGTCGGCAGATTTTACGGCGACCGTCAGATCCATTCCAACGGTCAGACGGTCGCGCGGGTGAGCAATGCGGGAAACCGAAATGCAGTCCACAGAAAGGAGCG
>CAKJZF010000102.1 GCA_918290775.1 Clostridiales bacterium | reverse complement strand
TTCCCCCCTATACCACCTCAAACGCCATTGGGCGGCGGGCGGGGGTCATTTGCCGGATCACGCCGAGGGCGGCGAGGGCACGGACGGCGGAATAGGCGTTGCGACCGCGGAGCTTGGTTGTACGGGAGAAATCGGGGACGGTGAAGGGAGAGGGGAGCGACGGCGGCAGAAAACGGCGGTAGTGTTCAGGGCGGGAGAAGCAAACGTCCTCCAGCAGATCCACGGGGATGCGGTCATAGCGGACGGAGCCTCGTTTCCGGTCACGCGACCAGCCGTTGAGCAGTCGGAAATCCTGCACGGAGAGCAGAAGCAGCCGGAACCGCAGGCGCGGGTTGGAGAGGTGGGGCAGGAGCGGGTAAAGCTCGGGGAGCAGTTCCTCGGGGCGGCCGCGGCGGGCGACCTTGCGGGGCAGCGAGACCGTCCCGGCGTCGGGATCCACCCAGGAAACCGTCCGCTCGACCGCGATCGGATGAACAACCGTGACCGTGCAATCGGTCTGTTCGAGGTAGTAAGCGATTTTGGCTTTGAGGGGGTAGAAGCTCCCGGTCTGAACCTCGTAGACGTCATCGCCGACGCGGACGTCGGCAACATAGCGGGTGTCCTTCACGCCGACTTCATGGTAGTCGGTGTCCTCGCAGAGGTAGCGCTTGACAACGGCGTGGAGACGCTTTTCCTGCAGGGTTCCGAACCCGGCAAGCCCCGGGACGTGGCGCTCGCGGGCGGCGTCCTCCGCGAGACGGCGGAACCGAGCGCGGCGGGCGGCAAAATCCAATTCGTCAACCAACAGGGACATGGCAAAACGCCCTCCTTTCCCAAGATTTGCATCAGAAAACTGAATATTCTGTTGTTGATGACGTCCTTGCCGCCGATGAAGCCTTTTTTCAGCCCGTCGAGCGCGGTGGCGTCGTCCTTGTAGGACGCGATCATATAGCCGGGGTTCTCGGTTTGATCTCCTCCCCAGTCATAGTTCCTTGGATAGAAACAGTATAGCACATTTTCCCCGCGCAGTCAAGCGTACGGGGGATTTTTGCCTGTTTGTTCCCATGAAAAAAGTCGGATCCCGCCACCTTTTTTCAAAACGAGAAGAATTGTCGGTTTTTGATCATTTTTTCTCAAACGGTTGACAATCAAAGCAAAAAGGACTATAATAAAACTGTCATAAAAACAGCAAAAGATCTGCAAAAGGAGACTGCCCATCATGAAGCTCGATGAAATCCGCGTTTTACCCGTTGTTGTTCTGAAAACGGTCGAGGAGACCGTTCCCAAGCTGACCGCCCTGCGAGACGGCGGAATCCCCGCCGCCGAAATCACCTTCCGCACCGCCTGCGCGCCGGAGGCGCTCAAGCTCGCCGCCGAAACCTTCCCCGACATGGCGATCGGAGCCGGAACGGTCATCAACGCCGAACAGGCAAAACAGGCGCTCGAAGCGGGCGCACAGTTTATCGTTTCCCCGGGACTTTCCGCCGGGGTTGCCGCGGTTTGCCGGGAGGCGGGAATCCCCTATTTCCCGGGATGCGCCACGCCAACCGAAATCATGGCGGCGCTCGACCTCGGAATCACAACAGTCAAATTCTTCCCGGCGTCGGTCTATGGCGGACTTGCCGCCGTCAAGGCGCTTTCGGCACCGTTTCCGCAGGTGCGCTTCCTGCCGACGGGCGGCGTTGACGAATCCAACCTGCTCGACTTTCTCGCTTGCCCGGCGATTGTTGCCGTCGGCGGCAGTTTCATGATGAAGGGCGACATTCTTGAGAACTGCAAACGGATCCGAAAACTGATCGGCTGAAATCGGCACATCAAATACGGGCGACAGGGTTTTCCTGTCGCCCGTATTTGATGTTTGTTTGCGCAAATAAGACGAACCGACCGTTAAAGGTCTGTTATCCATTGCCGCGCGGGCTCTATCCGACAACGCGACCGCCGAGGGACAGAAAGAGCGCGTTTGCAACAACCGCGAGGCGGATGAGGGGCGCCGCCAACGGCGGCGGTGTTCTATCACAAACCTTTCCGTCTGTCCGCCCTGTTCGCATTTTTTCTATAACCTTTCCCCTTTTCTGTTCTTTTCTTTCTCGGGGGAGTTTGAGGGGGCGCTCTTTCGTTTCTTGCAAGAAACGAAAGAG
>CAKJZF010000101.1 GCA_918290775.1 Clostridiales bacterium | reverse complement strand
GATCCGAACAGTCCGATGACCGTAGATACGATCGAAAACAAAGAGATTTGCAACCTTTTTGACATCCCCAAAAAACAAGAAAACTCGTTGGAACCCAATGGGTTCAAACGAGTTTCACTTGGCGGAGAAGGAGAGATTTGAACTCTCGCGCCGGTATTACCGACCTACACCCTTAGCAGGGGCGCCTCTTCGGCCTCTTGAGTACTTCTCCGTACCCATCCGCAATTCGTCGGTTGCAGTCTCTTGCGGACTTCCTTATTATACATGGTTTTTGCTCGTTTGTCAATAGTTTTTTTCACTTTTTTCTCTTCTACCGCCCAAAAACAGTCCCGAAAAGCTCTCCGGTCTTGACTTTTTCCGGGTTTTATGATAAAATATGGGTATCTTTTCCCCGTGCGGGAAACACCATGCTCAAGAGATTCTTCCCCTATGATTGAGGGTACTGCATCACCGGGTCGGGGACACATGAAAAACCGATTGCGCACAACCGAACTGATACTTCCCTTTACCGTCTCCAATTTCGCGAAAACCATTTTGGAATGTCTCAAAAACGCTTGAACTGTCGAAAAAAAACGAACGCTTTTCTGAAAAAATCCGAAAAAGGGCTTTTCAAGACATTCGCTTTATTGTATAATAGAAGAGGATCACATATCAGAGAGAAACGCTTTGCGCTTTCGGAAAGGATCATTTGAAAATGAAACAGAAGTATAACATCACCGTTGCCGACATGAACCTGAACATCATCAGTGACGCCTCCGCGGAGGAGGTGGAAAACATCGTCGGAATTCTTGACCGCCGGATGCGGGACATCAGCCTTAAAAGCCCGCGTTGCACCAAAAACGAAGCCGCGATTCTCTGTGCCCTCTCCTATTGTTCGGAGCGCATCGCCATGCAGGAAGCCTACAAAAAGGTGGAAAAGGATTCCTTCCGCTATGCCGCCGAAAACGAGAGCCTGAAAAAACAACTGGAAGAACTGCAGGCAGAATTAGAAAATGTTCGTCAGGATAACGCGGTCATGCGTTCCATCCTCGACCATGCCGCCGCAACCGCAAAACAGCCCGCCGCGACAACTCCCACCGAGGAAACACAACTGACCATGGAGGTTCCGGTTGAGGAATCCCCCGCGATGAGAACCGAATCTGCGATTCCCGTTGTGGAAGAATCGGAGGAAAAACCCGCCAAACCCGCAAACAAAAGCCGCGTCGGAACTATGTTTGACCTGCTGACCTTCAGCGACGTCTGATCATGCTGAAAAAGGTTCGAATCCCCGAATTACTCTGTCCCGCGGGAAGCATGGCGGCGCTGGACGCCGCGATCGAGGGCGGCGCGGATGCCGTTTATCTCGGCGGCACCTCGATGAACGCCCGGATTCACGCAGGTAATTTTACGCCGCAGGCGCTTCGCGAAGCGGTTAAAAAGTCCCACGCTTACGGCGTGAAGGTCTATTTAACGCTCAACACGCTGGTCACCGATCGCGAATTGCCCCTGTTTTTAGACGCCGCGTGGGATGCGGCGCAAGCCGGGATTGACGCGCTGATCGTCGCCGACGCGGGCGGCGCCGCAGCAATCCGCCGCGCGATCCCCTCACTGGAACTGCACGCAAGTACGCAAATGTCCGGTCATAACAGCGAGATGGCAAAACAATTGCGCGATCTCGGCTTTTCCCGGATGGTCGCCGCGCGGGAAATCTCGGCGGAGAACCTTGCTCGCCTGTTGCGCGAATCTCCGATTGAGACCGAATTATTCGTCCACGGGGCACTTTGCGTCTGCCATTCAGGACAATGCCTGTTCTCCTCTGTGGTTGGCGGTCGGAGCGGAAATCGCGGCGAATGTGCCCAGCCCTGCCGCCTTCCCTACGGCAAAGAAAACCGCTACCCGCTCTCCCTCAAAGATCTTTCCCTAGCGCGGCATATCCCCGAGCTTTCCGCCATGGGGGTTGCCTCGCTCAAGATTGAGGGGCGCATGAAATCACCCGAATATGTACGCGACGTAACGAGCGTTTTTCGCCGCCTGCTGGATGAAAACCGATCTGCCGATGCGCGGGAGATGCGTGTGCTTGCCGATGTGTTTTCCCGGGGTGGGTTTACCGACGGGTATTACACGAACAAAATCGACCGCTCGATGCTCGGTATTCGGAGCGAAGCGGACAAACAAACCACCCGAGAGGGTATTTCTTTTGCCGGGCTGGCGAAAAAGGTCGATGTAAGCCTATCCGTGTCGATTCGAAGCGGGAAACCCATTCGTTTGACCTTGACGGCGGGAGAACGGTCGGTCACGGTCACGGGCGAAATTCCCGAGCCTGCCCGCACAGCGCCTCTTTCCAGCCAAGACGTAATTCGCAGTCTTTCTCGCATGGGCGGAACCCCCTACCGCGTCGCGTCTGCCGATGCGGATGTGGAGGATGGGTTGATGCTCCCCGTTTCGCGTTTGAACGATCTTCGCCGACGGGCGATTGATGCGCTGGACAACGCCGTGGCGCCCGCTCCGGCGGTTCGCTTGCCGATTGCCCTGTCGCCCTCGGAAGGAGAAAAACGGACGGAGCGAACCGCGCGTTTCTACCGGGCGGAGCAAATCACTTCCTCGGCAACTGCTTTTTTCGACCGAATCTATCTCCCCCTGCATCGGTTTGAACCGCCCGCAAACGGAGTCGTGATGCCGCCCGTGATCTTTGACGGCGACGCGGAAACGGTGCGAGAGCAACTCCGGCACGCGAAGGAGCTGGGTGCGCGGTGGGCGTTGGTCGGTAACCTCGGGCATCTGATCTTCGCGCAGGAAGCGGGTTTGGAACCGATTGGCGACTACCGACTCAACATTACTAACCGGGAGAGCGCGGCGCTGTTTCGCCGTCTCGGCTTCAAGGCGCCCATTCTTTCCCCCGAATTAACATTGCCGCAGTTGCGCGACGTCGGCGGCGATACCGCCGTAATCGTTTACGGTCGTCTGCCTCTGATGACGCTGGAACGGTGTATCTCGCGTGATCTTGCCGATTGCTCGACCTGCTCCGCCGACGCGGTGACGCTCACAGACCGGCGCGGGGTTTCCTTTCCCGTCCTGCGCGAATGGGAACACCGCAACGTCATCTACAACAGCCTGCCAACTTCGATGTCGGATCGGGCTGACCTGCTTGCCCGCCATCAGATCTCGGCATGGCATTTCATCTTCTCGGTCGAAACGCCCCGTGAGGTGGATCGGGTGATCGACGCGTTCCGTCGCGGAATGCCGATCGGATCCGCCGCGCGGCGAATCCCGACCTGACCGTTTCATCCTGCCCGGAAAGGAGGACTTGTCGCCCCGATGTTACGGGTTTTCTACGCAAAAATCAAGGAATCGGCAATGTCCGTTCTTCCCGTCACCCTGATCGTTCTCTTGCTGAATCTGACTCCGTTGGTACAGTTCAGCGCACGGGAGACCGTCGTTTTTCTGATTGCCGCCGCGGTACTCATTCTCGGCATGGCGCTTTTTAACCTCGGCGCCGACATGGCGATGACGCCGATGGGTGAACAGGTTGGATCGGGTCTTTCCCGCTCCAAAAGCCTTTGGTTGCTTTTGTTTGTTTGCTTTCTGCTCGGTGTGTTCATCACGGTGGCGGAACCCGATCTCTCGGTGCTGGCGGCGCAGGTTTCGGATGTGCTAGACAGTTCCGTTCTGGTGATCGCGGTTGGCATCGGCGTTGGATTCTTTCTCGTATTGGCGATTCTCCGAATCGTCTCCCGCCAAAGCCTTTCCGCCATTCTGATGTTCTTCTATATGCTTCTCTTCGCGCTTGCCGCACTGGTTGTGACGGTCGGCAACGGCGGATTTCTTCCCCTCGCGTTTGATTCGGGCGGCGTGACCACAGGTCCGATCACGGTGCCGTTCATCATGGCGCTTGGTGTTGGCGTTGCGACCACGCTGGGCGGAAAAAACGCCGGCGAAAACAGCTTCGGACTTGTGGCGCTCTGCTCGGTGGGTCCTGTCTTGGCTGTGATGGCGCTCGGAATTTCGGCGGACGGATCGGTCGCCTACACCCTTGCGGATTACAGCGTTGAGGCACATCTCGGCAGAGAGCTTTTGCGAACGCTTCTGTCGGTCGCGCGGGAGGTCGGAATTTCACTCGGACTGATCGTGCTGTTCTTTGCCGTTCTGCAAGCGGCATTTCTGCACCTGCCCCGCCGCAAAATCTACCAAATGATGATCGGTATCGCGTATACCCTTGTCGGGTTGGTTCTCTTCCTCTCGGCGGCAACCGTCGGCTTCATGCCGATCGGCTATCAGATCGGAACCGAGCTTGCCGCAGAACATCGGCAATGGCTCCCGCTGTTCGGGTTCCTGCTCGGGCTTGTGGTGGTATTGGCAGAGCCTGCCATTCATGTGCTGAACCGGCAGGTCGAGGAGATCACCAACGGAAGCGTTTCCAAACGTTCCATGATGCTCGCGCTTTCCATCGGCGTCGGGGTCTCCATCGGTCTTTCCATGCTTCGCATTCTTCTCGATTTCAGCATTCTCTACTACCTGATCCCCGGCTATTTCATCTCTCTCGGGCTATCCTTCTTCGTCCCGCGGATTTACACCGCCATCGCGTTCGACTCGGGCGGCGTTGCCAGCGGACCGCTTACATCGAGTTTCATCCTGCCCTTCGCCATCGGCGCCTGCATGATGACGCAGGGACTTGACGGCATTATGAGCGACGCCTTCGGAGTTGTGGCAATGGTTGCGATGACGCCGCTGATCACCATCCAATTCCTCGGTTTCCGCGCGATCACGGCACAGAAGGTGCGCGAAAAGACCGCCATGAAGCGGATTCTTGACGCGGACGACGAGCAGATCATCAACTTCATGTAAAAAAGGGAGGAGACAACATGGACAATTTTCCGAAACCGCGCGTCCGCAAACAGCGACCCGCACGCACCGTTGCCGACTCCACGGCTGTCAAAAAGCTCAAATTGCTGGTCACGGTTGTCAACAAAAACAAAGCTGAATTTTTTACCGACCTGCTCGAATCCTTTGAGATCAATATGCAGATGGTCACGCGTGCGCACGGAACCGCCGGTTCCGAGATGCTCCACTACATGGGGTTGGAGGAATCGGAAAAGACCGTGATTTTCAGTCTGATCCGCGAAGATCAGGCAGCCGCCGCGCTTGCCGCGCTCGATGAGAAATTTCGCACGGTCCGCGGCGGGAAAGGAATCGCCTACACAGTTCCGATCTCGGGCGTGATCGGCGCCGCTATTTATCAGTTTCTTTCCAACCAACCGACACACGGGAAAGGAGATCACGCACAATGAAATTTGACCATGAAATGATCGTCTGCATCGTCAATGCCGGATTCAGCGAGGCGGTGATGGACGCCGCAAAAGAATTCGGCGCACGCGGCGGAACCGTGATTTCCGCGAGAGGAACAGCCGCCAAAGAAGCGGAAACCATTTTCAAGATTACCATCCAACCCGAAAAAGAAATGGTCATCATTCTGGTGCCGTCGGCAATCCGCAATGATATTCTGCACGCGCTCTACCGAAGCGTCGGTCTCAAAACGCCGGGACAGGGGATTGCCTTCTCTCTCCCTGTTGACAGCGCAATCGGTCTGACGCAGGAACCGCCGAAAAAGGATGTCAAATGATCAAAAAAGCCGTGTTTCCGAATCCCGGAAACACGGCTTTTTTCATAGCGTATAGCGAACATGGCACTTTGGGTCAAATAATCGCGCGGTTGAGGCGGTAGCCCTTGCCATACTCCGAAACAATCAGATCCGGCAATCCGATATTTGCCGCACGCCGATTGATGCGCGAAATCTGAACAGACAGGTTGGCGGCGCGTTGCGTCCCCTCAGGGAAACAAAGCGTAAGCAGATCATCGGAGGATACCACACGCGGCGCAAACGCAAACAGGCACCGCAAAATGACCGCTTCTCGCGGAGAAAGCGGAAACGGATACCCGAGAAGTGTCGCTTCGGCAGAATCCGAAGGGAGCGACAGCGAATAGGTGGTAAGGTCATACTTCCATCCCACCCGCTCGCGGATGAACGAGATCAACGCGTCGGCAAGCACCGGTAAATCCGCGTCGTTGCGAATGACTTCGGCAGATGCGTTCGGAACGCTGTCCGGCGGTGCGATCAGCGCCATCGGCAACTCCGGATACCGAAGCCGCAGATCCCCGACCAACGCTTCCGCCTGGGACAGTGCGGGGACACCGTCGATGATCGCGCCGCTGATGTCCTTCTTTTCGCAAAGAAACCGCGCGGTCTCGATCGGGCAAACGTAGGAAAAGATTCCCGCCGAAAGAAAATGCGAAACCGACAGACCGCGAAGGGTCTGCCGGTCGGTTACAAACAGGATCATGCGTTGAGTTCCATTCCGAGAACGGCGCCGCCGATGATGCCCGCGTCGTTTTTGAGCTGCGCGATGCGAATGTCGGTTTCGGGGATCAATCCCGTCCCGTAGGTTTGGCTGCGAACCAACGGCAGGACGAGATCGAGCAGTGTTTGCCCTTCGTTGGAGATGCCGCCGCCGATGGAAAGCACCTCGGGCTGGAAAATGTTGATCATGCTCGCCAATCCGCTGGCAAGACACTTGATATACTCGTCAACAACCTCTTTTGCCGCCGCGTCGCCCTGCCGCATCGCGTCAAACGCGGTACGCCCCGTGGCGCGTCCCTTTGCGGCGATCAGATCGGTCATTTTGGTCGGTCTGCCGGCTTTCTCGCATTCCGCAATCTTCTCCTCGGTGGTGCGGATCAAGCCGGTTGCCGAAGAATAAGTCTCCCAACAGCCACGGCGCCCGCAGGTGCAGGGACGACCGTCCACCCGAATGACGATATGCCCCAACTCTCCCGCGGCAGAATTGAAGCCTTTATAGACTTTTCCGCCCGCGATAATTCCGCCGCCAACCCCCGTTCCGAGAGTGATCATGACAGAAGAGCGGCTTCCCTTTGCTGCGCCCGCGATCGCCTCGCCCCAAGCGGCGGCATTCGCGTCGTTCTCAATATGGATATTCTGAACAGAAACCTGTTTTTTGAGCAAGGGGATGATCGGGAAATGGCACATATCAAGGTTGTTCGTGTAAACAACCTCTCCCGTTTCATCGTCCACAATACCGGGAGAGGCGATCCCGATGGAAACCACCTGATCCTCGGCAATGCCGGCAACGGCACAAACTTTTTTGCAAAGCGTGGCAATATCGGCAACAATCTCTTCATTCGGTCTGCCGACCAGGGTGGGGGTGCTTTCTTTCGCGACAATTTGGAACTGCTCATTAACAAGTCCCGCGGCAATATTGGTTCCGCCGAGATCAATTCCGATACGGTACATGGCAAGGTCTCCTTTATATGATTCCATGATGCTGTGATTGCACAGCTATATTATAATTCTTTTTTTTCCATTCGTCAAGAGATTTTTCGGAGAAAAGCTTCCGGGTAACGTATTTTTTGGAAAAACACTTGCAAAATATGCCGAAAAGCGATATAATGGAGGCAATCGGGCAAGCGTGCGCTTGCATCACATTCTTACGGAAAAGGTTTTTATGGATAAGAATTTTACCATCCCTGTCAATGAGGCGTTTGAAGCGTCCGCCGCCGACCCGTCGTGCGGCTGCCCTTTTTGCGCACTCTATCGGAATTTGGAGGAAAACGAGCTGGATCTGATTCTCGGAGCTTCCATGATGGAACCCGACATCCGCATCCGTACCAACCGGGAGGGCTTCTGCCGCCTGCATTATGACCTGATGTTCACGCGCAAGAACCGTCTCGGCATGGCGCTCACGCTCGAAAGCCACCTTGCCGAGCTTTCGGACGACCTGCGTGACGGCGGGATCGGCGGGGGAAAAGGAAACAAGCCCATCAAGCGGATCGTCGAACTGGAAAGCGGATGCTATGTCTGTAACCGCATTGCCCGCAACTTCGAGGAGATGATCGACACCGCCGTTTACATTTGGGAAACCGACGCGGATTTTCCCGCCAAGCTGAAAGCGCAACCCTATTTCTGCCTGCCGCACTATCGAAAATTCCTGCAATACGGTCAAAAACGATTGAGCAAAAAACAGTTGCCGGAATTCGTTGCGCAATGCGAAACGGTTGTGAATGACTATCTCGCCGCCCTGCAAAAAGACGTCAGTTGGTTCTGCAAAAAGTTTGATTACCGCTACGACGGGGAACCGTGGTACAACTCCAAGGACGCCGTCGAACGCGCGTTCAAGTTTTTGCGGTCGGACATTCACAACCGCTGAAGGGAGAAAGCCGCATGATTGACCTTTTGGAATTGCACAAATACTTCATTCTCAAGCATCTGCGCGAAGGCGACATTGCCGTTGACTTTACCATGGGCAACGGGCATGACACCGAATTTCTCTCCAAAACCGTCGGCGAGAGCGGTCATGTTTACGCATTCGACATCCAACAGCAGGCGGTGGACTCCACGGCGCGACATCTGGAGACGGCGGGTTGCCCCAAAAACTACACCCTGATTCACGCTTCGCATCAATATGTGAAAGATTATGTGAAAGTTCCCTTCAAAGCGGGAATGTTTAACCTCGGTTGGCTGCCCGGCGGGGATAAGACGATCACCACCATGCGCGAAAGCACGATGCCCGCCATCGAGGCGGCGATCGACCTGATGGATCGGGACGCGATTCTCAATGTTGCCGTTTACCCGGGTCACGCCGAGGGGGACGCCGAGGGAAAGATGATCTGCGAATACCTCGCGGGCATCAGCCGGCATCGGGTGTGCGCCACACGCGTCAACATTCTCAACTCCCCGACCTCGCCCTATTTCATCGTGATCGAAACCAAGCCGTAACTCTCAATTTGAAAAGAGGGTGTTAAAAAAGTTTCAAACTTTTTTAACACCCTCTTTATTTTTCATTTTTTCAGGCGAATCAAGCGCCCGATCCCTGTGCTAGATCCCTTGACCGTCAGCAAAACCGCCATGCAGATCAGGGAAAGAGACAGCGAAAGGAGCAACGCCCCCATCAGATAGATTCCGATTGCCCCGAGCCACGCCGCAAACTCCGCGTAAACGCCCGGCAAAACGACCCCGAGAATCAGGTTGACAAGCAACAGAAGAATGGCAAGCAACGGGATTCCGACCAGCGACCCTTTGATGTCCGCACCGCTCAAATTCATGTGCATCGCGATACAGATGCAGAGGATCAGGAAGATCCATGCCGTGAACCCGGAGGTCATCTCTGCGAAAATCGACCCGAGAACCTTTCCGAAAACAGGGATCGCTCCGCTGAGCCAAATGAAGAAATCTCCGTCTCCCTGCATGCCGGTCAGAACATTGATGTAGCTGTCAAAATGCGTCGCCGTTGTCGGCAATAGGAACCTTGCCGCGATAAAAATGATCGCCGAACCGCCGACGATCGGCGCGATTCCGATGAAGTAATTCCCCAATTGGTGGTAGAGATTTTTGGGATTGTAAGAATGGCGCACATACCCGAGCACGCCACTCTCCTCATCAATCTGAAAGAGCTTTACCTCGTCGATATGATGAAAGAACACCAAGCACATCAGCGCATGGCTCAATTCATGAATCGGCGTTCCGATCACCCCGGTCGCGTAAATCACCGCGGGGTGCTGCCCCGACAGCTTATAGAACAGCCGGTTGATCAGAGAAATCAGAAACCCGATGGCATAGATCACCAAAATGAAATAAATCAATTGCGACAGCACGTTGGAAAAAATCACATTCATCCGATTGTCTCCTTTTCTCCGTGCGATCGGCGAAAGGCTTTCCTTCGCCGATCGGGCGGCTTTCTGTTTTATTCCAATTCAAATGCGCCTGTGTAAAGTTGATAATACTGTCCCTTTTGAGCGAGCAGCTTTTCATGGTTGCCGCGCTCGATGATGCGCCCATGGTCGAGAACCATGATTACATCCGAATTACGGACGGTGGAAAGCCGGTGCGCAATCACAAACACCGTCCTTCCCCGCATCAGCGCGTCCATGCCACGCTGCACAATCGCTTCGGTTCGCGTGTCGATGGAGGAGGTTGCTTCATCCAGAATCATAACGGGCGGGTCCGCAACCGCCGCGCGGGCGATGGCGATCAACTGCCGCTGCCCCTGCGAGAGGTTTGCGCCGTTGTTGGTCAACTCGGTATCGTACCCCTGCGGCAGACGGGTAATAAAATCATCCGCGCCCGCGAGCTTCGCCGCGGCAACGCACTCTTCGTCGGTGGCATCAAGCTTTCCGTAGCGGATATTATCCATCACCGACCCTGTGAAAAGGTTGGTTTCCTGAAGTACGATTCCGAGCGAGCGACGCAGGTCGGATTTGCGGATTTTATTGATATTGATACCGTCGTAGCGGATCTTGCCCTCGGCGATGTCATAGAACCGATTGATCAGATTCGTGATCGTGGTCTTTCCGGCGCCCGTCGCTCCGACAAACGCCACCTTCTGCCCCGGCTCCGCAAACACACTCACGTTGTGCAGGACGGGCTTCCCTTCTTCATAGGCAAAGTCAACGTCGGTCAGGCGAACGTCGCCTTTGACCTCGGTATAGGTCACGGTTCCATCCTCATGCGGATGCTTCCAAGCCCATTTGCCCGTGTGCGTCTCAGTCTCACGAATGGTACCGTCGTCGGCGATCTCCGCGTTGACAAGCGTGACATACCCTTCGTCCGCCTCCGGCTGTTGGTCGATGAGCGAGAAGATGCGGTTTGCGCCCGCCATTGCCATGGCAATGGAGTTGATTTGCTGGGTCACCTGGTTGATATTCCCCGTAAACTGCTTTGTCATAGACAGAAATGCAACCACGATGCCAACCCCGATCACCGGTTCTGCTACACCGAACAACACTCCGATGCTGGGGTTGAACGCTTTGCCAACCAGCAAAAGGCATCCCACCATCACGATCACAACGTACAGAATGTTTCCGATGTTCATAATGATGGGCCCGAGCATATTGGCGTAGGAATGGGCACGGTAGGCGTTCTGACAGAGTTCCTCGTTCAAACGATCAAAATTCTTCATCGCCTGCTCTTCGTGGTTGAACACCTTGACCACTTTTTGCCCGTTCATCATTTCCTGAACGTAGCCCTCTTCCGCCGCAAACGACTTTTGCTGACGCATAAAGAACTTTGCCGATCCGCCGCCCAGCTTCCCGGAAACAAGGAACATCAGAATTACGCCCGCCAACACGATCAGCGTCAGCCACAAACTGTACCACAACATAATCAAGAACACGCTGACAACGATCGTTCCTGCACGGATCAGCGTTGGGAACGACTGTCCGATCAGTTGCCGCAAGGTGTCGATGTCGTTGGTATAGTAACTCATAATGTCGCCGTGACGGTTGGAATCGAAAAAGCGGATGGGCAGGTTCTGCATCCCGTTGAACATGGATTTCCGCATTTTGGAAAGGAATCCCTGCGTGATGAACGCCGCCAACTGCGTTTCCAACGCCACTGCGATCAACGCAAGAACATAGAACGCCAGCAACACGAAAACCTTAGGCATGATCTCCCCTTTTGCAACGTCCCACGGCGTATGGTTCTGATATGCCACGCCGATCGCCGTCGTCACTTTTTCCAGGAAAATCGCCGGTATCGTTGCCGTGATCGCCGAAAAGAAGATACACGCTACCGAGATGGGTACCATACGGGGATAATACCGGAACAACATCTTGACCACTCTTCCGAGCATTCTGAAGTCCAGTTTGCGTTTCCCGCCCATCGGCATTCCTTTGCCGCCTTTACTCGGTATCGTCATTCTGCGATTCATGGTCGTCACCCCCGTTCGTTTGCTCTTCATAAACTTCCCGATAGATCGGGCTGTTTTGCATCAATTCCTCATGCCGCCCGCCGGCGGCGATTCTGCCTTTGTCCATTACCAAAATCAAATCTGCATCCTTGACCGAAGCGATCCGCTGGGCTATGATGATTTTGGTCGTTTCGGGAAGATAGGAATGCAATCCCTGCCGGATCTTGGCATCGGTCTTGGTATCCACCGCACTGGTGGAGTCGTCCAAAATCAGGATCTTGGGACGTTTGAGCAGTGCCCGAGCAATACAAAGCCGTTGCTTCTGTCCGCCGGAAACGTTGGTTCCTCCCTGCTCGATGTGGGTATCGTAACCGTCCGGGAAGGTCTGAATGAAGTCGTCCGCCTGTGCCAGTTTGCAAGCCTCGACCAATTCCTCATCGGTTGCAGTCTCGTTGCCCCACCGTAAATTCTCTTTGATCGTCCCCGCAAACAGCAAATTCTTTTGCAGGACCATGGCAACGGCGTCCCGTAATGCTTTGACGTCATATTCTTTGACGTCCCGTCCGCCGACCCGTACGCTTCCTTCGGTTGCGTCGTACAGTCGGGGGATCAACTGTACCAGCGTGGTTTTGCTCGAACCCGTTCCGCCGATGATGCCGACCGTCATACCCGACGCAATGTGCAAATCAATCCCAGCCAATGCAAATTCTTTCGCTTCTGCCGCATATTTGAACGAAACGCCCTCAAAATCCACCGAACCGTCCGTAACAGTCTGTATCGGATTTGCCGCCGTTTCCATGTCCGGTTCTTCGTCGAGAACTTCACAGATCCGTTTTGCGCATTCCGCCGAAATCGTGACCATCACGAAAATCATGGAAAACATCATCAGCGACATCAAAACCTGCATTCCGTAGGTCAGCATGGCGGAAATCTGTCCGATCATCACGCCGCTTTGCGGTTTTGCGATCGCCAAAAACGACCCCACCAGCAGAATGAAGATCATGTTGAAATACATACAGAAGTTCATCAGCGGCGTGTTCCATGCCACAATCCGCTCCGCCTTGGTAAAGTCCTCGCAAATTCCATCCGCCGCTTTTCCGAATTTCTGTTTCTCGTATTCTTCTCTGGAAAAACCTTTAACTACCCGCATTCCCCGCACGTTCTCTTCGATGGAAGCGTTCAATTTGTCATATCTTTTGAACACCCTGCGGAACGACGGATGTGCCTTACGGAAAATCGTCAGAAATCCGAAAATCAGCAGCGGTACGACAACCACGAAGGTCAATGCCAGCCAGCCGCCCATGTACGCTGCCATAGCAATGGAGAATATGAGCATCAACGGGCTTCGCACTGCCGTGCGGATCAGCATCATATAGGACATCCGCACGTTGGTTACGTCGGTTGTGATCCGGGTCACCAACGAAGAGGATGAAAAACGGTCAATGTTATGAAAGGTAAACGACTGTACTTTTTCAAACAGGTCGTGCCGCAGATTCTTGGCAAATCCTGCCGACGCTTTCGCGCACGTCCAACCAGCCAAGCCTCCGCACGACAGCGACACCAACGCCATCAGGGCAAGGATCACCCCGATTTTGACGATGTAGGGCATTTCCACGTTCCCTGCCCTTTGCTGGATCACGTTGATCAGGTAGGTTCCCGTGATGTACGGAATCACGCATTCGATCGCCGCCTCCCCAACCATAAACAGCAGGGTCGCGATCGAAGGTCTCTTGTATTCCCGGACGCACTGTCCGAGTCTTTTGATCATCTTAAACATGGGTTTCTTCGGTTTCCTTTCTTTCCGGGGTGTCCGGTATTCCGTCAATGACGGAGCAAAGCTGCTCCAGCATCGCGATCAGCTTTCGGTAATCGTCGGGAGAGAAACTGTCGCGCAGGCGTGCCTCCAATTCGTCGATGGAGTGCGCCACCTCCCGCAGCATGGTCTCCCCCTTTTCGGTCAGGCGGAGCCGTTTGAGCCGCCGGTCTCCTTCCACACTTTCGCGGGTCAGATACTGCTTTTGAACCATCAGGTCGATCATGTGTGAAATGGTCGAGCGCCGCACCTTGAACTCCCGTTCCAGATCGCGTTGGTAAACGTCGGTTCCTTCCCGATCCTTCACATAGCGAAGCACCCAAAGGTTTCGCCCCGAGAAAATCTCGTCCGCGTCGGCTCCCGCCGCCGCGGAAACGCTGTTATCCATCCTTCGGCGGAACAGGTGCGCGGCGTGACAGACCCATTGTCCGAGGTCCCGCTTGCTTTCCTGCATGGAAATCTCCTCTCTTTCATCTGTTAGCGTGCTAACATTTTTACATGGTACAATTTTACCACAATCTGTCCGGATTGTCAAGGGTTCTGCTCAAAAAGATACTGTTTTTTTCACTAAATTAAGCAGCCCCGTTTTGATCACTTTTCACAAATTTGTGAACCGTAAAATCGAGACGCTTCCTTTTTATTTATGTCCCCCTTTCATTGCCCTGCTCGTTCGTCTTGCGTTCATGGTATGGTCATATTACGTTCATAAAATTCGGATATAATAACAATAAACCATTCAAACGAACGGAGGACGCCATGAAGATTCACGGCTTTCAAAAAATGACGATGCTCGACTACCCCGGAAAGGTCGCCTGTACCTTGTTTACTGCGGGGTGCAACTTTCGTTGCCCGTTCTGCCACAACGCCCTGCTTGTGACCGAGATCGACCAAGCCCCCGCCTTGGACACTGAGGAGATCCTCGCCTATCTCCGGAAGCGTCGCGGGATCCTGGACGGCGTTGCCATTACGGGCGGTGAGCCGTTGATGAACCCCGATATTTCCGATCTTCTGGAGCAGCTCAAGGAGCTGGGCTATGCCGTGAAAGTGGATACCAACGGTTCCTACCCCGATCGCCTGCGCGAGATCGTTTCGGCGGGTTTGGCAGATTACATCGCAATGGATATAAAAAACTCCAAGGAAAAATACGCTATGACCGTTGGGCTTCCCGCGCTCGATCTCGCGCCCATCGAACAGAGCGTGGATTATCTGCTCTCGGGAGCGGCGGATTTTGAGTTCCGTACCACCGTTGTCAAGGAGTTTCATACCGAGGAGGACATCGCCTCCATCTCGGAATGGATCGCCGGCGCACCCCGCTATTTTCTCCAGAATTTCAAGGAAGCCGACCACATGATCGGCGGTGGACTTCATGCCCATGACGCCGAAACGCTTGCAAGAATGCGGGAAATTGCCGCACGCAGAATTCCCGAAACCAGCTTGCGGGGAATCTGAATCATCGACCACCACAGTTGCGTTCCGAACATCGCTTTGGCGTTTTTCGACTGATTTCGCGCGGTTCGAAACGCTTTTTGCACGTTTTTGAAAAGCACAAGATATGTGAAAATATTTTTGAAAAAACCACAATATCTTGTGAAAAACCTATTGACAAACCACAAGATATATGATATAATAATCAAGGCTGACACACTGATTCCGCCGCGGAGCGGGATCTCATCCAATACGACAGGAAGCCGGCAAAAGAATCCGGCAAAAAAGGAGGAATTGACAAGATGTATCGCGTTATCAAACGAGACGGCGCATTGGTGGACTTCAATCTTTCGAAGATCAGCGCCGCAATGACCAAAGCGTTTGAAGCATGTCACCGGCAGTACAACGAGGACGTCATTGACTTTCTTGCCCTGAAGGTCACCGCCGATTTCGAACCGAAAATCAAGGACGGCAACATTTCCGTTGAGGCGGTTCAGGACAGCGTGGAGTCGGTTCTGATCAAGGCGGGTTACGACGATGTTGCGAAGGCGTACATTCTCTACCGCAAGCAAAGAGAAAAGATCCGCAACCTGAAAACCACCGTTCTTGACTACAAGGACGTTGTTGACAACTACCTGAAAATCAACGACTGGCGCGTGAAGGAGAACTCCACCGTGACCTATTCGGTCGGCGGTCTCATCCTCTCCAACTCCGGTGCCGTGACCGCCAACTACTGGCTCTCCGAGGTTTATGATGAGGAAATTGCGAACGCGCACCGCAACGCGGACATCCACATCCATGACCTCTCTATGCTCACCGGATATTGCGCGGGCTGGTCGCTCAAGCAGTTGATTCAAGAGGGGCTTGGCGGGGTTGTCGGGAAAATCACTTCCTCTCCCGCCGGTCATCTTTCCACCCTCTGCAATCAGATGGTCAACTTCCTCGGCATCATGCAAAACGAATGGGCGGGCGCACAGGCTTTCTCCTCCTTTGATACCTATCTTGCCCCCTTCGTTAAGGTGGATAACCTTTCCTATAAGGAAGTCAAGCAGTGCATCCAGTCGTTCATCTACGGTGTGAATACCCCCTCCCGCTGGGGCACGCAGTCGCCCTTTACCAACATCACGCTGGACTGGACGGTTCCCGCCGACCTTGCCGAGCTGAATGCGATTGTCGGCGGCAAGGAGATGGACTTCAAGTACAAGGACTGCAAAAAAGAGATGGACATGGTGAACAAGGCGTTCATCGAGCTGATGGTGGAAGGCGACGCAAACGGGCGCGGTTTCCAATACCCCATTCCCACCTATTCCATCACCCGCGATTTCGACTGGTCGGAAACCGAGAACAACAAGCTCCTCTTTGAAATGACCGCGAAGTACGGTACGCCCTATTTCTCCAACTATATCAACAGCGATATGGAACCGAGCGACGTCCGCTCGATGTGCTGCCGTCTGCGCCTCGACCTGCGTGAACTGCGCAAGAAGTCCGGCGGTTTCTTCGGAAGCGGAGAAAGCACCGGTTCGGTTGGCGTTGTCACTATCAATATGCCCCGCATCGCCTATCTCTCCAAGGATGAGAAAGAATTCTATGAGCGGCTCGACAAAATGATGGACATCTCCGCGCGTTCGCTCAAAGTCAAGCGCACGGTCATTACCAAACTTCTCGAGGCAGGTCTCTACCCCTACACCAAGCGGTATCTCGGAACCTTCAATAATCATTTCTCTACCATCGGGCTGGTTGGTATGAACGAAGCCTGCCGCAACGCGGCATGGATCCGCGAGGATCTGACCCATGAGAAGGCACAGCAATTCACCAAGGATGTGCTCAACCACATGAGAGAGCGTCTCTCGGACTATCAGGTGGAATACGGCGATCTCTACAATCTCGAAGCGACGCCCGCCGAATCCACGGCGTTCCGCCTCGCGAAGCACGATCTGAAACGCTACCCCGACATCATCACCGCCGCCAAGAGCAAGGACGAAACGCCCTACTACACCAACTCCTCACACCTGCCCGTCGGCTACACCGATGACATCTTCTCCGCGCTCGACATTCAGGACGAATTGCAAACGCTCTACACCTCGGGTACCGTGTTCCATGCCTTCCTCGGCGAGAAACTGCCCGACTGGAAAGCCGCCGCAAATCTCGTCCGCAAAATTGCCGAGAACTATAAACTTCCCTACTACACCATGTCGCCCACCTACTCGGTTTGCAAAAACCACGGCTATTTGGCGGGCGAGCAGTTCACCTGCCCGCATTGCGGTCAGCCCACAGAGGTCTACAGCCGCATCACGGGTTACTACCGTCCCGTTCAAAACTGGAATGACGGCAAAACGCAGGAATACAAGGATCGCAAAGTCTACGACATCGCAAACTCTCATCTGACCCGTCAGGGATGCCCGACCTGCGGCGACGCGGTTCCCGCTCCCGATCCCGTTTTGGAAAAGAATGAGGGACTTGCCGACGGCAACTACCTCTTCACCACCGCCACCTGCCCCAACTGCAAGATCGCGAAATCTATTCTCGACAAAGCGGGCTACGCCTATACCGCGCTCCTCGCCAACGAGAATGTCGATTTGGTCAACGAACTCGGAGTCAAGCAGGCTCCGACGCTGGTGGTTGTGAAAAACGGAGAGGCGTCTAAATACGCGGGCGTCTCCGAGATCAAAAAGAATCTCGCGCTCTGATTCCATCGGCAGAGAGAAACGGGCTTTCCGCCGCGCGGAAAGCCCGTTTTCGCGATTTTGTCCGATCATCCCAAACGGAAAGGAACTGATCTTATGATCTATGACATCATCATCATCGGCGGAGGTCCCGCGGGACTGACTGCCGCGCTCTACGCCCGCCGCGCAAATAAATCTGTCCTCGTCATTGAAAAGGCGGCGTTCGGCGGTCAGATTACCTTCTCCCCGAAGGTGGAAAACATCCCCGGCTTTCTCTCGCTTTCCGGCAATGAGTTTGCCGATAAGCTCGTGGAACAGGTACTGGAGCAGGGCGCCGAGGTGGAGCTTTGCGAGGCTCTGGAGATTCGGAACGGCGAACTAAAAACGGTTGTGACCGACGGCGGCGAATTTTGCGGACGTGCGGTTATCATCGCAACGGGAGCAAAGCACCGCCGATTGGGACTTCCCCGCGAGGAGGATTTTATCGGCGAAGGCATCTCCTTCTGTGCGGTCTGCGACGGTGCATTTTATGCCGGCAAGACCGTTGCGGTCATCGGTGGCGGAAACTCCGCGCTTCAGGAGGCGATCCTGCTCTCGGAGCAATGCGCAAAGGTCTATGTAGTGCAGAATCTGGAAACGCTCACAGGCGAACAGAAACTGCGCGATCAGCTTGCCGCACGTCCGAATGTGGAAATCATCCTCGGAACGGTTGTTTCGGCTCTTTTGGGCGAATCGTCGCTCACGGGCATTCGCCTGCGCCGCGAATCAGACGGTTCGACAACTAATCTGCCGATCGACGGGATGTTCGTTGCCATCGGGCTGATTCCGCAAAACGAACCGTTTGCCAATGTCTTGCGGCTCAACCGTTACGGATACGCCGATTCGGACGAGACCTGCCTGACCGAAACGGAAGGCATCTTTGTTGCGGGCGACTGCCGCTCCAAGAAAATTCGGCAGGTAGCAACTGCCGCCGCCGACGGGGCAATTGCCGCGCTTGCCGCGTGCGATTATGTTGGTTAAGAAGAAAAATCTCGATAGGGAGTCCCCTTTTTCTCGCAAGAAAAAGGGGACTCCCTATCGAATTCTCCAACTGCAAAAGCAAAAACACGGTTGACATTTGTTTGTGAATGTGATAGAATATTCGCAGAAAGTTTTTTCAAAGAAAAAAGTTTGGGACTGTCGCCCCTGTTCAGGCATCTCCCACCTGCGAAGTTGATGTCCTCTCAAAAATGCCCTTGCAAGCATTTTAGCTTCGTCATATCATATCCCATAAGAAAGATTGCTCCTCGCGGGCGGAAAGAAGGTCTCCCCCTTGTATCGCTATGAAACCCATCTGCATACCTCGCCCGTCAGCGCCTGCGCCAAAAAGACCGTTCGCGAAAATCTCGAATTTTATCGGTCGCTCGGCTATGACGGCGTGTTCATCACCAACCACTTTTTAGACGGCAATTTCGTTGCGCGGCACAATACGGAGATGAGCTACGAGGAAAAAATCCGGCTGTACTTTTCGGATTATGAAGCGGGCGTTGAGCTTGGGAAAGAGCTTGGCATCCGCGTGTTTTTCGGTGCTGAGCTTTCCTACAAGGGAACTGATTTTCTCGTATACGGTCTTGAAAAAGAGTGGTTTTTGGCACATCCCGAGATCATGGAAATGAAGAAGAGCGAGGAGCTTCCGTTTTTAATGTCCGAGGGTGCTTTGGTCATTCAAGCCCACCCCTATCGCGAGGCATCCTACATTGACCACATCCGTCTCTTTCCTCGCTGTGTGCAAGGGGTTGAGGTCATCAATGCCAGTTGCACGCCGCTTGTAAACCGCATGGCGGAACAATACGCAGAAGCATACGGGCTATGCCGTACCGCCGGCTCCGACAACCACACAGGCGCCGATAAAAAGCGCCTTGCCGGCATGGAAAGTGAAACGCCTCTGCGCGATGTATCCGATTTTATTGCGCGGGTGAAAGCAGGAACGATGCACATCTTTACAACCGATCGCACCGCGGAGCTTGAAACCGCGCTGTAAAGAAGCCCACGCCGGAGCGGAAACAACAGGAGCCGCCGCAATGCCCGAAGG
>CAKJZF010000100.1 GCA_918290775.1 Clostridiales bacterium | reverse complement strand
CCCCCCCCCTCAAGGTCTTACCCCCTCCCCAAAATAACGCAAGATATTGGGGGGAGGCGAAGAGGATTGGTGACGGAGAAACCGTCGGCGCCGACCGGCAGAAGTTTTTTCCATGTGCCGCGCGGGATGGAAATGTCAAGCGGTTCGGAGCACAGGTTGGCGGCAACGAGCAGGCGGTCGCCGGTTTTGGGAGAATATCTCTCATAAAGAACGGTTCCGGTGGGGCTGTCCAAGAAGCGGAAGTTGCCGTCCCGGAGGGCAGTGTGCGTCCGGCGCAGGCGACCGAGGCGACGATAATGTGCCAACAGTCGGGCGTTTTCACGTCCCCAAGGATAGGGCATCCGGCAGAAGGGGTCGTGGTAGCCCTGCAAGCCCGCTTCGTCACCGTAATAGACGGACGGAACGCCAAACACCGTATACTGCAGGACGGAACCGATCATCAAAAGCCGCAACGCGGCGGCATGGGGTGCGCCGTTCAGCCGGCGGCGCGACAACGCGGCGTTGTCAAACCCCTCGCCTTCGGTCGGGTCGCCCAAAACGGTCAGGATGCGGGCGGTATCATGCGTGCCGAGCAGATTCATCAGGCTGTCGCTCACGGAACGCGGATAGGATGCG
This sequence comes from Clostridiales bacterium, assembly GCA_918290775.1. Lineage (GTDB taxonomy): Bacteria > Bacillota > Clostridia > Oscillospirales > CAG-272 > UMGS1865. The sequence goes on along the minus strand of CAKJZF010000100.1, from coordinate 1,801 downwards.
TAAAGTTCGGTGAGCGTGTTGCGGAAAAAGGCGCTGTCGGCGTGCAGAAGCAGTGCCAAAACGGCGTTGCGGAAGGGATAATTCATCACGCTGTCGAGCTGTCCGCCCCACAAATAGCGGCGGCGGGAACCGTAGGCAACCTTATCGGCGGCGTTCTCCCAAACCTCGCCCAAAATCAGCGGCTCCCTGCCGACCTCGCGACCCGCCGACTTGACGGCGGCGCGAAATTCATCCAAAAAGTCGTCCGACAGCTCGTCGGCAACGTCGAGCCGCCAACCGTCCGCGCCGGCGCGGATCCAGCGGGCGCCGATCCCGTTTTCCCCGGTAAAATAGCGGCGGCATTCCGCGTTGCCGTGGTTCAGACGCGGCAGAATGCGGATACCCCACCAGCATTCGTAATCGTCCGGGAAGTTACGGAAACGGTACCAATCGGCATAGGGGGACGCTTCGGACTGATACGCGCCGACCGTTGGATACGTGCCGCGGCGGTTGAAATAGCGGCTGTCGTCGCCCGTATGGTTGAACACACCGTCCAGCACCACCCGGATCCCGCGCGCGTGCGCTTGTTCAATCAGCTCGCGGAACGCCTCGTCCCCGCCGAGCAGACTGTCCGTAACCTCATAGTCCCCGGTGTCGTAGCGGTGGTTGGACGCCGCCTCAAAGATCGGGGAAAGGTACAAAACCGTAACCCCCAACGACTGCAAAAAGGGCAATTTCTCACACACGCCCCGCAAATTTCCGCCGAAAAACACGTTGTTTTCCAGCTCGTCGCCCGGGCGGGGCGCAAACTGCGGGACGCCGTTTCCCCAATCGGTGTTCAGAACGCCGTTTCCGTGGAGCGTGCTGCCGTCCTCGGCGCGGCAAAACCGGTCGAGAAAGATATGGTACATCGTTCCCCCGCGAAACCATGCAGGCGGAGCGAAGTCGGCGCGGCAGACCAACAGCCGGAAACGGGTTGCATTCGATTGGCAAAGGGTAAAATCCACATTGTTGACGCTGTTGGTGAAAAGCGTCCGTTCCCCGCGCAAAAACAAAAACTCATAATAGAAAAGCCCGCCCTCGGGTGGCGCGATTTCGGCAGTGTCGATCACGCGGGTGTAAACGTCGCGGTCGCCGTCCACCCGATCAAAGCGCAGCGGAAGATCAACGGCGTCCTTGCCGTCCTCGGCGAAGCGCATGACCACCGCGCCGCACCCCATCGCACGCGGAACACACACGCGAAAGCGGATCACCGTTCCGTGCGCAAACGCGCCGTAAGCCGTGCAATCCTTTCCGCCCGCAAACCGTTCCACCGTCGGCACCTGTCCGTTTTCGATCTGTTCATACAATTTCGGGTACATCCGTCACCTCTTCCGACCGCGCCCCGCCGGGCGGATCGGTTTCTGTTTTTCTCTCGCATTTTTACAGGGGACCTCTGAATATTCGGCGTGCTTCGGGCGGCGAGAAGATTTTTCGCCAGATCAACCAAAACGACGCGGTTGATGCCGGCGCATCTACAAGGAGTTTTGGTGCAATATGACGGAAAAGATTCCGTCGCTCCGAAGTACGATGAATTTTCAGAGGTTCCCTATAAGCAATCCACAAGCAATACGGGGAAAACCACGCAACGCGGTCTCCCCCGTATTCGCAGATATAGCGGTTGCGCAGATCAGACGAAATTCTGCTTTCGCCGCAGCTCCGCCAGTTGGGTACGCGCGTCCGCGTTTCCGCGCTCCGCCGCCCGCTGAAACCATTTTGCCGCTTCCGCCGGACTGCGCCGAACGCCCATGCCCCGCAGATAGCACATTCCCAGCGTGTACTG
>CAKJZF010000099.1 GCA_918290775.1 Clostridiales bacterium | reverse complement strand
CTCCGAGATCGAGCAACAAACCGTTGATCTCTCCCACGCCGAGCAACCGGCACACGTCGTCAAGCTCCCGGAAATTGCTGCGCACCACGGTGGCGCGATCTCCGAAAACCGACAATCTTTCCGTTGCGACTTTAACGGCGGTTTCATCCTGATCCAAGGCGATCAATCTGCCTGATTCTGAAAGTTTGGAAGCGATCGCGAAGCTATGCCCCGCGCCGCCTGCCGTACCATCCACATAGATTCCGTCGGGGCGGATGGCAAGCCCCTCGATGCATTCGTCAAGAAGAACGGGACGATGGGAAAACGAAATCGTTTCTTCCATATTTTATCCGTCTCCTTTCGAATCATGCAATCAAAGTCCGAAAGATTCGAGCTCCGCAACCATCGCGGCGAGATCCTCTTCTTCTTTCTGCTTTTGGTATGCGTTCTCGCTCCAGATTTCGGCGTAATCGCCGCAACCGACCACGATAGCGCTTTTCTCAATCTCCGCGAAATCCATCAGCTCCTGCGGGAGAACGATGCGCCCCTGCGAATCCGGCTCGACCTGCGCCATGGATTCGTTGAGAAACCGAAGGGCACGCTCGGCGAGGTTCCGATTCTGTTGACGGATCGGCTCGAGATAGTGATTCCACGCATCGGTGGAATAGATCTTCAGGCATTTTTCGCGAAGGCTCTTGGCAACGATGAACGAAGAACCAAGTTCGTCACGCATCTTCGCGGGAATGAAAAAGCGATTTTTTGCGTCCACATTGTGCTTGAATTTGCCTCCGAACATATCCGGTTCCTCCCTTCCCATCGCTTTTTGCGGTTCAAAAGCGGATTGTGCTCCATTTTGCACCATTTTGCTCCACTTTTCACCACCATAAGTATATTATAAACCATTTGTTTTTAAATTGCAATAGGTTTTTGAAATTTTTTCAAAAAAATTTATGGTAATTTCTTCTAGCAGAAGAAAAAGGCGAAAGAAGATCTTTGGGATCCCTTTCGCCTTGCAGTTTGTGTATTTTTAAAAAATGTTGACAAAACTGTTCGGGCGTGGTAAAATGAAACTGCCAAACAAAATCGAATACCAAACCGTATCACAAGGCACACGTATTTTTTTTTTGATAAAAATGCGTATGCTCTGCTTTTGCGTGTGTTAATACGGTAAAAGATTTTGTTTGGCGACAATTGGAGCTTCGCATTTTTTGTGCGCCGGCTTCGGTTGGCGCACTTTTTATTATTTTAGGAGGAAGAAACATGCACACCAACCAAATCAAACCCCTGCTTTGCCTGCTCGCCCTGCTTCTGCTCTGCCTCGTAGCTTTCGCGGCGTGCGGGAACAGCGGCTCTACGGGCATCCCCGAGATCGGCAGCCTCTTGTCCGAATATCTGACAACCGATGGCAAGCCGACGACCGAACCGGGTACGCCAACGACCGTGCCGGAAGAGCAAACGACCGAGGCGGAAGAGCATACAACCGAATCGGAAGAGCAAACGACCGAATCGGAAGAGCAAACGACCGTGCCGGAAGAGCAAACGACCGTGCCGGAAGAGCAAACGACCGAATCGGAAGAGCAAACGACCGAACCGGAAGAGCCGGTTGAGCCGGAACCTACGCCGTCCGAGGGGCTTGCACTCGTCTCCAACGGGGATGGGACTTGCTATGTAAAAGGGATCGGCATTTGCGCGGATACCGATATTGTCATCCCGTCTACATCTCCCGCAGGAGATCAAGTGACGAGCATTGGGTATGAAGCGTTCTATAATTGTAGCGGACTGACAAGCATCACAATCCCGAACAGCGTGACAAGCATTGGATTTAATGCATTTAAAGGCTGTTATCGCTTGGTAGAAATTCGCAATTTTTCCGCTCTGAACATCACGATTGATAGCAACGACGGATTTTATGCAAAACGCATTTATCGGGACGGCAAGAGCTATCTGCACACCACCGATGACGGCTATATGTTCTACGATGACGGATCCGATGTTTGGTTGATAAAATACAACGGTGCCGAAACAACCAACCTGACCCTGCCTACTTCCTACAACGGAAAGAATTATGCAATCAATCAATATGCGTTCTATAAGTGCGCCAACTTGAGGATCGTCACGATCCCGGATAGCGTCACGAGCATTGGAGAGTTAGCGTTCCACTTTTGCAGCGGACTGACGAGCATCACGATCCCGAACAGCGTGACGAGCATTGGAGGTTGTGCGTTCGAATATTGTAGCGGATTGACGAGCGTCACGATTGGAAACAGCGTAACGAGCATTGGATATAATGCGTTCTCCAGTTGTAGCGGGCTGACAAGCATCACGATTCCGGACAGCGTGACAAGCATTGGAAATTATGCGTTCTATGATTGTAGCAAATTGGAAAACGTCACGATCCCGGATAGCGTCACAAATATTGGAAGCGATGTGTTCTTCGATTGTAGCAAGCTGAAATATAATGAATATGACAATGCTTTGTATCTTGGAAACGAAAGTCATCCGTATGTGCTGTTGGTAAAAGCAAAGGATTCTTCGATCGCGTCCTGCACCATTTCGGAGCAAACAAAGTTTATTCACTCTCGTGCGTTCTACAATTGCACCGGCTTGACAAGCATCACGGTTCCGAACAGCGTGACGAGCATTGGAAGTGGTGCGTTCCAAAGTTGTAGCGGGCTGACGAACATCACAATCCCGGATAGCGTGACGAGCATTGGAGGATGGGCGTTCGAGAGTTGCAGCGGGCTGACGAGCATCACAATCCCGGATAGCGTGACGAGGATTGGGGATTATGCGTTTTGGGGTTGCTCCGGCTTGACGAGCGTAACGATCCCAAATAGCATCACGACTATTGAAGAATTCGCATTTCTCGAATGCGCCAGCTTGACAAGCTTCACCTATCAAGGCACGAAAGCGCAATGGAACGCCATCGACAAAGGAACCAATTGGGACTATGACACCGGCTCCTACACGATCCAGTGCACGGACGGCGACCTTGCAAAATAAAAAATCCTTCCCAAAAATTCTTTTGGAAAGGGTGAGAGATTTGGGGAGCGGGAAAACCGATTTCTTTCAAGAAATGGTTTTCCCGCTCCCCAAGGTCTTTTTTATATCTTATATCTGCGCAAGATAGTCGGTTCCGAAGCGCATTGAAAGCAAGTCGCAAAGGACGAGCGCGGTCACGCTGTCCACAACGACGCGGGCGCGGTGGACGATGGCGGGATCATGCCGCCCGCCCGAAAGCTGCGTTTCATTCTCCATGGTTACAAGATTGATACTCGCCTGCGGGCGATGAATGGTTGGCGTTGGGCGGATCACACTGCGGAAAAGAAGCGGCATTCCATTGGTGATTCCGCCGTTGATTCCGCCGTTATGGTTGGTCAGGTGACGAACCTTTCCGGCTTCCACGCGCAAAGCGTCGTTCGCTTCGCTTCCGCGCAAGCGGGCAAAGCCGAATCCATCGCCGAACTCCACGCCTTTGACTGCCGGAATCCCGAAAAGCGCATGGGAGAGCAGACTCTCCACGCTGTCAAACCACGGCTCACCGACGCCCGCCGGCATTCCTGTGACGATGGTTTCCAGCGTCCCTCCGACGCTGTCCCCTTCCGACGCGGCGGCAAGAATCTCTTCCTTCATCCGCTCGGCAATGCGCTCATCCAAAACCGGGAACGCCATGTCGCCGAGAGTTTCCACGTCGGCAATCGGATCCTCAAACGGGCGATCCTCCAAGCCCGCCAGCTCCCGGATGTGCGTTCCGATATAGATGTCGTTTTCCTGCAACGCCGAAATCGCGATCGCGCCCGCCGCAACGAGCGCGGCGGTCAGCCGCCCGGAAAAATGCCCGCCCCCGCGCGGGTCCTGATAGCCGTGGTATTTGCATTGCGCGGTGTAATCCGCGTGTCCCGGACGAACCATGCCCTCGGGATAATCGGAGCTGTGAATGTTTTCATTCGGAATGAGAATGCAAATCGGCGTTCCTGTTGTTTTTCCGTTGTAGACGCCGCTCACAATGCGGAAATCGTCCGCTTCGCGGCGGGGGGTTGAGATCGCGCCCTGCGGGCGACGGAGCGAGAGCTGATGGCAGATGAAATCCTCATCCACCGTCAAGCCGGGCGCAAGTCCGTCGAGAACGGCTCCGATCTGATCCCCGTGGCTTTCTCCGAACAGGGTCAGCGAAACTGAAGTACCAAACGTGTTTTTCATAGCGACCTCCTTTTCATGCCCGCTTCAGCCCGTAGGACTCCGCCAGTTTGCGGAATGCGGGCATGGCACGCCTGATCTGATCTGTGGGAACGCAATATGAGATGCGGACAAACCCCGCGCATCCGAAAGAATCACTCGGAACCAGCAGAAGCTCCAGCGACTTCGCACGCTCGGCAAAAGCGGTCGCGTCCGGCTCGGGAGACTCGACAAACAGATAGAATGCGCCGTCCGGCTCCACCACGCGGAATCCGCAATCACGTAACCCCCTGGAAAGCAGGGCACGGTTGTCGCGGTAAATGGTCAGATCGGACGTCAGCCCAAGGCAATCGGGAATCAGGTACTGGAACAGGCTCGGAGCGCAAACATACCCGAGTGCCCGTCCCGCACCGCAGATTGCGGCGTAGACATCAGCGGCATGATCCGCCCGGGGCGACACCAAAACATAACCGATCCGTTCCCCGGGGAGCGATAGCGATTTGCTGAACGAATAGCAAACCAGCGTATCGGCATAGTAACGGGTCAGGTAAGGAACCGTTGCGTCGCCCCACACCAGTTCCCGATACGGTTCGTCCGAAATCAGCCAAATCGGTTTTTTCCGCTTGGCGCGGTTCTCTTCCATCAACGCAACCAGCCGCTTCACGCTTGCCTCGGTCAGAACCGCACCTGTCGGATTGTTCGGCGAATTGACCAGCACGACGCGCGTCCGATCGGTGAAAGCCGCTGCAAGCACGGCAAAATCCGGCTGAAAGGTCCCGGGATCGGCGGGAACCGAAACAACCTTTGCCCCCGTTCGCTCCGCGAACACGCGGTATTCCGGGAAAAACGGCGCAAGCAGGATCACCTCGTCGCCGGGGTTCAGAAGCGCCGTCAGCGAGATGGTCAGCGACGCGGCGGCACCGGCGGTCAGATAGATCAGATTGGCGTCAACCCCCGCGTCATAAGCGCGGTTGAGATAGTCGGCAATCGCGGTACGAACCGTTGGATCGCCCTGCGCCGAGGTATACCCGTGGAGCGCCACGGGATCGGTCTCGGTCAAAAGACGGATCAGCGTTTTGCGAACCCGCTCCGGCGCCGGAACGCTTGGGTTGCCGATGCTGAAGTCAAACACCTTGTCGTCCCCGATCTCCGCCCGGCGTCTCTTTCCGTATTCAAACAGCTCGCGGATCGCGGATCGATGGCATCCCAACTCGCGCATCTTCTCATTCATTTCGAAATCCTCCCTCGAGGGTATATACTTCTATTATATACGAAAAACTCTTTTTGTCAAGCGCAAAGCAACCGAAACCGCCATTTTCGGCGTTTTTTCTCCAAAAAAGCAAACTGACCGCGCCCGAAACGGTTTCGGGCGCGGTCAGTCATCATGCTTTTTCCGGCGAAGAAGGAGAAACCGGATCCTTGAGCGCGTTCAGCTCCTGCAAGAAGGTGTCGATGTCCTTAAACTCGCGGTAAACCGACGCAAAACGGACATACGCCACTTCATCCCGCTCCTTGAGCTTGGTCATCACCATCTCGCCCAACTCCCCGGAGGTCACCTCCACGCGCAGGGCATTTTGCAGTTCGGCTTCAATTTCATTGACCAGCGCAACCGCGTCAACCGGGCGTTTCTGCGTTGCCTTGAGCACCCCGCCGAGCAGTTTCTGACGGTCAAACAGCTCCTTTTCTCCGCTTTTCTTGATCACAATGATTTGGGTGGATTCAATCGTTTCAAACGTTGTAAACCGTTTTTGGCAGGAAAGGCATTCGCGCCGACGGCGGATGCTGTTTCCTTCCTCAATGGGACGCGAATCCACAACCTTGCTCTCGGGGAATCCGCAAGCGGGACATTTCATCTGATTCACCCTCCTTTCGGGTTTAAAAAACAAAATACGGCGTTTAACAGAGGCTTTTACCCCTACATATTGTAATCATACCACTTTTTCCCTTATTTGTAAAGAGGTTTTTCAAAATTTTGCGCCGTAACCCGCAAATCATATACAATCTCATCCAACGCAAACGGTGTAACCCGCCCGTCACGCACAGATCTGTAACAAAGCGCGGCAAAACAGATGTCGTTTCCAACCGAAATCTCCGCGTGCTCTCCTCCGTTAGAAACAACCAACAAAAATCGCTCGTCGATTCGGTCTGTGTCCTTCAGTTGATACCGCAAAAGCATTCCCGCGTAGCGAACCGTTTCGTCCGCCAAAGTCCGATTTGATTCTTTCTTTTCCATCATTTTCTACCACCTGTTCTCAAAATTCGCACTTTTTCGTGCGTTGTTATCTCTATGATAACAGATTTGAAAACCGCCGATTCCAAACGCAAAAGCGCCTTTTTTGGTGATTCTTACCGAATTTGGCGCTTCTTTTTCGTTAAGAATGCTTCCATAATTGGATATTTTTATTCAAATTGGTTTATTTTATCATTTTTTCCATAATTTTATTTTTAATTTCGGTCAATTGGAAAAATTTTTTACTTGACTTTTCGCATCATTTCCCTTAAAATGAATCTACAAATCCTTCAAAAAGTGCATTTTTGGTGGGACGGTATGCAAATATTCATTTCTACGAAAATGAATAAATATCCAAACGGGAGGGCAAAATGAAACACCGGATCAAGTTACATACCCCCGGGCGGTCCGCGCTTTGGATCCTCCGACTCGGGCTTCCCATGGTTGTAATCGAGGGGATCGCGATTTTGATCTCCTACCTCGAGGACAGGAAGATCGACGCCGTACTCGCCAACGATACCTGGGCAACCGCGCTCTCCGACCTTCTCACCGCCGTGATCGTTGCCGTTGGTCTTGCGATTCTTGCCGACGCCATTGAAGCGGATCTGCAAAAGCGGAATCAATCATGATCAAGATTTCCATAGAAAAAGGGCTCCCCGCGGGGAGCCCCTTTTGAAATAACAAGGGAAATTACATCAACGACCGATACAAAGCGATTATGTCCTGGAGGGTGGGATCCTTCGGGTTACCGGGGCGGCAAGCGTCCGCCATCGCGGATTCCGCAAGGAATTGAATGTCCTCTTCCTTTGCGATCCCCTTGAGATCCTGCGGAATTCCGACATCCTTGGAAAGCTGACGAACCGCGTCAACCGCGGCTTTGCGGTATTCCGCCTGCGTCATCTTCTCGGTTCCTTCAACGCCCATCGCCTTGGCAATATCGCGGTATTTTTCGCCCGTTGCGGGAGCGTTATATTCCATCACGGTCGGAAGCAGGATTGCGTTCGCAACGCCGTGGGGTGTGTCATAAACCGCGCCAAGCGAATGCGCCATGGAATGAACGATACCCAGACCCACGTTGGAGAAGCCCATGCCGGCAAGGTACTGCCCGAGCGCCATGCCCTTTCTGCCCTCGGGCGTGTTGTTGACAGCGCCCCTCAGGCTCTTGGCAATGATCTCGATCGCCTTCAGATGGAACATATCGGTCATCTCCCAAGCCGCCTTGGTGATATAGCCCTCAATCGCGTGCGTCAACGCGTCCATACCGGTTGCGGCGGTAAGCCCCTTGGGCATGGTGCTCATCATTTCGGGGTCAATGATCGCGACAACGGGAATGTCATGCACATCCACGCAAACGAACTTTCTCTTCTTTTCCACATCGGTAATCACATAGTTGATGGTCACCTCCGCGGCGGTTCCCGCCGTTGTGGGAATGGCGATGATGGGCTTGGACGGATACTTTGTCGGAGCCACGCCCTCGAGACTTCTGACATCTTCAAACTCGGGATTTGCAATGATGATACCGATCGCTTTGCAGGTATCCATCGACGAACCGCCGCCAATGGCAATCAGATAGTCGGCTCCGCTCTTTTTGAAGGCTTCAACGCCGTGCTGAACGTTTTCAATGGTGGGGTTGGGCTTGATCTCGGTGTAAAGCTCATAAGGTAGCTTTGCGCCGTCAAGAACGTCCAACACCTTTTTGGTGACGCCGAATTTCACCAAATCGGGGTCAGAGCAAACCAGTGCCTTTTTCAGCCCTCTCCCGTTGACCTCGCCGACAAGCTCTCGGATCGCGCCTGCACCGTGATAAGACGTTTCGTTCAGAATGATTCTTGCCATGATTGTTTCCTCCGTTTTTTACTTTTTGGAAATGTCGCGCACGCGGCACTTTCCACAATCATATTCTACCACATTTTGCCACCGCTTGTCAAGAGATTGACATGCTTTCCAAAAAAAGACCACGACAGACCGCAAAAAGTCCCTGTTCTCTCTTTAAACGCCATTAACTTAATTGCGCCCGCAGGTTCTGCAGAATTTTCTTTTCCTCGCGCGAAACCTTGACCTGTGAAAGTCCCAGTTCGTCGGCGGTTTCCTGCTGCGTGCGGTTTCGGTAATAGCGCAAAAGGACGATCTTCCGCCAAAGCGGCGGAAGTTTTCCGATGCTTTGCGCGAGCGCCACGCGGTCGCAGATCCGTTCAGACTCATGTGTCGATTCCTCGTCCGAAAGCGTTCCTTTGAGCGTGATGCCGCTATCG
>CAKJZF010000098.1 GCA_918290775.1 Clostridiales bacterium | reverse complement strand
CTCTTTCGTTTCTTGCAAGAAACGAAAGAGCGCCCCCTCAAACTCCCCCGAAAAGGGAAAGAACAGACGATCACGCATCCGATGCGCCACTGCCGACTTCGGGTTGCTGTCTCTCTTTTCCCTGATACAGTTTCGGATACGCTTTTTTGTCCAGCCCCATCAAGGCGATCGCCGCCACCGCGGATACGAGCGCCACCGAAAGGATCATCACCCATGTCACGGTGGAACCGAAGCGGTCGTAAAGTTGACCCGAAGCGAGGTCGACGACGCCGGTCACCACCGCGTAAACGATGCTCATGAACCCGTTGATCCGCCCGCGGTGACTCGCGGGGATCCGGGTTGACACATAAGGTCCTTCCGATACCGTTGAAAAGATCTCGCCCCAAGTAAAAACGAACATGGCAAGGTAATAACCGGGAATAAACCCGAGGAGCAGGAGAAACATCAGGTATCCGGCAAAAACGAACAGTCTGCCGGTAAGGATCTTGCCGGTATCGCGCATTTTTGCAAAGAGTTTGGTAATCACGGGGGTAAAGATGACAACCGTGATGCAGTTCAGACTGGAAACCGTCCCGAAGATCACAGCGCCTGTGTCGCCGCCGTGGACGGCGGCGATGTCGAGAGGCATGATGTAGCCGTAGTTGCCGTAGGCGGCGGCATAAAGGGTTCCGCAGAGAAGATAAAGAAACAGCAACGGGTTCTTTTTCAGAATTTTGAAGATGCTTGCTCCGTCCTCATTCTCCTGATATACCGCTTCTTCGCTGTGATCCTCAACCGGCGTGATGTCCTTGATGAGAAAAGCGATCAGAACGGTTGAGAGCCCGATGGAAACCCCGCTGATCAGAAAGCTGAGCCAAAGGTAATCCTTGAAGAGCAGCCCCGCGATGGTCGGCGCAAGAACAAGACCGAGATTGGCGCCGAGATATTCGAGCGAATAGGCGCGTTCCCGATCCTTTGTTGCGGAAAGATCCGCAAAAAGAGCGTCATACGACGGGTATTCCACGCTCTGAAAAACGCCTGCCAGAACGAACAGAAAAATGGTGCCGATCCCGAGCGGAATCACCGCGCTGATCAGGAAACAAACGATGCTGACGCTATCACAGATCACGATCAGGTGCTTTTTGTTGAACCGGTCTGCAAGTTTGCCGCCGATGAGATTGGCGGGCAGCATGATGACGCCGGAACCAACGAAAAAATAGGAAATTTCCGTTGCCGAAAATCCGAGTTTCTGATTGAGAATCATGGTCATAACCGGCCAGATCATGCTGCCGAGGCTCGTCACGATTCTGCCTAAAAAGAGGATATAGATTTCGCGCCGCAGTCCGCGGTATTGATTCAGTAGTTTCATGGTCTCCCCTTACCAAAGGTGATTTCGAATGATATTATACACGAATCACGGGATGATTTCAACCCTTTCTTGAGAAAAAGGGGACTCAAACCGTTTTCAATCGTTCAAACCTATTTTTGAAACCGATTTCCCGTGTTCAGATAGATCAGCCCTGCGATCAAAACGGCAACAAACGATCCTTGCCCGATCCAAATCAGCGCCTTGAGGTGGAAGATCTCGCTTGAGGCAGACAGGAGAACGCATCCCGCAAGAGCAAACATCAGGACAGACATTGCTTTCAAAAGCTTCTTCTGATTGATTTTTCTCTTTTCATCGGGGGATGCCGTGTTATACCCAGCTATCAAATCAGCTCCTTTGCCCAAAGCAAAGACGATCCCCAAGACGATAAACACGGAAGCAGTGAAGAGAAAAACGCCAAGCAACATCGTTGCACCTCCGAAACTTTCAGTTTGTCGGTCTTTTTTATTATACTCGAAAAGTGTGAATTTTTCAACTCTTCAACAAGAAAAAGTGATATTGTTCGCTCCGCTCGCAGTGATATTCTATTTGTCCCAAAACTCGCGAAGCGAATATCACGCGGCGGTAGCCGCATATCACTGCGAAGCAATCCAACTCGCCAAAGGAGAATAGAACTGAAAAAAGCCCGCCTCCCGGCGGGCTTTTGTTTGGCTGGGGTACTAGGATTCCGGAACCAGCCTCGCCATTGGCGAGGCACAGACGGGGCTTTCTCATTTAACATAAATCTCCCTTGCTTTTTTGCCCCGACTACGCTCGAAGCGACAGTACCCCAGCCAATACAAAAACCCGCCTCCCGGCGGGCTTTTGTTTGGCTGGGGTACTAGGATTCGAACCTAGGTAATGACGGAGTCAGAGTCCGTTGCCTTACCGCTTGGCGATACCCCATTGTTTTTAACATCCGCTATTATAACAAATTTTTCTTTGTTTGTCAATAGCTTTTTCGAAAAATCTCGCTTTTTTCGCTCTCGTTTTGATTCGCTCCGTCGCGCTTCCGACCACCGTAAAATCGGAGAAGCGTACTTCTCCGATGAATGCTTCATTTCCATTTTTTCTTTTTCTTCAGAACTTCATAGAGCGCACAATAGCTCCGATGTCGGCTCTCCGGGATTGCCCCAGCCTTCACCGCCGCCCGGATCGCGCAGTCGTCCTCTTTCGTGTGGGTGCAATCGGTATAGCGGCATTTGCCGATGTAAGGCTCAAACTCCGGGAATGTCATCGGTAAATCGTCCAGCCCGAAGAAATCAAACTGTTCAAAATCCAACATGGTGAATCCCGGTGTGTCCGCGAGATAACCGCTGTCCGCCCCTTCCGAGAGCGAATGAAGCTCCGCGTGTCTTGTGGTATTCCTGCCCCGCTCGATTCGTTGGCTGATGTCCCCGGTCTCAAACGCCACCGACGGAAAAATACGCCCGAGCAGCGTCGATTTCCCAACGCCCGACGCCCCCGCAAACGCGGCGAGCTTGCCCGGAAGCTCCCGGTCGATGTAGTCCGCGAGGTCGGGAACGCCCTCCCCCGTCTTTCCGACAACCTCAAACACGGGGAACCCCGCCGCCCGGTAGACCCCGGCGAGCTTCTTCGCGCCGTTCCCGTCCAGATCGCATTTGTTGACGATTACGACGGGACGGATGCCGTTGTGGACGGCGATGCAAAGGAGCTTATCCACCGTTTCGGGGTCGGGCGCCGGAGCCGCCGCCGCAACCGTTACAAACAGCAGGTCGAGATTCGCCATGGGCGGGCGGATGAGCGCCGACCGGCGGGGCAAAACCCGCGCGATCGCAATGCCCGCGCCGTCGGCGGCAGGCGTTGCCGCCCCGTCCCTCATGGCATAGGATCGCTCCTCGTAGGTCACCTCCACAAGGTCGCCCACCAAAAGCCCGCCCCCGCGGCGCAAAGAACCCCTGCCCCGCGCCGTGACGGTCATTCCGTCCAACGGTTGCGGGGTGTGCGTCTCCGGCACGCCCGAAGCGCCCGTCGGCAACAGGCGCACCGCGTAGAGTCCGCCAACCCCTTTGGTCACATATCCGAATCCGTTCGACATCGTCTGTTGCCTCCTTTTCTTTCAAAATTTGCAGTGCGTGTAGTCGTTATTCGTCTGTCCCGGAAGAGACCGCGAACCCGACGACGCTCTTCTCCGGCAGGGGACTTCCCGCCGCCGGACTTTGCGCCGTCACGGTTCCGGCGGGTGCGGCGTTCGCCGCCTCGGTCACTGCTCCAACCGTGAATCCCCGGATCAGCAGGGCAAGAATTGCTTCGTCCCGCGAAAGTCCAACAAGGTTCGGGACGGTTGCCAACGCCTCCGACGCACCGCGCACAACCTCGACCCGCACCGTTTCCCCGACGCGCAGGCGTTCCCCCGCGG
>CAKJZF010000097.1 GCA_918290775.1 Clostridiales bacterium | reverse complement strand
TTCCTGCTCCATGGAAGCCACGGCACGCATGAAAAACGGTGAATCCGGCGACCTGCTCTCCTCGCTGGCGGAGCATTCCGAATTCGGGATGTCCAAAGAGGAGATGGAAGCGATTCTTGAGCCTTCCCGCTATGTCGGGCGCTGTCCCGAGCAGGTCAGCCGGTTTTTGGAAGAGCTGAAGCCTCTGCTCGCCGACGTGGATGCCGGAAAAGTGGAATTGTCGATTTGAGGAGACGGATACCCCATGGAAAAGATTCTGGTTTTGGATTTCGGCGGTCAATACGATCAGTTGATCGCCCGCCGCGTACGCGAGCACCATGTCTACGCGGAAGTAAAGCCCTACAACAAAGTGACGCTCGAAGAGATCCGGGCAGGCTACGTCGGCGTGATCTTCACAGGCGGTCCCAACAGCGTTTATGATCCTGCATCTCCGCATTATGACCCCGCCATTCTCGGGTTGGGTCTGCCGATTCTCGGCATCTGCTATGGCGACCAGCTCATGGCGTATATGGCGGGCGGCGAGATCCGCAACGCGGAAAACTCGAGCGAATACGGCAAAGTGGAAGTGACCGTGGATCCGTCCTCTCCCCTCTTCTTCGGCGTTCCCGAAAAGAGCGTTTGCTGGATGAGTCATAACGATTTTGTCAGTACGCCGCCAAAAGGATTCCGCACCGTCGCGACCACGGAAAAATGCCCTTGCGCCGCGATGAGCGACGAGAGCAGAAAGCTCTACGGCGTTCAGTTTCACCCCGAAGTCACCCACACCGCCTGCGGCAAGCAGATCCTGCACAATTTCCTGTTCCGCGTCTGCGGCTGCGCGGGCGACTGGAACATGGAGGATTTCATTGAGAAATCCATCGAAACCTACCGCCGCGAGCTTGCCGGAAAACGCGTTCTCTGTGCGCTCTCCGGCGGCGTGGACTCTTCGGTTGCCGCTGTTCTGATGCATCGGGCAATCGGAGACAATCTCGTTTGCGTGTTTGTGGATCACGGTCTGTTGCGGCTACATGAGGGCGACATGGTGGAGGAAATCTTTCGCCATCGGTTCAACATGAACCTCGTCCGCGTCAACGCGGAGGAACGGTTTCTTTCCAAGCTCGCCGGCGTGACCGAACCCGAACGCAAGCGGAAGATCATCGGCGAGGAGTTCATCCGCGTGTTCGAAGATGAAGGCAAAAAGCTCGGAAAGATGGATATTCTCGTTCAGGGAACGATCTACCCGGATGTGATCGAGAGCGGCAAAGGCGACGCCTCGGTGATCAAAAGCCACCACAATGTCGGAGGGCTTCCCGACGTGATCGACTTTGAAGGCATTGTGGAACCGCTCCGGGATCTCTTCAAGGACGAGGTTCGCGCCGCCGGGCTGAAACTCGGAATTCCCGAGGACTTGGTCTACCGTCAGCCCTTCCCCGGACCCGGGCTTGCCGTTCGCATCATCGGCAACATCACCAAAGAAAAAGCCGATACCCTTCGCCAAGCCGACGCGATTTTCCGCGAGGAAATTGCCAACGCGGGGTTGGATCGTTCGATTGCACAGTATTTCGCCGTTCTCACTGACACAAGAAGCGTTGGCGTGATGGGCGACGCGCGAACCTACGGCTATACGGTTGCGCTCCGCGCTGTGACCACCGACGACTTTATGACCGCCGACTGGGCACGGATTCCCTATGAGGTACTGGAAAAGGCAAGTAGCCGCATTACCAACGAGGTGCGCACCATCAACCGCATTGCCTATGACATCACATCCAAACCGCCCGCGACGGTGGAATGGGAGTAACGCCGGAAGCACTTCTTCCAACCAAACCCGATTTTTCTCAAAAGGAGATCAAAGATATGTCAAACAATGTTCGTCCCGCAAACATGGAGCGCATCACAACGCCTGCGCTCGCAAAAGCCTTTATTGAGGAGCAATTGACCGCGTTGCGCCGGCAGATCGGTGATAAAAAGGTTCTGCTCGCGCTGTCGGGCGGTGTCGATTCCTCGGTTGTGGCGGCGTTGCTCATCAAAGCCGTCGGTAAGCAATTGGTCTGCGTTCATGTCAACCATGGGCTTCTTCGCAAAGGGGAGCCGGAGCAGGTCATCAAGGTGTTCCGCGAAGAAATGAACGCCAACCTCGTCTATGTGGACGCGGTGGATCGGTTCCTTGACAAACTGGCAGGCGTTGCCGAGCCGGAACGTAAGCGGAAGGTGATCGGTGCGGAGTTCATTCGCGTGTTTGAAGAGGAGGCACGGAAGCTCGAAGGAATCGAGTTTCTCGCGCAGGGGACGATCTACCCGGACATTCTGGAGAGCGGACCCGTAAAGGCGCATCACAATGTCGGCGGGCTGCCGGAAGATCTCAAATTTGAATTGGTTGAGCCGCTCAAATTCCTGTTTAAGGACGAAGTCCGCGTGGTTGGCGAAGAATTGGGACTGCCGAAGAACATGGTCTACCGTCAGCCGTTTCCCGGACCCGGATTGGGTGTTCGTTGCCTTGGTGCGATCACCAGAGACCGTCTCGAAGCCGTTCGCGAATCCGACGCCATTCTCCGCGAGGAGTTTGCGAAGAACGGGTTGGAAGGAAAGGTTTGGCAATATTTTACGCTGATCCCGGATTTCAAATCCACGGGTGTGAAAGAAAATGTCCGCGCCTACGAATGGCCGGTCATCATCCGCGCGGTGAACACGAAGGACGCGATGACCGCAACGGTCGAGGACGTTCCCTTCTCCCTGCTGCAGCACATCACCGCCCGCATCACCAGCGAGGTCAAGGGCGTGAACCGCGTTCTCTACGACCTTACCCCGAAGCCCACGGGAACCATTGAGTGGGAATAAAAGCCAAACGCAACAACGCGCCGCCCGATCACGGGTGGCGCGTTGTTGCGTTTGAATTTTCGGCAGGAATCACTCGGTCTTTTGGTCGGTCTTCGCTTTGTGATAGCAATACAAAAATATAGACGGGTATTTCGCCTTCGGCGAATATCTTTGCGTCGCGCAGGTGTCTCGCGAGCGGACACCGTGCCTGCTCCGCAAGATGCGAACCCGCGCTTGCTGCGCAAGCCGGGTTCATAAG
>CAKJZF010000096.1 GCA_918290775.1 Clostridiales bacterium | reverse complement strand
CTCGTGAGAACAAGGCTCCCCGCCCCCAAGGTCGTACCTTACTTTATATGGATTTCAGTAATGTTGGCAGGCACGGTGAACCGCGTGAGATTTCCTTCGCGGGTGGTTGGAATTTCGGTGTTGTTCACGCGGACACGCAACGGTTTTTCCGACCAAACGGAGAGCTCGCCGCCCTCGAGAACGGTGAGGTTTTGACCGTCGAACGAGGACGCGGCTTTGACGCCCATAAAGAGGTCGGTTCTGCCGAACGGGACGATCGGCGCCGCGGGCAGGAAGGTAAACAGGCGGAAATCATCCTTGGTCGGGAGCGAGAGCGGAAGCGTTTCGCCCGCGCGGACGGTTCCCGACGTTTTGGTGAAGTACTCGTACCACACGTAGTCGCCCTGCGGCAGGCGTGCATCGGCAGGGGAGACCGAGCCGGAAACGGCGGACCCTTCGGCGTTGATGTTGAACGCGGCAACTACGCCGGCGGAGCCGATGCGGTTACGAATTTTGAACACGCGATCCGAGAGCGTGGGGTTGGCAAAGAAGCAGTCAACGGTTGGGGTTGCGCTTTCGTCGGCGCGGAGAATGTGACCGTCGCGAAGGACGAGCGGCTTGAGAATTTCGGGACGGGTGCGTCCGATTTTGTCGGAAACGTAGATCGGGCCGCCGCTGATGGCGCGGCAAAGGCTGTTTTTCGACGCCTGTTCGTCGTCAGTCCACCACATATCCCAGTCGTTGACGTAGAATTGCCCTTGCAGCAGACCGTTGTAGGAGCATTGAAGGATGTTTTTGGCGAACCATTCGGGGCTTTCGGGAATGAAGTCATCCGAGCAACGGGAGATGGCAGTGTCGCGGCGGTTGTACATACATTCGCTCGCCATACCCATGCAGTTGATGATCGCGCCGTCGAAATCGCGCATCGCAACCTCGTCGATCACGGGTTGGATCTCTTTTGCGCTCTTGCCGATCGGAGTCATCTCCCGATAGCAATTATGAAAGGATTGATTATCGATCTTGACGAAGTCGGACCCCCACGAGCGGATTCTTCCGCAGTAGTCGTCAAACATCGCTTGAGCCTTTTCGCGCTCGGGGGCAACCACCAGACAGTCGTGGCGCGTTTTTGACTTGACCATGCGACCCGCCTGCTTTTTCGCCTCTCCGCCGTTGGGGTCGAGACCCGCCCAGTAGCCTGTGGTCGGGAACCAGATGCCAACATGAGGGATGCCCGCCTCCTTCAGGTCGGCAACCGCCGCCGCCATGCCCTGCGGGAAGCGAACCGGGTCGCCGAGGAAATTGCGAAGCATCGTTTTGCTTTTTTCAGGAGAATTAAGCTCAATTTCGTTCAGGTGCGGCGCGTCAGCCCACATATCGTCGATGATCGCGAAGCCGACGGGAACATTCTTTTCGGCAAATTCGCGTGCTTTTTCCAAAAGTCCGCTGTGGTTGACGCGGAATTGGAAGGCGTCCCAGGAACACCAGCCGAACAGATCAAAGATGGGGGAGACCTTGCGCTCGCTTCGCAACTTCAGCCCGTTGCCGAGAACGGCGGGAACCGCCGCGGCAATGTCCTGCAGGAGCAGCATGGGGTCGGAGCCTTCCATGGCGATCAGCATGGGTTGATCGATGCAATCGGTCAGTCCGGTGAAATTGGAGAAGGTAACAACCTCCATGCCGTCCTCGCCGCCGCGGAGAAGAGTTTTGAAGGTGTCGCCGATGAGAACGAGATAGCAAACATAGTCATCCTGTCCACGGCGGATCAAAACCTCATGCGTCCGCTTGAAAAGGTCACGGAGAGAAGCGCCCCAGTGGGGACGGCACCAAAACTCGGAATGGAAGGCGATCGAAAGATAATCACCCGTGTCGGGGATGTCGGGCGCGAGAACGATGCTGTTCTCCCCGGCAAAGCCGGACGGCAGAGAGGCGGTCAGACGGTAAGCAACCCCTTTTCCGCCGGCGAGCTTCTCGGCACGAACCGAGACAGAAGCTCCCTGCGGCAGGGCAGATACAGAGTGGCTGTTGCCTTCCGCATCGGTGAGTACAATGCGTTTCCAAACGATAGGTTCCATTATTAAAATCCTCCAATGTTCTGTTTTGCATTAACGATCATAATTCAGCACGCAGACAGGGGCTGTCGGCGTTTTTCATCCCATATTGTAACATGACGATAAGGGGATTGTCAAGCCCTATTCCGCATTTTTCGCGGAATTTTTAACGATCCGTGAGGGAAGGAACGGACGTTCATTCAGAAAGCGGCTAACGGATGCTCGCACGAAATTCCGCGGCCGCTTTTCTGTTCGCGCAAACCCAACAAATATTTCGCTCCTTATTTGTTCTTTCCTTTCTCGGGCGATGTTTGGAAAATTGCCGCAAGCGGCAATTTAGGGGCGCTCTTTCGTTTCTTGCAAGAAACGAAAGAGCGCCCCCTCAAGGTCTATGTCCTTTCTCCGCGAAGCGCGGCGGCTTCTGCCTCGAGGAGCGCGATTTGGCGCACCTGTTCGGCGAGCTCGTCGGGGGAGGAGGTATCGGAGGTAAAGTGGAGATAAGCGGTTTTTCCGAAGGCGGCGTAGGCGGAGCGCAGGCGGGATTCCACGGTTGCGAGGCGGACGCGGTCGGCGGCGGAATCGGTGAGATCGTTGATTTTTTGAGCGGCGACGGAGCCGAGGGCGCGGGCAGTTTCGCGAAATTCATCCCAAGTCATGGCAAAAAATCCTTTCGGTTTATTCGGGATCATTTTAACATGAAACGAGAAGAAAGTCAACACATAAAACGAAAAAAAGCAGGGCAAACTAAAGGGAACCTCTCAAGAAAAAAGGAGATCAAACGAATGAACATGGAGCCGGAACGGTATGAAAAGCTGGCGGCGGCGCACGCGCCGAAAACGAAGATGTGGAAAAACTGCGGCAACGCGTTTTGGGGCGGCGGGCTGATCTGCGTGATCGCGCAGGGGTTGAAGGAACTGTACACGCACGCGGCGGGACTGGACGCGGAGGACGCGGGGACGCTCGTCTCGGTGACACTGATTTTTGCGGCGGCGCTGTTGTCGGGAATCGGCGTTTTCGACCGGATCGCGAAGGTGCTGGGCGCGGGGACGCTGGTGCCGATCACGGGGTTTGCGAACGCGGTGGTCTCGCAGGCGATCGACAGCCGGGCGGAGGGCTTGGTACTCGGCGTTGGCGCGAAGATTTTCACGGTTGCGGGACCGGTGCTGCTCTATGGCACGCTTGCGGGGACCTTCTACGGCGTGATCTACTGGATCGTCGGTCTTTTTTGACAAAAGGGAAACTCTAAAGAATTTTTGCTTTTTTCGGGCGTTTTTTACCTGTTTCCTTGACAAACCCAAAAGGGAGTGTTATAATAAAAGAAGATAATCGGATTTCCGGGACGGAGATGTGAAAGGAAGATTCCAACCGAAGGGAGGGTGCGCATGGCGTTTTTTGATCTGCACACCCATATCCTCTGCGGCGTGGACGACGGGGCACGAACCGATCAGGAGATGCAGGAGATGCTCCGCATCGCCTACGAGGACGGAACCAGAGCCATCTGCCTGACGCCGCATTACAGCCCCTATCTCTTCGGCGACACGTCGGCGGCGTCCGAACGGGCGTTTGAGCGGTTGCGGGCGTATGCCGCGGAGACCTTCCCCGATTTGGAGCTTTACCTCGGGCATGAGCTGGGATACCACGAATCCTGCGTGCAGGCGCTGAACGACGGCAGATGCCGGACGCTCGGCGGAAGTCGCTATCTGCTGGTGGATTTTCCGGCGCCGGTTGGCTTTTTTGAGTTGCGGTCGGCGGTGGAGCGGCTTCTGCGAATGGGGTATCGACCGGTCCTCGCCCACGCCGAGCGGTATCGATCGCTGGCGCACAGGCTTGGTTGGATCCGCGATTTCATCGACCAGGGCGGCTTGATTCAGATCAACGCGTCGAGCGCGATCGGTGATCTCGGCGGTTTTACGCGACGGCGGTGGAAAAACCTCATCCGGCATCGGTTGGTGCATATGATCTCGTCGGACGGGCATAACACCGATACGAGGGCGCCGAAAATGTCGGTCTGCCTTCCTGTTTTGGAGAAGTATTGCACGCCTGAAGAGATCGGGATGCTGATGTGGGGCAACGCGAAAACGGTGATTGAAAACGGGCGCATCTGACCCCGCGAAAGGAGAACATAGTTTCATGGATGAACAACAGCAGAATGAAGACTTTGAGATTCACTTGGGTGATCTCTGGCAGATTTTCCTGCGTTGCTGGTGGATCATACTGGCGGCGGCAGTCGTGGTCGGGAGCGGAATGTTCCTCTTCCTGCGGCTCACGCACAAGGATGTTTACACCGCGCGTACCAGCATTTGGGTTATGCGCGAAAAAACCTCGTCGCAGACCGCGACCTCCGACGTCTCAATCGCAAACAACATTCTCAACGACGTGATTGTGATCTCGGGATCCGACCGGGTGCTCAATGCGGTGCGGGAGGAAACCGGAACAGAATGGAGCAATTCGGTGCTGAAATCCATGACCAAAGTGACCAAAGAAGAGGAGACGCACGTGGTGTATGTTGCGGTGACCGCAAAGACGCGCGAGGAAGCGCAGATGCTCGCCGATTCGGTTGGCAGACAGACCTGCGAAACCATGAACAACTACCTCTTCGACAACGAAAATTACACCAAGATTCTCGATGAGGCAACAATCCCGAGTTCCCCCTCCAACCCCATCTCGCGGGTGCGGATTTTTTTTGCGGCGACTGCTGCCGCGGTGCTGGTGTACATGCTGTTCTTCATCCTGCACATTCTGGATGACAAGATCAACACCGCCGACGACGTTCAGGGGTATCTCAGCATCAGCGTTTTGGGGCAGATTCCCAACCGGCGCGACGTCGCCAAGCGCAAAAACCGTTACGGCACCTATTATAGGATGGGTACGGCAGGCGACGGGAAGGGGGGCGACGCGAAATGATGACGGTGGAGCTGCAATTCGATCGGGATGTGAACTATTTCATGCGAGAGGCGTTCAACACCTTGCGAACCAACGTTCTCTTCTGCGGAACCGAAACGAAGGTAATTGCCCTCACGAGCTGTTTCGCCCACGAGGGGAAAACAACGGTCTCTTTGGAGTTGGCGAGAACGCTTGCCGAGTCCGACCGGCACGTGCTTTATATCGATGCGGATTTGCGAAAGTCGATCACGGTCAGCCGCTACACCAATCAGACCGGCATCGCGGGGCTTTCGCAGTTGCTTTCCGGGCAGGCGACTCTGGGCGAAACACTATATCGGACGCAGATTTCGGGGCTTGACGTGATTTTTGCGGGGCCCTTCCCGCCCAACCCGACCGAGCTGGTTGGGAGCGAGGCCTTCCGGCAACTCATTGAAGCGGTCAGACCGCATTACGACTATGTGATCATCGACTCGCCGCCGCTGGGACTGGTGGTGGACGCCGCCGTGATCGCGGGAGCTTGCGACGGCGCGATCCTCGTGGTGCATCAGGGAAAGATCAAGTACCGTGTGGCGCAGGGGGTTGTGGAGCAGTTGAAAAAGAGCGGATGCCGGATTCTCGGCGCGGTTCTCAATCAGCCGGAGCGGTCACGCGATGTGCTTCCCGACGCATCCTACTATAAAAGGTATAAAAAGAACGGCTGACGCCACAAAGGCGGGCGTTGAAAGGTTTTCGATTTTTCAACACCCGCCCGCTTTTGTGGCGACGCCAAAGGTCGGCGACGTTCGACAGCGTTGCCTGCCTTCAAACCATCAAGACCGTTTCTTTGAAAGGAGTTGTACATCGTCCTATGAACGAACAATCCAAATCCGAAAATGATGCCGCCGCGGGCGTCGGCATGAGCGTTGTGGCAGGGAAAGGGAGGCCCCGGGTATGTTGAGAAAGACGGTCAGTGGTTTTTCGGCGGGGATCCTGATCGCCATCGGCGGTTGCGTTTACCTCGCCTGCGCCAACAAATATGTGGGCGCGGTGCTTTTCTCGGTGGCTCTGCTCTGCATCTGCTACAAGGGCTACGGACTTTTTACCGGGAAGGTCGGTTTTCTTCCCGAGACGCACGACAGGAACGCATGGGAAACGCTGTTGGCCGCTCTGCTCGGCAACGCGATCGGGACCTTTGCCTGCGGGTTTGCCGTGCGGTATGGGATGCCGTCGCTGGGCGAGGCGGCGGAGCTTCTCTGCCAAGCGAAGCTCGACGGGCAGAGCTTCCCGCAAACGCTTTTGCGGGCAGCCTTCTGCGGGGTTCTGATGTATCTCGCGGTGAGCGTCTTCCGCGACAACAAAACGCCGGTCGGAATCCTGTTTTGCATACCCGTGTTCATCCTTTCGGGGTTTGAGCATTCGATTGCGGACTGCTTCTATTTTGCCGCGTCGGGGATCGTCTCGTGGCGTGCTTGTGGGTTTCTTTGGACGGTGATTCTCGGCAATTCGCTGGGCGGCGTTCTTCTGCCCCTGCTTCAAAAAATCGGAAAACGGAAGAAACAGCCGTGAAAACGGCAAATTCAATCAAGGAGAAATCGGTATGGAAATTTACAAGATTCATGACCTTGCGGAGCTGATCCGCGACAACCCCTATGTCGGTCGCGGGATCGTGGTCGGCAAGAGTGCGGACGGCAAAAACGCCGTTTCGGCGTATTTCATCATGGGGCGGAGCGCAAACAGCCGCAACCGCGTGTTTGCGGAGCATGACGGCGCCGTTTTTACCGAGCCGTTTGACGCGTCCAAGGTCGAGGACCCGAGCCTGATCATCTACGCGGCGGTGCGTGCGTACGAGAACAATTTGGTTGTCACCAACGGCGATCAGACCGACACGATTGTGGAGGGTCTTGCCGCCGGCAAGACGTTTGAAGCGGCTTTGGAAAGCCGTTGCTTTGAGCCGGACGCGCCCAATTTCACCCCCCGCATCAGCGCCATGCTGACCTTCGGCGCGTCAGATGTTACCTACCGCATGAGCATTCTCAAGAGCATTGACGCCGAGGGAAGCGACTGCGCCCGTTATACCTTCTCATATCCGTCGAAGGCGGGGCTGGGACATTTCCTTCACACCTATGTGACCGACGGCAACCCCATCCCGACCTTTCAGGGGGAGCCCGAGCGCGTTTCGGTTCCGGACGACATCGACGCGTTCACGTCCTCGCTTTGGGACGCTCTCAACGCCGACAACAAGATTTCCCTTTACGTTCAGTACCGCAATCTTGCGACCGGCGCGATCGCCTCTCGCTTGATCAACAAAAACAGATAACGCACCCCAAGGGTTTGGAAAGGAGCTTTGAAACCATGAAAGAATTTGAACTCAAGTACGGCTGCAATCCCAATCAAAAGCCCGCGAAAATCTATATGCGAAACGGCGCGGATCTGCCGATCGAAATCCTCTCCGGCAGACCCGGCTACATCAATTTTCTCGACGCCTTCAACGCTTGGCAGCTCGTCAAGGAGCTGAAGGAAGCGACCGGTCTGCCCGCCGTAACTTCGTTCAAGCACGTCAGCCCGACCTCTGCCGCGGTTGGCATTCCGCTCCCCGAGAAGCTGAAAAAGGCTTGCTTTGTGGACGACATTGCCGGGCTGGACGAAAGTCCGATTGCCTGTGCCTACGCCCGCGCCCGCGGCACCGACCGGATGTGTTCTTTCGGCGACTGGGTCGCCTTCTCCGACAAGGTGGACGTTGTTTCCGCGCAGATGCTCAAGCGCGAGGTCTCGGACGGTGTGATCGCCCCGGACTATGACCCCGAGGCTTTGGAGATCCTCAAAACCAAGCGCAAGGGAACCTACAATATCGTCAAGATCGACCCGTTGTATGTCCCCGAAGAGGTTGAGGAGAAGCAGGTCTTTGGCGTGACCTTCCGTCAGGGGCGCAACAATTTTGCCATCAACCGCGCCCTGCTCTCCAACATTGTCACGGCGAACAAGGATTTGCCCGAGAGTGCTGTCCGCGATCTGATCATCTCGCTCATCACGCTCAAGTACACGCAGTCCAACTCGGTCTGCTATGCCGTTGACGGTCAGGCGATCGGCGTTGGCGCGGGTCAGCAGTCCCGCATCCATTGCACGCGCCTTGCCGGTTCCAAAGCCGACACGTGGTTTCTCCGTCAGCATGAAAAGGTTTTGAACCTTCCGTTTCTGCCCTCTCTCGGTCGCCCCGACCGCGACAACGTGATCGACGGCTACATCAATCACAACGAAGAGGACGTCACCGCCGACGGCAACTGGCAGAAATACTTCACCGAGCAGCCCGCCCCCTTCACCGCTGAGGAGCAGCGGGCGTATCTCTCCACCGTCGACGGGGTTGCCCTCGGTTCCGACGCGTTCTTCCCCTTCAGCGACAACATCGAACGCGCCAAAAAGAGCGGCGTGAAGTACGTCGCCGAGCCGGGCGGTTCCATCCGCGACGACCTTGTGATCGCCTGCGCCGATCGCTATGGCATGACCATGGCGTTCACGGGTATGCGTCTCTTCCATCACTAAAAAAAGCGGCTACGCTATGTTCGCACCAAACTTCAGAGCCGCTTTTATGTACGCACAAACAAAACCAGCCTTCCCTCGGGGGAAGGTACCCGCGAAGCGGGGGGATGAGGGGCGCCGCGAAGCGGCGGATTGCCCTCGACTTGACGCCAATCAAACCGTCTACCCGCTCTGCTTGTGCGTACAAGGCGCACAGCCGGACGCAAAGCCCTGCTGAGAAAACGTTGAATCTTCAAAACTTTCCCCGTATTTGTTTTCCTTCCCGTGCTGTGTGGAAAGGGAGGGGTGCGGTGGATGAAGTATCCCCCTTTCCAAGCCACCTCCCGCAAAAGCAAACAAAAAACATTTTTTGAAAGGCGGGTTCCGACCCGAAAGGTGAATCACCATGGCATATTTATCCGACATCGAGATTGCACAGGCGTGCCAAATGAAACCCATCACCGAAATCGCGAAAACGGCAGGCGTTGATGAAAAATACCTGGAGCAATACGGCAGGTATAAGGCGAAAGTGGATCGCGCCCTGCTGGAGGAGAGCGACCGTCCCGACGGGAAGCTGATTTTGGTCACGGCGATCACGCCCACGCCCGCCGGCGAGGGAAAGACCACCACCACCATCGGCTTGGCGGACGGACTTCGCCGCATCGGCAAGCGCACGGTGGTTGCGCTCCGCGAGCCTTCGCTGGGTCCGGTTTTCGGCGTCAAAGGCGGCGCGGCGGGCGGCGGCTATGCGCAGGTGGTTCCCATGGAGGACATCAACCTGCATTTTACCGGCGATTTCCATGCCATCGGCGCGGCAAACAACCTGCTCGCGGCGATGCTTGACAACCATATCCAGCAGGGCAACGCGCTGGGCATCGACCCCCGCCGCGTTACCTGGAAGCGCTGTGTGGACATGAACGACCGTCAGCTTCGGTTCGTTGTGGACGGTTTGGGCGGCAAAGTCAACGGCACGCCCCGCGAGGACGGTTTCGACATTACGGTTGCCTCCGAGATCATGGCGGTCTTTTGCCTTGCCTCTTCGATCACCGATCTCAAAGCGCGTCTTTCCCGCATCGTCGTGGCGTACACCTATGCCGGCAAGCCGGTCACGGCAGGCGACCTGAAGGCGGTCGGCGCGATGGCGGCGCTTCTCAAGGACGCGCTCAAGCCCAACCTTGTGCAAACGCTCGAGGGCACGCCCGCGTTTGTCCACGGCGGTCCGTTCGCAAACATTGCCCACGGCTGCAACTCGGTCATCGCCACGCGCATGGCGATGAAGCTCGGCGACTATGCCGTTACCGAAGCGGGCTTCGGTGCGGACTTGGGCGCGGAGAAGTTCCTTGACATCAAATGCCGCATGGCGGGTCTCCGCCCCGACGCGGTTGTTGTGGTTGCGACCGTCCGTGCGCTCAAGATGCACGGCGGCGTTCCCAAAGCCGAGCTTGGCGCCGAGAATCTCGACGCGCTTGCCAAGGGCTTGCCGAATCTGCTCCGCCACGTTTCCAACATCCGCAACACCTATGGCTTGCCCTGCGTGGTCGCGGTCAACCGATTCCCGACCGACACCGACGCGGAGATCGAACAAGTCATCGCAAAATGCCGCGAGCTGGGGGTCAACGTCCGTCTGTCAACCGTTTGGGCGGAAGGCGGCAAGGGTGGCATGGAGCTTGCCGAAGAGGTCGTTCGCCTCTGCGAAGCGCCCAACCATTTCCGCTTCAGCTACGAGGATGACACCACCATTCCCGAAAAGCTCGACGCCATCACCCGCAAGGTCTACGGCGGCGACGGCGTGAACATCCTGCCCGCCGCGCAAAAGCAGATCCACGAGCTGACCGCGCTCGGCTTCGGAAATCTGCCCGTTTGCGTCGCCAAAACGCAGTACAGCTTCTCGGATGACCCCACCAAACTCGGCGCACCCGAAGGCTTCACGGTCACCGTCCGAAACGTCAAAGTCAGCGCCGGCGCGGGATTTGTCGTCGCCCTGACCGGCGACATCATGACCATGCCGGGACTCCCCAAATCTCCCGCCGCCGAACGCATCGACGTCGACGCCGACGGCAAAATCACAGGACTGTTTTAAGGCAATCGGGAAAGACCTTGAGGGGGGG
>CAKJZF010000095.1 GCA_918290775.1 Clostridiales bacterium | reverse complement strand
TTTCCGCCGCTGGGACGAGGTAACGGAGCGCCTCTTCAAACTGCGGTTTCTTCGCAACACCCTCGCCGTGCAGATAGCAGAGCGCCAGCTCATACTGCGCCTCGGGATGCCCCTGCTGCGCCGCCCGGCGGAACCATTCGCCCGCCTTTTCGTAGTTCGGTTCACCCTTTTCGTCGCCGATTCCGCGCGAATAGAGCAACCCCAGCTGATATTCCGCGTCGCGATTATGCTGCCGCGCCGCCTGACGGTACCAGTGCGCCGCCTCGTTGAGATCGCGCGTGACGCCGTCGCCGCTCTTATAGAAGTCGCCCAGCAGAACCTGTGCCATCGTGTAATCCATCTCCGCCGCGCGGCGAACCCACTTGACCGCTTCGGTCAGGTTCTTCTCAACACCTCGCCCGTCATGGTAGCAACAGCCGATGCTGAGCTGCGCACCCGCGTGACCCTGTTCCGCCGCCTGACGGAGCAACGTCATCGCCGTTTCGTCGTCGCGGTCAACGCCCTTGCCCCTCAAATAGCAAACCGCCAGCTGATAGACCGCGTCCACATACCCCTGATCCGCCGCTCTCTCATACCATTTGAGCGCACGCTCCGGGATTTTTCCGACGCCGATCCCGTCGTCATAGCAATACCCCAGTTTGTACTGCGCCGGGGCGTATCCCTGCCGACCCGCCATGCGAAGCAATACGACCGCCTGTCTCAAATCCTGCCGGACGTACGTGCCCTCCAGATAGCAGATCGCGAGGTCGGTCTGCGCCGCGGCGTGACCCTTCTTTGCCGCCTTCTCGTAGCAACGGATCGCCCTTCCGAGGCTTTTCTTGGTTCCGACGCCGTCAAAATAGCATTTGCCCAAGAGCCATCTCGCTTCGAGGCTTCTGCCCGCGAGCTTCTTATAGATGCGGAACGCTCTGCCCTCATCAACCGCAACGCCCGCGCCGAGGCGATAGCATCTCGCCATGGCAAGACCCGCGTCGACGTTTCCGAGGTTGGCTGCCTTTCGAAAGTAGGGGATCGCTTCGGTGTAGTTCTGCCTGTCATAGAACCATGAACCGGTCTCATAGAAGCGATTCGCCTTCGACTTTTTGCCAAACAATGACATCCTGTTTCTTCCCTTTCTTCGGTTTGATCCGAGTGGGTATATGATACTAATTTATATTATAGCATAGGTTACGCCTTTTGGCAATGTTTTTTTGAAAAAATTTATGTTTTCTCGGTTTTTTCTTCTCGGATCGGCGGTTTCGGGCTTGATTTTTTCCTGTAAATCCATTATAATAGAGCCGAATCAAACCAAAAAAGGAGCTTTTCCCAACATGGAGCTTTACGACATCCGAACGGTTCGCCGCATCATGTCGATGTTCGGACTTTCCTTCCGCAAAGAATTCGGGCAGAACTTTCTGACCGACCCCGACGTGATCGACGCGATCGCCGACGCCGCGTTCCCCTCTCCCGACTGCACCATCCTTGAGATCGGTCCCGGCATCGGAACGCTGACCCGCGCTCTCGCCTCCCGCTACCGCCGCGTTGTGGCTTTGGAGATCGACCGCTCCCTGATCCCGGTTCTCGATTACACACTCTCCGACTGCCCGAACGTCACCGTCATCAACGCCGACGTCCTTTCCGCCGACCTTGCTTCTCTCCTTGCCGACGGTTTTGCCGCCGGCCCCGTTGCCGTTTGCGCCAACCTGCCCTACTACATCACCTCTCCCATCCTGATGAAGCTCCTCGAATCGGATCTTCCCTTCGCGTCTGTCACCGTGATGGTTCAGAAAGAGTTTGCCGACCGCCTTTGCGCCGCCCCCGGCGGCAAAGAGTACGGCGCGATCACCGTTTCCGCCGCCTACCGCGGATCCGCCGAGCGTTTGCTTCTCGTCCCCGCCGACCGCTTCGTCCCCGCCCCCAAGGTCGATTCCTCGGTCGTCCGTATCTCCCTCTTCGGCAGCCGCAAACCCCTCGTTCCCCGCAACGAAGAACACTTTTTCCGCGTCGTCCGCGCCGCCTTCGCCCAACG
The DNA here is from genome assembly GCA_918290775.1 of Clostridiales bacterium. Lineage (GTDB taxonomy): Bacteria > Bacillota > Clostridia > Oscillospirales > CAG-272 > UMGS1865. Next base: position 172 of record CAKJZF010000095.1, on the reverse strand, counting down.
CCGCAAAACCCTTGTCAACGCCCTCGCCTCCGCTTTCCCAGACCTCCCGAAAGAACAAATTCTCGCCGCCGTCTCCTCGCTGGGTCTCCCGCCGGACGTCCGCGGCGAACGCCTCTCCCTGCAAAACTTCATCGACCTGTCGGACAGGGTTTAGGGGGGATAAGACCTTGAG
>CAKJZF010000094.1 GCA_918290775.1 Clostridiales bacterium | reverse complement strand
GTCGTCGCCGTTGAGCCGGATGCCGCGCACGCCGCGCGCGCCGCGCCCCATCGGACGGACGGTGGTCTCGCTGAACCGGGTCGCCGCGCCGCCGCGAGTCGCGAGGATCAGGTCGTCGTCGCCCTTGGTCTTGCGGACGAAGAGCAGATCGTCGCCCTCGTCAAGCGAGATGGCGATCTTGCCCGAGCGCCGCTGATACTCGAAGTCCTTGGTCGGGGTCTTCTTGATAACGCCCTTCTTGGTCACCATCGTCAGATATTCGCCCTCGGTGAACGCGTCGATCGAGATGATCGCGGTGACGCTCTCGCCCTCGGTCAGATCCAGGATGTTCACCATGTTCGTCCCCTTCGCGGTGCGTCCCGCCTCGGGGATGCGGTAGGTCTTCTTGGTATAGACCCGACCCTTGTTGGTAAAGAACATCAGAAGCGCGTGGCTGTTCGCAACGATGACGTCCACCACGTCGTCCTCTTCCTTGTGACCCATCCCGATAATGCCCTTGCCGCCGCGGTGCTGCGCGGAGTAGGTGTCGGCGGGTTGCCGCTTGATGTAGCCGCCGGTCGTGACGGTCAGCACGCAGGTATGCCGCGGGATCAGGTCCTCGATGTCGATATCGTCGGTCGCCTCGATCAGTTCGGTGCGTCTGTCGTCGCCGAACTTTTCCTTCATCGAAAGCAGTTCGTTCTTGACGATCTCGCGAACCCTGCCGTCGTCGGCGAGGATCGCCTGCAGATCGGCGACCGTCTCTTCAAGTTTGAGCAGGCGGTCTTCCACCTTCTGCCGTTCCAGTCCCGACAGTTTGCCGAGCGTCATTTCGACGATCGCCTGCGCCTGCGGGTCGGTAAGCCCGAAGCGTTCCATCAGGTTGGTTTTCGCGTCGGGGATCGAGGAACTCGCCTTGATAATCTTGATGATCTCGTCGATGTGGTCGATCGCGATCTTATAACCCTCGTAGATGTGCATTTCTTTCAGGGCGCGGTCGAGGTCGAACTGCGTCCGGCGGACGATGATCCCCTCCTGGTACAGGATGTACTGGTCGAGAATCTCGGGCAGCGACAGGATCTTCGGTTCGCCGTTCACCAGCATCAGCATATTGACGGCGAAGGTGTCCTGCAACTGGCTGTACTTATAGAGTTGGTTCAGAATGACTTCGCCGTTCGCGTCGCGGCGGTACTCGATGACGAGCCGCATCCCGTCCCGCCCCGACTCGTCGCGCAGATCGGTGATGCCCTCGATCTTCTTGTCTTTGACGAGACCGGCGATCGTTTCGACGAGCTGGCTCTTGTTGACGGCGTAGGGGATCTCGGTCGCGATGATCC
>CAKJZF010000093.1 GCA_918290775.1 Clostridiales bacterium | reverse complement strand
GACTTTTTCTTGCAAGAAAAAGTCCCTCCCCCTCGCCGCTCCCTCTCTTCAAAAAGAACAAACGCGGAAAACGGATTGCATTCTCTCTTTGGGGATTTGTCTGCGTTCGCTCTTTTGGGAAGGGTGAAAGTTTGAAAGAGGGGGACCTTTTTCTCTCGCGAGAAAAAGGTCCCCCTCTTTCGAGGTCTGAATCCCCTGCTCCCTATCACCAGTTATCGGTGCCGTAGGGGTTGTTATCGGTGCGTGGGTTGCCGTTGAAGGAACCGCCGCCGCGGTAGTTCCCGTCGCCGTTATTCTGATTGTCGTTCCGTTTCTTGCGTTCCCGGTTGCCGCGAATGATCGCGTAGATGATGACACCCGCGATCAGCGTCAGAATCACCAGAGCAACGATCCCCGCAACGGGGGTTTGATAGCCGAACACGTCCGCCGCTTCGTCCACCACGATCACCATTTCCAAGCCGGTGGCTGCCGTGAAATCGGCAAGGGCGGTATTCACCAACACCGGGTCGATGGAAAGCGCGGTGTTGTCGATCAGATGGGAACTGCCGCCGACATGCGTTTCACTGCAGGTGAAGGTCACCGTTCCCAAGCCTGTTTTCAAATCGTCCACAACCCCTTCCAGACAACGGTTGAGTTTGCCCGTATATCCGGAAGAGCGATCCATGTTGGCGGTCATGGCGCGGGTCAGCGTCGTTCCGCGATCGCTACCAAACTGATTGTAGACATTGCGGGGCAGGTGATCGCCCGTCATTGCCATATAATCATAGTTGATGCCGTCCTCATAGACCAAAACGCCGAGCAAAACTTTATCTTCATATCCCGACTCCGAAGAGAAAACCTCTTCATACCGATCGAGAAGATAGTCGTTGAAGGTATCCTCGCTGTACGCGACATTCTTCTGCCCGATGCTACCGATCAGCGAGATCAGAATGAAGATCATGATCATCACGATCATGGCAAGCGCGATGATCGGTCCAAGAAGCCAGCCCAAACAACCGCCTCCGTAATAGAACCGCGGTCCGAAAAACCACAAGCCGCCCATACGGGGTCCGCGCATTCCGCCGCCGTGGAATCCTCCACCGCCGCCTCCATGGAAGCCGCCGCCTCCGAACCCTCCGTGTCCGCCTCCGCCTGATGTTGGCATAATCCGTTTCCTCTCTTTCCGCTGTTAATCGAATTACCTTGTAACAAATGTCGCCGACTCGATGGTGACCGGGTGAACGGGCATCTTGGTCTGACTGTCAACCGTTACCAGATCCACCTCGGTGATCGCGTCAACGACCTCCATGCCGCTCACAACTTCTCCGAACGCCGCGTAGAGTCCGTCGAGGCTTTCGGCGGAATCCTGATGAACGATGAAGAACTGACTGGATGCACTGTCATAGGAATTACTGCTTCGCGCCATGGAAATGACTCCGCGCGTGTGGGAAAGGTTGTTCTCAAAGCCGTTTGCTTCAAACTCGCCCTTGATTGTTTGATCCGAACCGCCTGTACCGTCCCCTTTCGGATCGCCACCCTGAATCATAAAACCGGGCATGATGCGGTGAAAGGTCAGGCCATTATAAAAACCGCTTTCCACGAGCGATTTGAAATTTGCCACCGTTTCCGGCGCAACATCCGGGCGAAGCTCGATATAAATGTTTCCCTTCTTGAAATCCCCGGCGGCGTCGGTGAAGGTTACCTCCAGCCGGACATAATCGGTTTCCGATGCGCTCTCTGAAAAGGTTGTGTCCTCGTAGATCAGCTCCATCTTTTGGGGACGGTTTGTGACGATGACGACCACCGCAACCGCGATCAGAATCACCGCCAGGAAAATGCCGAGCGTGCCGTAGACGATGCGGTTTTGCCGACGGCGTTTTTCCTTTGCTTCCTGTTCAAGACGCGCTTTGCGCTCGCGCAACATCTCATCTCTGCTTGCTTTGGATTGTTTTCCCATCTCTCTTTGGAAGCCTCCTTTATGTTTTCTGAAATCATTTTATCAAAAAAGCCCTTCTTTGTCAAGTTTTTCCCGATAATTGAGAAATAATTTACAATTCCCGCCGATAAACATAGAAAGAGAACAAGAATCGGGGGGTAGATGGATGAAACAACAGATTTCGGTTGAAAAGTGGGCTTCCATTGCGGTTTGCGCGGGAGCGGCGGTTTTGCTTTTGCGCTTTTTCGCAGCAAAACTGCTCTTCGCCTGTCTCCCTTTCCTCATCGCCGCCGCGCTAACCGTTCTGATCTCCCCGATCGCCCGCGGTCTCTCCCGACGGATCGGCATCAGCGAGGGACTCTGCTCGGTGATCCTGTTTTTTCTCTCGGTTTTGACCGTCCTGACCCTCGGCGGGTTTGCCGTTTCTCGGCTTCTGCGCGAGGCGCAGGGGTTGGTTTCCCGTCTGCTCGCGGACATCGGGTCGCCGTCCTCCATGATCTCGGACGCCGTGGACGCGCTCCGTCTGCCCGAAACAGAGGAGGGCGAGGCTTTCCGCGCCCAGCTGAAAACGATGTTGACCGAACTCGCCCGCAACCTGCTTGGAGAAATTGCCTCTCAACTGCCGAAATGGGCGGCAAAAGTCGTCTCCAGGATCCCGTCGGGAATCCTGTTCGCCGTTGTGACCGTCTTGTCCGGGATTCGTTTCTGCATGGGCGGGGAACGGCTTCGCGCCTCGCTTCTCTCGCTGTTGCCGGAGCGTCGCCGGTCGCTGATTGCCGCCCGCCGGGATGCCTTTTGGGACTTGGCGTGCCGCTACCTGCGAACCTATCTTCTGCTCTTTGCGCTCACCTTTATTCAGCTGCTGATCGGGTTTCTGATTCTCGGGCTGGACTATGCCGCGCTTCCCGCACTGCTGATTGCGGCGGTTGACATTCTGCCTGTTCTCGGCGTCGGAACCGTTCTGCTCCCCTGGGCGATCGTGGAGCTTCTCTGCCGCCGTTTTTACATCGGCTTCGGTCTGATCATCCTATGGCTGGCGGTGACGGTGATCCGGCAGGCTGTCGAACCGCATTTAGTCGGTAAAACGCTCGGCGTTCATCCGTTGCTCTCCCTTGCAACAAGCTACATTGGCTGGAAGCTCGGCGGAATTACGGGACTTTTGCTCGGTCCCCCGCTCCTGCTTCTGCTCAAATCGCTCGCCGAAACACGCAGAAAAACCGCGAAATGACGCGAACACCGAAAAATCGGCGAAAACGGTTGCAATTTGCTCCGAAATGTGATATACTATATGAGGCTATGCATTTCGTCCGCCTGCCGGATTTGAAAAGACAAAGGAGTTTTCCCCTTGAAAGAGAAGTTGAAAAAGGCTTTTGCGCCGGTTGTGGAATATTACCGCGATCTGCGTCCGCATAATATTACATCCAAAAAATACAACCATCTCCTGCTCCTGCTTTACTGGGCGGTATTCGGATTTCTGTTTTTGGCTGTGGAGCGTCTGTTTCCCGTGTGGTTCCCGAACGCTTACAGCATTAACGCTTACCGCACAGTGGAATGGGCATGGATCGACCGTCAGATCATTCCTTTCAACGAATGGTTTGTGATCCCCTACTACTATTGGTTTGTGTTCCTCGCGCTCCCCGGCTTCTATTTTGCGCTTTGGGAACCCCGCGCATTCCGCGATTTTCAATGGGCGATCATCCTGACCTATTCGGTGACGATGATCATCTATATCATCTATCCCACCAAGCAGGATCTGCGCCCCGATTCCTTCGCACGGGACAACCTCTTGGTTCGCATCGCGCAAAACCTCTACAATTTCGACACCAATACCAACGTCTGCCCTTCGATTCACGTGCTTGGCTCTCTTTCGGTCATGTACGCGGGACTGCACAGCCGGACGCTTCGCGGGTGGGGCTGGAAGCTGTTCTTCATCCTTTCCACCGTTTGGATCACGTTGTCAACGGTGTTCCTGAAGCAACATTCGGTCATTGATGTGTTTGCCGCGCTCGGCGTGGGGCTTTTCTGCTACGCGATTCAGTTTTGGCTTTATCCCGTTCTTGAGAAGCATTGGCTTGCCCGCCGCGCCCGGAAGCAGGCATCGGTTATCGCCGGTTCACCCGCTGTGGAAACAGTTGCCGCGGTGGATCCCTTACCTGAAGCGTCCTTCGATCCCGAACCCGAAAAAGAGGACAGGGAGGGGGAATGACGGATGCCGATTTGGTTGTCGATCTGCCTGAGCGCCGCCTGCATGGCGGGCGTCGGGATTCTCTCCACGCTCATCGGCGAGCTTCCCCCGCGCACATGGTTTCACCCCGATCGCTTCCCCTACCGCACCCATCGCTGGGAACAGGACGGAAAGATTTATCGGAAGGTCGGCGTTCACCTATGGAAAGATCATGTTCCCGACATGAGCCGCGTTCGGAAAAAGAAAATGGTCTCCAAACATCTCGGCAAATGTCCGACAGCCGACGGTGTGCGCGTTCTCGCGCTTGAAACCTGCCGCGCCGAAGCGGTTCATTCGATTCTCTGTCTGCTTTCCGTCGGCTTGATTTTTCTTTGGGACAACCGTTGGATCGGGCTGGGCGTAACCCTTGCCTACATCCTGTTCAATCTGCCGTTTATCATCATTCAACGATACAATCGCCCCGCGTTGGTCGCGCTCGAAGAGCGACTGCGCCGCCGCGAACAGCGCAAAGCGCAAATGCGATCCGCAAGAGAGGAGGTCGGAGATCCGAATGAAGGTTCTGATTCTGTCCGCTGACGAGGGCAAGACCGCAAACTCCGCCGCCGAGGCGATTGCGGAACAGCTTGCCAAAATGAATTTTGCCTCCGACCTGATCGACGCGCTGATTATGGTCCCCGAAAACGGCGATATGCTCGCGCACTGGAGCCATTCCCGCGCCTATCTGAATCTTTCCCGCCGCGCGGGTCAATCCTATCTCTCCGAGGAACGCCACGCCGCACATGCGCTCTACCGTCTCTGTGCGCTCGGTGCCGACGCGCTTCATATCGCGTTGGAACAAGGTCAATACGATGCCGTCATCTGCGTTCACGTGTTTTCCTGCATGATGATGACCGCCGTTCGCCGGAAATACGGCTCCACGCCGCCCTTCTTCTTTGTTGCAACCGACTATGCCTGCGCTCCCGGCGTTTCCGAGCTGAACGCAAACGGCTATTTTATTCCGCATCGGATGCTCTTTGCCGATTTCATTCGTTGCGGGTTCCCCGCGGATAAGCTCTACGCGACGGGCATCCCCGTCCGTCCCCGTTTCTACGCGCTTCGCCCCGACAAAGAGACGCTTCGCCATGAGCTTCATCTGCCCGAGAAAGGGCGGATCGTGCTATTTCGCGCGGGAAATCTCTACCACAAGCACATTGGGCATCGCGCCCTCTCGCTCCTGCGTGCGCTCCCGGAGAATATCTCTTTGGTAGTGCTTTGCGGTAAAAACGAAAAGCTTCTGCATCAATTGCAGGACGCCGGAAACGACCGCCTGATCGCCCGCGATTTTCACGTTGATCCCGAAAAATACCTCTTTGCCTCGGATCTCTGCATCACCCGTCCGCGTGCGGTTTTCTGCGCCGAAACGCTGGTTTGCGGTATTCCGCTCGTTCTCTACCGCGAAACACGCGGTGTGGAAGCAAAGAACTTTGAGTTTCTGATCCGCAGCGGTGTTGCGGAAGGTTCCTGGAGCTGGCGGGATGTGATTCAATCCACCGTTCTGCTTCTGACCGACGAACCCTCCCGCGAGCGTCAAGCCGAAGCCGTTCGCGCCTTCCTTCCCGCCAATCCCGTCGAACAGCTCTGCAAGATCATCAGTCGCGCAAAGCCCGCGCAACCGTAAGGAGAATTGTTTATGAAACGCTTCTGCCGACTGCTTCTCGCCCTGCTCGCGGTTCTGCTCGTCGTGTCCTGCGCCTCGTGCAGCCTGCTGGGTCTGGACTTTTCCTCGCCCTCCGGCGGTGGCACAACCGAGAAGCAGAAACCGACCTACACGATCACCTATGACCTCGGCGACGGCAGACAAAACACGGTGACCTACCGCTCCTCCGACCCCGACTACGTTCCCGATGACCCGACCCGCGACGGCTATACGTTCCGCTACTGGACGGTGGACGGGAAAGAAGGCGCCTTCAACGGCGTGGTCATCTCCGGCTCCGCCTCCGACATTGTGTTTCACGCGGTTTGGGAAGCGGTTCCCTACAGCCTGACCTACCAAAACGTTGATAACGCGGGCGGATTCCGCAAAACCTATACGGTGGAGGATGACGCGTTTGTCATTCCCGAACCGACCCGCGAAGGGTACACCTTCCTTTATTGGGTGCTGGATGGCGGGGAAAGCCGAAAGGACGTAACAATTCCGAAAGGAAGCACGGGAAACCGCACCTTCCGCGCCGTTTGGAGCGGCACACCGTTTACGTTCTCCGCGAGCGCAACCGTCAACGCGCCCATCACGACAAGCCTTGGCGAGGAGATCCTCCGGACCGGCACGCCGATCCGCGTGACAGCTCCCATTTACGTGGGCGACAGTCAGTTCTCCCATTGGGAGATCAACGGAGTCAAGGTGGCTTCCGCGCCGGTTTATCAATTCCAAATGCCGGCAAAGAACACAGCGCTTCGCGCCGTCTACCGGGATCTCGTCTTTCTCTCGGTTGACAAAAGTCAGCCGGTTTCCGCGCTCGCGGTCAGCGATCTGCTGGAATCCGCTCCCGATATGTTTCTCGGTGCGGGGGCAAAGACCGGCGATTACACACTGGGCGACACGGGTGTGACCCTCTCCAAAGATTTTCTCCTCTCCCTTGACAACGGCGACCACCGCTTCTACATCGCGTCCACCGAAGGCGGCGTTCTGAAAGAGGACGCAACATTTACGGTTCGCGTCACCGGCGGCACGATCGCTCCCGCTCCCGATTATTCCGGCTTGACCGATAAGGGCGCGGAATACTACGCGAAAACCTTTGAATACGGCGGAAAAACCTATCATCGCGTCGCCTCAACCGACGAGGAATTCCGCGTGATGCTGGAATATTTCGTGCTGGTGGACGGTGTGCTTCAGATGAAGGCGTCGGGCAACGACAAAACCAAAAAAATTTCCTTTGACTTTTGGGTTTGCGGCGATCTGAACACACGATTGATCAACAAGGATAACATTCTCGAGCGTGCCGTTGCAAGCTGCTCCTTCCCCATGCACCCCTCATCCATCGGGCTGGAATCCTACGGAAACGAATCCGGCAACGCCGTGACACTGTCGCTGACCTACGTAAACGGGCTGAACGATACCCCAAGCGAGGAAAAAGCCGTTACTGCGAAAGACCGGCAGAAGCTGCTGACATCTCCCGGCCGCGCCGCCGACTATGACAGCTTCGCGATCGACGCCCTGACGACCACCGCCGAGATCCGCACGGTTTATGAGCTTGAGGTGCTTCCCTTCGGCGTAAAGCCGACGTTTGACACTTCCGCCGCCGACACCGGTGCAAAAGAGGTTTACGAAAAGGCTCGCGACATTCTCCGCTTGATCATCGACGACAGCATGGACGACTATGCAAAGGTTGCCGCAATCTACGGGTGGCTCGGGCTGAACGTGACCTACGACTGGACAACGTTTGAAACCGACGGGCAATCCGCCTCCGCTTACACCGTCAAGGGTGCGCTGATCGACCGCGTTGCCGTTTGCGACGGGTTTGCAAGCGCATTGCGCCTGCTCTGTCAGATCGAGGGAATCCGCGCCGAAGAGATTACCGGCGTTAACGAACTGGGCAAAGAAGGAACCGGTCACGCATGGAACAAGGTCTGGATCGGCGGCGCCGTTTTCGGCGTTGACAGCACTTGGTGCCGTCAAAACCTGAAGGACGGCGAAACGGTCATCCCGATTGTGACCCTGCAATATCTCTTTCTCGATGAGCTTGGGCTTCTGACCAGCGAACATTATGAAAACGCGAATCCGAACAATCCGTATGTCGTGAATCTCGCTGACGCGGGCTTCTCCATGCACAACGTCGTTGAGACCGATCGTTTGGGGCACACCTTCACCGTTTCGGACGTGATCGGGTTTGAGGCTTTGGTGAAATATCTCAAGGACAACGGCATCACCGCCGCCGAGTTTTACACGACGGTGGATCCCTCCGCTTTCCCCGGCTCCGCATCCTACACGCTGTTCGGCGCCGAGGAAGATGACTATTGCTACATCCTTTTTGAATGATGCCCGATGCACAAGCGGCGCCCGCCGGCAATTTGCCGGCTGGCGCCGCTTGTGCATCGGGAAATCGGTTATTTCCCGAACTCGACCAACTCGAGGTTTGGGTTATCCTCCAACGTATGCGAGACCTGCCACTCGCTGTTGAAGAGAAGAAAATCACGCCCCCGGAAATCCTGCACCCACTTGACTCCGAACAAGTGCAGTTTTGCGGGATCCGCTCCGTTGAAAACGCGGCGGATATACTGATACGGCTGCGGATACTGCTTGTAGGTCACGCCGTACTCGGATTTCATCCGCGATTCGAGAACGTCAAACTGCAAGGTTCCCACCACGCCGACGTACACGCGTTCCAGACCGCCTCCCGGCTCGGTGAAAATCTGAATCGCGCCCTCCTGCGCGATCTGGTTCATCCCTTTGGCAAACTGCTTGCGCTTCATGCTGTCAATCTGCTCTACCATGATGAAGCATTCGGGCGCAAACGTTGGAATGCCCTCAAACCGCACCTTGCGGCTCTTGGCGCAGATCGTGTCCCCAATGGAAAACACGCCCGGGTCGAACACGCCGATGATGTCGCCCGCATAGGCTTCGGTGATGCCCGCGCGTTCCTGCGCCATCATCTGCTGAGGCTGGGAGAGCTTCAGTTCCTTTCCCGCCTGCACATGATAATACTCGCTGTCCCGCTCGAATTTGCCCGATACGATCCGCAAAAACGCGATGCGGTCACGGTGCGCCTTATTCATGTTCGCCTGAATCTTGAACACGAATGCCGAAAAATCCGAGTCGAAGGGATCCACCGTTCCCGCTTCGGTTACGCGCGGAAGCGGCGGGGTCGTCATCTTTAGAAAATGCTCCAAAAAGAATTCCACACCGAAATTGTTGAGTGCGGATCCGAAGAACACGGGACTGAGTTTCCCTTCTCGCACCTGTTCCAAGTCAAAATCAAAGGACGCGCCGTCCAGCAGCTCCACCTGCCCTGTCAGTTCCTCGCGGGCATAGGACCCGATGAGGCTGTCGAGCTTTTCCACGTCGTTGATGTCGCAGTCGATGGACGCGAGCCGGTCTCTGCCGCGATGCGCGTCGCCGAACGCGAGAATTTTATGTCCCTCTCTGTCATACACGCCCTTAAACCCGACGCCGCAACCAATCGGCCAGTTCATGGGGTAGGTTCCGATTCCGAATTCCTTTTCCAGCTCGTCGATCAGATCAAAGGGATCCCGGGCTTCATGGTCAAGCTTGTTGATGAAGGTAAAAATCGGGATATGGCGCATGGCGCAAACCTTAAAAAGTTTGCGCGTTTGCGGCTCAATACCCTTCGCCGCGTCAATCACCATCACGGCGCTGTCCGCCGCCATCAGGGTGCGGTAGGTGTCCTCCGAGAAGTCCTGATGCCCGGGGGTATCGAGAATGTTGATGCAATAGCCCTCATATTCAAACTGCATCACCGAGGAGGTGATGGAGATACCTCTCTTTTTCTCCATCTCCATCCAGTCCGAAACCGCGTGGCGGTCGGACGCTTTTCCCTTGACCGATCCCGCCGTCTGAATCGCGCCGCCGTAGAGCAGAAACTTTTCGGTGAGCGTGGTTTTACCGGCGTCGGGGTGGGAAATGATGGCAAAGGTTCTTCTTCGGTTGATTTCTTTTCGGATGTCGTTCAAGTTCGGTTCCTCTTCTTTTCTCAATCATGCTCCCCTATTATAGCAGTCTTTTGCTTTTTTTGCAAGGGCTTTTCTCAAAAATTTCGATTTGCGGTGTTTTGCGGAAAATGTCGAAGAAATTTCGGGGTCTGAACGGGAGAATTTTCAAAAAAGGACTATACAAAAAACGTTTTTAGTGTTATAATATTTCTATATACATCATAGTCGCGGAGGACGCGCTACATCATGCAACAGAAAAAACCATTCCGCAAGCCCGCGGATCCACGGGGCAACCGCCGACCCGACGCCCACCCCGCCGACCGCTCGGGATTTTCCCTGAAAAAAGACCTTCCCCGCGCAGAGCGTCAGTCTGCTCCCGCCGGGACGGATGATATTCACGGCGATTACGAAAACGGCGCGGTGATCGGCAGAAATGCGGTTCGGGAGCTTCTGCACGGTAACCGTACCGTGGACAAGCTCCTTGTTCAAAAGGGAGAGCGCACGGGGTCAATCGTGGTGTTGGTTGCCGAGGCAATCGAGCGGGGTATCCCGGTTGTGGAAACCGACAAGGCAAAGCTCGACGCGATTGCCGGATTCGCCCCCCATCAGGGCGTGATCGCCTTTGCCGCCGAAAAGGATTACTGCACCGTTGAAGAAATTCTCGCGGTTGCCGAATCGCGGGGGGAACCGCCTTTGATCGTTCTCTGCGACGGCGTTACCGATCCCTATAACCTCGGCGCGATCATTCGCTGTGCCGAATGCTGCGGAGCGCACGGGCTGATCATTCCCAAGCGCCGCGCCGCCGGGTTGACCCCGCTTGTAACCAAAGCGTCGGCAGGCGCATTGGAGCATCTTGCCATCGCAAAGGTCGCCAACATCGCCGCGACGGTAGAAACGCTCAAAAAAAGAGGCGTATGGGTCTATGCCGCCGAAGCCGACGGTACCAACCTCTATGAAGCGGATCTGAAAGGTCCCTGCGCCATCGTGATGGGCAGCGAAGGGGACGGGGTTTCCCGCATCGTTCGCAACGCCTGCGACGGAGTGCTTTCCATCCCGCTCTACGGAAAAGTCAATTCCTTCAACGTCTCCACCGCCGCCGCCGTCATTCTCGCCGAAGCCGCGCGGCAACATCACCAAGCATGAACCGTTATCATCCGAATTTGAAAGAAAGGAGCCGCCGCCCATGAGTACACAGGACAAGGAACGCCGGGAAGCAACCGATCTGCTGCAGCAGCTTCGCGCCGCGTTTTCCGAAGGGACAGAACCGGAAGGAGAACCGTTGGCCGTCGAAGCGTCCGCCCCTGCTCCCGTAAATGAACCGAAAGAGAAAAAAACCGCGGAAGAAGCTCCCAAATCCAAGCCGACGAGAAAAACACCGCAAAAGCGGTCAAAGCCCTCCGCCGCTCCTGCCGCCATCCTGGCGCTCACCGAGAATACACCGGATGCGGCTCCCGCAGTTGATCCGAAGCCCGCTCCCGCCGCCAAAGCGTCGGAGCAATCCGCTCCGGCAAAGCCTACCAGAACCACCGCGAAAAAGGAAGCGCCGAACGGATCTGTCGGAACGACGATGCCGAAATCCGCGCCAAGCCCGTTTTTGGTGAGGGATCCCTCGGCTGACCAACTGGGGAAAAAAACCGGAGAACCGCAGCAGGCGGTCAAAACGTCCGCCGTCAAGCCGCGGGTCAGACCGAACACCACAAAGGTTCCGCCCCGCAAGAGAAGCGGGCAGAACACGGGCGCGATCCGTCCGAAAGGCGTTTCGGAACCGGTGAACGCGCAGCCGATTGTCATCAAGCCCCGCACCGACTCCGAGGCAAAGCCGTCCCCCGCGGTCGACCAAAAGCCGTTCCCTGCGGTCGACCAAAAGCCGTCCCCTGCGGTCGACCAAAAGCCGTCCCCTGCGGTCGACCAAAAGCCGTCCCCTGCGGTGAAAAACGCCGCGCCCGCCGAGCGGGAAACACCCAAAGTACCTGTTTCTCCAGTCGCAGACGAAAAAAACGCTCCGAAAGCAGTCGAGCCGGAAGCATCCGCGATTCCCGCCCCGGAGGAAGAAAAATCCGCTACTGAAAAAGCGATTCCCGAAAAAACCGACACCGCGAAAACACCTGAACAAAAAAGTGTTGCGGAACCACGTCCCGCGTCCAGCGTGATTGTGGACTTTGACGGATCTTCCAAATCGACCGTGGAACCGATCGAAAATGTGGAAGCCGCCGAAACGGTAAGCGAGCCTGTCAAGAAGAAATTTGCAGGTAACTCCCGCCGTGCGAAGAAGCAGCGCAAGACGGAAGAAGGGCTGGACGCAACGGCAATCATTGCCAAGCGCACGGGGTTGGATGAAAGTGATATTGCCCTGATCTTCGAGCTTGGCTATGAAAATGAGCTGGGTCGGTTGGTCGGCTATGAGACGCTCAAAAAGCTCAAATATGAGCATCTGCGCGGCTCGCGAGCCGACACAAGCGACTACTACGCGCAGGCGTTCGGCTACCGCGGCAGAGAATATACCTCCGCAACCCCGCGCGAACAGGTGCTCGCCGCTTACCATTACGACCGCCGCAACCTGATCATCCGCATCGCACTGATGACCTTGCTCTCGCTGGTGCTGTTCATTGTCGATTTTCCGACCTTGCTCGGCGGTGTGTTTCCGACGTACGCGGCAAAATTTCCCTATCTCTTCCCCGCGATCGGGTTGGCTTTCTTTGGGGTTGCCGTTTTCCTCATGAGAGGGCGGATCCTCGGAGGATGGCGTGCGTTCCTGCGCTTTGCCCCGTCGCCCTATTCCGCTGTTTCGGTGGCGGTTCCGCTGATGTTGATCTACAGTCTCGCCGCCCTGATTGGCGCCAAATCCGGGACGCTACTCCCCATGAATTTTGCCGCCGTTCTTTCCCTGCTCTTCCTTTCGGTTTGCGACGCAATCCGCATCGCGGACGAAATCCGCGCCTTTCGCGTAATCTCCGAACCGGGCGACAAGACCGTTCTTGAGGAAGCAGAACCGAGAAAGAAAAAACTGCGCCAAGGGAACCGCACGGTGAAGATTCTCAACGACGAGGCGGGCGAAAGCCTTTACCGCGTTCGTTCCACCCACGAGATCGTCGGGTTCTTCCGCCGCATGAACGACCTCTCCGCCGCATCCCGACCCTTTATGCGCCTGACCGTGTTTCTGGTGATCTGCGCAGTTGCGGGAGGAATTACGGCGTCGCTCCTTTTGGACAATCCCCTGCGCGGCGTTCTCGTTGCCGCCGCAACGCTGATGTTCTCGGTTCCCGTCTCCGCGACCTTCCTGTTCTTCGATCCTCTGCGCCGCGCCAACCGCCGGTTGGTATCCCGCCGCTCGGTGTTGGTCGGAGAAGGCTCCGTCAATGAATACAGCGACCGCAAAACGGTGATTTTCAATGATACCGAAACCTTCCGGGCAAAGCGTCAGACGCAGATTGCTCTGAAGGACGGCGACGACTTCCGGCGCGATATGCGGCTGGCAAGTATTCTCTTTCGCAAGCTCGGCGGTACGCTTTCCACCATCGGCGACGCAACCGCCGGAAAAGAGGAGGAAGCGCCCGATCCGACCGTCAATCTCATCCGTCTGACCGAGACCGGCGTGGAAGCCCTTGTGGAAAACCGTTACCGTCTGCTAGCGGGCGACGCCGCATTCCTGACGCACAGCGGCATCGAGGTTCCGAAAGAATCCACCGACCGTGCGGTGATCCGTTCGCGCGGGGTGAGTATTCTCTATGTTGCCGTCAACGGCACGCTCAAGCTGACCTATGAAGTCGCCTACACCATGAGCCATTCCTTCCGCGATGTAATCGCTCTGCTCGCGCAAACCGAAACCACGCTTGCGGTGCAATCCTACGACCCCAACCTCAACGACGCGTTTCTTCACGTCGGGTTCGCCGACGGGGACGAGGTCGTCCGCGTGATCAAACCGGCGCAGTTTGAACTGCCGACTCCCGCCG
>CAKJZF010000092.1 GCA_918290775.1 Clostridiales bacterium | reverse complement strand
GGAAACGCTATCGATTCAAAATGACTGTCCGCCGCGAGCGTGAGCGCCTCGGTATAGCAGGAGACGAGCAATTCTTCCTCGTGCTTTTTGCCGCCCTTCCAGATCGGGCCTGCGGTATGAAACACCTTTTTTGACGGGAGCCCGTATGCGCCCGTCACAACGGCTTTGCCGACTTCGACCTTGCCGATCTTTTTACATTCTTCGAGCAGTCCGGGACCCGCGACAGTATGGATCCTCGCGTCAACGCCGTTTCCGCCCGGTCTTAAACCGGTGTTCGTCGCGTTCACGATAACGTCGCACTTTATATTGGTTATGTCGTCGCGAAGTAATATAAGCGGCATATCCGACCTCCGATAATTATTGAACTTTAGTTATTTGCCTTTCATTCTTTGTTTAATGTAATTGTACCACAAAAGTCACATCTTTTCAATCGTTTCCGTCCATTTGGCTTATTGCAAACTATCCTGCGCGAATATGCCGGAAATATATCAACCCAGACAAAAAAGACCGTCATGATTAAAGATATACTTGAATCCGGAGTTAGAGAGTCTCTCAATGACGATACTTTTTCATCATATGAAAAAATATTGAAAGATTTGTTTATAATTTATGATCTGCCGGCTTGGAATACCTCAAAATGCCATGTCTGCTGCCTCTATTTTATCTTGCGCTTGTGACGAGATTATTATGGGCAAGCAATCTTCAATCGGTCCCATTGACCCTCAAATGACACTGACAAAGCCTAATGGGGTTGACGTGCCGTCGGAGCGAATTTTTCGATCGCCCTCCGTTTTTCATCTTTTTTTTACAAAATGACGAAAAACTCTTCCTTTTTTTGCTTTTTTGTGTTACACTAATTAAGAATATCTTCTTATCATATCTAAATTGCACTATTAAACAAGAAAAAAACCGTTGTTCGCGTGTAAACGGAATGACAAGGAAGCGGAAAACAGTATGAAAAGAATATTGGTTGTTGTCGTTAACGTAATCATCATGATTGCGATGCTGATCTTCGTGGTTCTGTATTCGGATTTTGAGAACAGCAACGCGACGCAGATGCAGATCGAGCATTTTGAAAACACCACGATCACGATGAAACACGTTACCGAGAATTATCTCGAAGGCGAGCAGCGCATCTGCGACGTGTGGGCACGCTATATCAACAGCAAGGATATGACGATCGAAGAGGCGGTCTCCTTTATCCGCATCTCCCACGTGCTGCCGAACGCCTCCGCCCACATCGTATTTGCCGACACGCTCTCGGGGTTTTCCACCAAATCGCGGCAGGACTCCCCCGACAACTTCGCCGTCACTTACGAGCGCATGGAGTTTTTAAACGATGTGAACTGGATCGGCGAGATCGGAAACTCGATCAACGTCACCCGTGCGTACACGAACCCGGTCAACGGGGAACAGTCGATCGCGTTCTGCAATACTGTGACGGTCCACGATCCCGATACGGGCACGCTGCGGGACGCTATTCTGCTTCGCGTGCTTCCGATCGCGGAACTCGAAGAAAAATGGATCTTCCCGAAAGAGGAGTTCGCGAACGCGGAATTATCCATGATCGACGCGGACGGCGACTACATCATCAAGGGACATTCCTACAAAAACTCCAATCTCTTCGAGTTTTACCGCTCGTATAACGTCGTGGATACCGCCAAGGCGGAGGAACTCTTCGGGGAGATCACGTCGACGACCGGCTCGACCACCATGCTGAACTCCCGTGGGGAGGAATGCATTCTTGCCTTTACCCCCATCGCCGCGACCGAGGGATGGACGCTGCTCTCCTTTATGCCGATGAAGGATTTGAGCGTGGATACCGAAAACTGGCTTCTGATCGGGGTCGTTTCGGCGGGGCTCGTGATCCTGTTCGTTTTCGACTTGGCGGTGATGCTTCTCTTCAACAAGAAACTCCAGTCGGCGGCGAAAGAAGCGGCGGCGGCAAGCCGCGCGAAAACCGACTTCCTTTCCACGATGTCGCACGATATCCGTACGCCGATGAACGCGATCATCGGGCTTACGACCATCGCGGAAAAGAACATCGAAGACACGAAATCGGTGCAGGAAAACCTGCGCAAGATCACGCTTGCAAGCAATCATCTGCTTACCCTGATCAACGATATTCTCGATATTTCCAAGGTCGAGAGCGGAAAACTGAACTTCTGCCCGCAGACCTTCTCGATCGTCGAGACGGCGGAGAATCTCGTGAACCTGTCTCAGCCGATGATTAAAGAGAAGAACATCGAGTTCAGTTTCCGGGTCGGGAAGATCGACGTGGAGTATATCTACGCCGACCAGCTCCGCCTGAACCAGATCTATATCAATATTCTGTCGAACGCCATCAAGTACACCGAGCCCGGCGGCAGCGTCCGGGTGGATATGCGCGAGGAAGCCAGCGCCAAACCCGGCTGCGTCCGCCTGATCTACGTTGTGGCAGATACCGGGATCGGGATGTCGCCCGAGTATATGGCGACGCTGTATCAGCCCTTCTCGCGCCAGACCGACAGCCGCGTGAACCGCATTCAGGGGACGGGTCTCGGTCTTGCGATCACGAAACAGATGGTCGACCTGCTCGGCGGGATCATCGATTGCGAGAGCGAGCAGGGCAAAGGAACGACCTTTACCGTTACGCTCGATCTTCCGATCGCGGATCGGCAACGGGACGATATGAAACTCGAGCCGATGGACGTCCTCGTCGTCGACGACGACGAGATCTTCCTCGAAACCGCGGTCGACACGTTGGATTCGCTCGGCGTCGAGGCAGACCGCGCGGGCAGCGGGCCCGAAGCGATCGGTATGATCCGCCGCCGCCACGAGGCGGGACGCGATTACCGCATCGTGATCCTCGACTGGAAGATGCCCGAGGTCGACGGCGTCGAAACCATCCGCCGCATCCGCGAGGAGGCGGACAAGGACCTTCCCATTCTCCTGAT
>CAKJZF010000091.1 GCA_918290775.1 Clostridiales bacterium | reverse complement strand
TCTCTCATGAGAGAAAAGCACCCCCGCCCCCAAGGTCTTATGATTCTCTTTATTCCCCGTCCCCGATCACGGCGAAGAGGCTCCGCAGGCGGATCTTAACCGCTCCGAGGTTGGTGATCTCGTCGATCTTGATCTGCGTGTAGATCTTTCCGCGGCTCTCAAGAATCGCGCGGGTTTCGTCGGTCGTCACGGCGTCCACGCCGCAACCGAAGGAAACCAGCTGTACCAAGTCGATTTTTTGGTCGATCGTCTCGGCAACAAACTTTGCCGCCGCGTATAGCCGGGCATGGTAGGTCCATTGGTTGAGCACCGTTGTTCGGAAGGGCGCCACCTTCTGCGCCACCGAATCCTCGGTCACAACCACCGCCCCGAGGTCGCAAAGCAATCGGTCGATCCCGTGATTGATCTCGGGATCCACATGGTAGGGGCGACCCGCCAGCACGATCACGGGCAAGCCCTTCTCCTTGGCGATCGCGAGAAATTCCTCGCCCTTCCGCCGCACCGCCTCAAGATGCGCGTCATAAACGGCGTACGCCTCGCGGGCGGCTTTTTTGACGTCTGCAAGCTTCAGCTCGACCCCGTGTTCCTTCATCATCCGCACAAAGTGCGGCGCGAACGCGCGGCGGTCATGCAGGCTGATGAACCCGTTGATATAGTTGACCGACGGCGGAATCTTCACGTTCGCCCCGATCACCGACGGATAATACGCCACCACCGGGCAATTATAGTGATTCGTCCCGTACCCCTCGTCCACATTGTAGCTCATCCCGGGATAGAACAGGATCTCCGGCTTGCGCTCGAGAAGATCCTCGATGTGCCCGTGGATCAGCTTTGCCGGATAGCAGGCGGTGTCGGACGTGATCGTGTGCTGTCCCTTGACGTAGAGCGCGTGGTTGGATTCACCCGAGACCGCAACGTTGTAGCCGAGGCTGTCAAACAGCGTATACCAGAACGGCAACAGCTCATAGAGGTTCAGCCCCATCGGGATGCCAACCGTCGGCGCTCCCGCGTGGCGGATCTCGTTCTTGCGGAACTCCGACAGCAACGCGTACTTATATTCGTAAAGATTATACCGTTCCTTCGCCTCGGCAAGGCGGAGCGGCTTCTCGCATCGGTTGCCCGCGATGTAGCATCTGCCGCCCGAAAAGCGGTTGATCGTCAGGCGGCAATGGTTCTGACAGCCGTTGCAGGTCGTTGCAGTGACCTGATGTTCAAAGGTCGAAAGACCCGCCGCGTCGATGAGCTGACTGCCGCCGCTCCCGCAATGCGCCATCGCGTAGAGCGCGGCGCCGTATGCTCCCATCAGTCCCGCGACCGACGGGCGCAGAACGTCCTTCCCGATCTCCTGCTCAAACGCTCGCAAAACCGCGTTGTTCAGGAAGGTTCCCCCCTGCACCACAATGTGGTTCCCCAACGCCGCGGGGTTGGCGCAACGGATCACCTTATACAGCGCGTTCTTCACCACGCTGATCGAAAGCCCCGCCGAAATGTTGGCAATCCCCGCGCCGTCCTTCTGCGCCTGCTTGACCGAACTGTTCATAAACACCGTGCACCGCGAACCGAGATCCACCGGCGCGTCCGCAAAGAGCGCCTGCTCGGCAAACTGCTCCGGCGTATACCCGAGAACGCCCGCAAAGGTCTGCAAAAACGACCCGCACCCCGAGGAACAAGCCTCGTTGAGAAAAATGCTGTCAATCGCCCCGTGACGAATGCGGAAACACTTGATGTCCTGCCCGCCGATGTCGATGATGAAATCCACCTCGGGACAGAAATGCGACGCGGCGGTATAATGTGCAATGGTTTCCACAACCCCCATATCCACGCCGAACGCGCTCTGAATCATCGCCTCGCCGTAGCCCGTGACCGCCGATCCCGCGATGCAGATTCCGGGGTATTTCTCATAAATTTCAGTCAAATACCGGCGGATCAGCGGAACCGGGTTGCCGCTGTTCGGCAGGTACATGGGCGAGAGCAGGTTCCCGTCGCGGTCGCAAAGAACCGCCTTGACCGTGGTTGATCCCGCGTCAATTCCGAGAAACATTTCCCCGTTCGGCGCGTCAATCTCCCGAATCCCTTTGGAATCGGCTTCGTGCCGCTTGAGGAAAGCGTCGTATTCCTCCCGGTTGCAAAAGAGCGGACGGCAGCCCGCAAAGCCCGTCTTGCTCCGGTAGCCGTCGATGACCCCGGCGAGCGCGTCCGGGTCCTGCTCGGTCGCCGCTGGCGAGACCGCCGCTCCAATGGCAACATAGCAAAGCGAATGCGCGGGGCAGGTTCCGTGAATCTGCAGGGTTTTATCGAACGCTTCCCGCAGGTAGGGGAAGAAGGTGAGCGGTCCGCCGAGGTACAGCACGTTCCCCGCGATTTCGCGCCCCTGCGCCAGCCCTGCAACGGTCTGATTGACCACCGCGTAGAAGATGCTCGCCGCGATGTCCTTTTTCTGCGCCCCTTGGTTCAGAAGCGGCTGAATATCCGACTTGGCAAACACGCCGCACCGCGACGCGATCGTATAGAGCTTTTCGCTCTCCTTCGCCATCTCGCCCAGTTCCTCCGGCGAAACGCTCATCAGCTCCGCCATTTGGTCGATGAAAGCGCCCGTACCGCCGGCGCAGGTTCCGTTCATCCGCACCTCGAGCGTGTCGCTCAAAAAGAGGATTTTGGCGTCCTCTCCGCCCAGTTCGATGACCGTGTTGATCTCCGGCATCCGATCCTTGACCGCGAGCCGCGTGGCATACACTTCCTGCACAAACGGAAGCTCCAGATCGTTTGCGATCCCCATGCCCGCAGAGCCGGACACGGCAAGCCGCACCGTCTCGCCCGGGTATCGCTTCGCGATGTCCCGCAAAAGCGCCGCCATCATGGGTGCGATCCGGGATTTATGCCGTTCATACGTGGAATGAATCAATGTTCCGTTTTCATCCAGCACCGCACATTTGATGGTGGTGGATCCGATGTCGATTCCGATCCGTTTCAAGCGGATGTCCTCCTTTCGGGGTTGTATATCGGGTCAGTTGCCCGCCGCGGCAGGCTCCTCCGCCCGCTCGTTTTCCTGCGCCATGGCAAGCATAAGCTTGATGCGGTTTTCCTGGTTGACCCGTGAAGCGCCCGCGTCGTAATCGACCGGGCAGATGTTGGCTTTTGGATATAGGTTGCGCAGGGTGCGGACGGTTCCTTTCCCGACAATATGATTCGGGAGGCATCCGAACGGCTGCGCACAGATGACATTGTTATAACCCTTTTCCAGCAATTCGGCGATCTCGGCGGGGAGCAACCATCCCTCCCCCATCTTCACGCCGCGCCCGATGACCCGATCTCCCAGTTCGCAGATATGCGAAAACGGCGTCGGCGAGACAAATTCGGGATAATCGCGGAGCGTTTGGATGAACGCGGTTTCCACCCGATGCGCCAAAGAAGACCCCAACTTTGCCGCAATCGCTCCGCCGATCGTTCCACCGTAGAGCCTGCGGTCGGTCTTTTGGTTGTCAAACATATACTGGAAAAAGCCCAGCACGCCGGGAACCATAAATTCGCAGTTCTGCGACTCGAGAAAATCCTCCAGCCCGTTGTTGCCGAGCGGCGAATACTTGACGTAGATTTCTCCGACGATGCCAACCTTGGTCTTTTTGACGTTCAACCGCTCGATGCGGTGAAAATCCTCGGCGATATTGCGCAGGTTGCGGCGGAAGGATCTGCCGAACAGCCCTCTGTTGCGGCGAAATTGCCCGGTCAGCTCCTTGACCCAACGGTCAAGAACCGCCTGCGTGTCGCCCTTATGCGCCTCGTAAGGCTTGACCTGATTTTTGAGCAGCATGAGCATATCACCGTAGATCAGCGCAACGATGCCCTTCGCGAGCATCATTTTGGTGATGCGGAAGCCGCTGCTCTTTTCCATTTTGGAAAAGCTCAACGACACCACGGGAACATCGTCCATTCCCATGTTGTGGAGCGCCTTGCGGAGCATCCAGATGTAGTTGGACGCGCGGCACCCGCCGCCCGTTTGAAATTGCAGAAGCGCAACCCGGTGCGGGTCGTATTCGCCCGAAGTCAGCGCGTGAAGCTGCTGTCCCGAAGTGCAGATGGCAGGATAGCACATATCGTTGTGGATATGCTCAAGCCCTTTTTCGATCACCTGCTTGCCGTTGTTGTGCAGAACGATAAACCGATACCCGTACATTCGGAAAATCTCCCTGATGAGCATCATATGGATCGGGAAGATGTCCGGCGCGAGGATATCGTGGGTCTGCTTCATCTCCTTGGTGAACGGCGGGTTCGGGAACCCGTAGTCGCAAGGCTTTATCGTTTGTTTCTTTGACATGGTTTCTCCTTCAAAACCGCAGAGGACTCTCCCATGGGAGAATCCTCTGCCGTAACCGTTGCATTTGGGTTGGTCAGTCCTCCGAAAAAGCCGCCGCGACCGACAGCACGCCGATCACAATCAGCAACACGCCCATGATGATGAAGAACCAGCTGACAAAACCGGGTTGGTGGAAAAACAGTGCAAACCCGATCGCGAGATGGATCGCCGGACGCACCGCGGCATGAAATTTGGATTTGATTCCGTTGCTGCTGTTGGAGATGACCTGCAGGATTCCGAGAACGCCGTAGAAGGTCATCACCACCGCAAGCAGGTACAAAAGAATCTCCACCGTGACGGGATCCCACGCCATGGAGACCGCAAACACGCCGATCACGATCTTGACAACCCCGATCATGATCTCATGCCGCAAAACAATGTCAATCACGCCCGCCGCAACCAGCAGCACTCCGATGACGGCGATCATATACTTGAGCAGTTCACCCCGCATCGTCAGGCACAGAACGCCCATGCCGATAGCGATCACGGCGTCCGCCAGATTTCTCGCCCGTTCCCTCTTTAACATTCGGATGTAGTCTCCTTCCCGTTCCTGTTCGGAAGTCCTTCCCGCGCGGTCGCCCGCGCAAACATTCATATTTTACCACAAAATCATAAAGAATTCAAGTCCTTTGCGCGATTTCCGCCGAAAAGGCACGAAAAACTCTGTTTTTATCCCGTTCGTGCGTCAGTGTCTCCTGCCGTCGCGGTCATCCGAAATCTGCCGGCTGGTGACATGACTGCCGACAAACACATCGGTTCGCTCGCGCAGATCCAGCTTTGTGAATTCATTCAGCGGATAGTCCACGGGTTTATGCTTCATGGAATAGCTCCGC
The DNA here is from genome assembly GCA_918290775.1 of Clostridiales bacterium. Taxonomy (GTDB): domain Bacteria; phylum Bacillota; class Clostridia; order Oscillospirales; family CAG-272; genus UMGS1865. The sequence continues at coordinate 18,609 of CAKJZF010000091.1, read as the reverse complement.
GCCACCAAAAACGCCGCCACCGCCGCAATGACAACCGCGATGATGATCGCAAAGGGCAACGCCGCAAGATACGGGGAATACATCAGAGTCTCACTCATAAAATCAGCCCTCCGATCAGCGTAAAGAGTCCGGTCAGGACCACCGCCAGGGCGCCGGCAAACAGCCCAAGCTTGAGAGGGCTGACAGGCAATTCGCCGTGAACCTTACCCGTGTGTCCGTTCATCGTGTAGGTATAAACCTTTCCGTTCTTCGCGCGATAGGTCAGCACCCAAACGGGCAGAAGCGAATAATCCCAATGGCTCCGCAGCACGCGGCTTCCGCTTTTCTGAACCTCCACCGTGCTGTAGTCCCCGATGGTGTTCCGCAGGATCCGCTCAGAATAGCGGACGATTCTGTCCTTGACCTCTCCCTTGACGTCATCCTGCGAGAGATTTCGCTTTTTCGCGGTGTAGCCGGAAAGATACGGCATTGAGAAGTCCTCCAGCGCCGCGCTCGGAAACGGCAGAATGCCCTCGAGCATGTGTTTGTCCTCCTCCGAGAGCGCCGCCGTTGTCAGGTCCTCAAAATGGATCATGCCGCGCCGGCGGATTTCATAATGCGAAACCTCGCGGTATTCGCGATTGCCGCGCCGCCAGGTGCGAACGCGCGTGGCGTGTGCGTCCAGCCCCGCCGAAGTATCCGCGTCGGTGACCCAAAAGGGGTAGTAGATTCCCGAAATCCGCTCCACCTGCTCCGCCGAGAAAAAGGACTTCGGAACAAACCATTTCTTTTTGACGAATGTCAAAAACCGATCCTTTGCGGCGTTCTTATCATAGTGGAACGGGATGATCTTCTGCGGCTTCATCTCGCCCGAAAGTTTGCCGACCAGCACGATCGGATTATGGCAATAGGCGCAGGTGCTCGCAACGGTATGCTCATCGGCAACCACGTGCGCACCGCAGCTCTGACATTCGTATTCGTTCATCTGCGCGTTGTAAGCCGCTTCCGCGGCTTCTTTTTCGCGCTGAGCTTCCTCGCTGTTTGCCGCAAGAACCTGCTCGCGCGTGAACTCCGAGAGGCAGAACTCGCAGGAAAACAGCTGTTTTGCCGCGTCAAAGGTCAATCCGGCGCCGCAATTGGGACATTGATAGATTGCGGTTTGCTCCATCGTCTTTCTCCTTTTCGGTCAGCGCTTCCGATCAATCTTTTTTATGTCCGCATTCGGGGCAGAATTTGGTTCCCGCCGCGTTTTTGTGTCCGCATTCGGGGCAGAACCAATCCCCTGCCGGTTTTACCGCCCCGCACTCCGAGCAGAATTTGCCCGTGTTGCGGTGACCGCACTGCGGGCAAGTCCATCCCTCGTTTGCCTCGGGCTTCGGCTTGCCGCACTCGGAGCAGAATCTGCCCGTGTTGCGATGCCCGCAGGCGCAGACCCATCCCTCCGCCTGTTGCCGGGCTTGGGCTTGCTGCTGCATTTGCGCCTGATTGGAAGCGGACGCGCTCGCCATGAAGCCGCCCGCCGCGTTCATGCCGAATCCCATACCCATAAACGCCTGTGCGCTTCCGGCGGCGTTGCCGCCCGCTTTTTCCATGCCCCGCGCCACCGCGCCCTGCACATAGCCCTCGCGAACGGTCGGGTCGCCGAGCATCGCGCCCTGATTGCGCAGGTTGATGAGTTTTTTGGAATCCTCGTCATAACTGACGCTTGCAATTCCCACTGCAAGCACTTCAAATCCACGCAGTTCTTTCCAACTGTCGTCCAGTTCGGTCGCCATGAATTGGGAAAGTTCCGGCGCTTTGGACATCACCTGCGAAATGCGTACTTCAAACGACAGCCGGTTGAGCGCGGCTTGGAACGCCTCGAGAAACTCCGAAAGATACTGCTCGTTAATCGTCCGGATGTCCACCCGATCGGTATTCTTCGGGATCACCTCGCGGTAGAATTTGATCGGGTCTGTGATCTTGATGGAATACGTACCGTGGGCGCGGAGAAACAGCTCCGCGTTGTAAAACTGATCGAAATAGTTAACCGGGCTGGGCGTTCCGAATTTGATCCCCTTGATCTCCTGCAGGTTGATGAAGAACACCTGCTGTTTATAGGACGGCGTTCCGGAGAATTTGACGCGGGCAAAGGTGTCCTTCAGCGCCGCGCCGAAAGATCCGCTGAAGAGCGACGGAGCTGCGGATTTATCCACCTTGTAATAGCCTTCTTCTGCGGTATAATCGACGATCTGTCCGCCATCCACCAAAATCATGAACTGATTCGGGTAGACGTGGATGATCGAACCGTCGGAGATGACGTCCGAATTTCCTCTTTTGTTGTTGTTTCTGCGGTCGCGGCGAACGGCGACTCCTTTGGTAAAGACCGTGGTTCCGTCCATGTTGTCGGCTTCCAGAACCTCCAGCCATTGATCGGCAAGAGATCCGTGGATCGAATCGTGCAATGCTTTGATGATTCCCATGTTCTTTGTTTTCCTTTCGTATGCAATCGGGTCATAAAAAGGGGAGCGCACGGCTCCCCCCTGTTCCGGTTGCCATCGGCATCCGAAGAAACCCCGCCGAGCCGTGTAGCCGGGAATTCTGAACCCTGTATGCCAGGGCGGTGTCCTCTCCCTTCCTCTTTACTGCTCCCAACGTCCGCATTCCGCTCGGGACAAGTCAACCGAAAGCGGGTGCGGGAGGTCTGCAAACCGAGAATCGGTCAGACTCCTTTGATCAATTGTAGGCTCAATATCGCCGACTATCACGCACTAAGCAGGATCAGCGTCACTTTTTTTCGGGATCGTAGTCGATCTCCTCAGAGAATTGATCGTCGAAAATGTCGGCAACGTCATCGAATTCGTCATCGTCATCGACGGTCACGAGCATTTGCTCGCCGTTTTCATCAAGGTCAAGCCGCAGAACAACATACTCGCAAAAGCCGTCCTCCGCCTTCTGCTCCTCGCCCGCGGGGATCATGGCATAATATTGCTTGCCCTTGTACTCCGCCGCGCCGATCAGCTCAAATTCGCTCTCGTTGCCATCTTCGTCGGTCAGGGTGTAAAATTCCCGTTCGTTCTGTTGTTCTTCCATGTCGGTTCCTCCGATTTTTTGTTCTCATCTATTGTACACGAAACAGACCCTTTTGTCAAGTCCTTTCGTCACATTTCGCTTCCGAAATCCACAACTTCCGATAAAATGGCGTTGCTGACAAGGAATCCCTTCGTCGTAAACGCCATACCCCGCTCGGTTTCCCGAACATACCCGCCGGGAAGGTAGGGGCGCAGTTTTTCAAAGAAGGCGTCAGCTCCGTGTCCGAACCGCTCGGCAAACGCGTCGCCGTCCAGCCCCTCGCAAAGCCGCATCCGAAGCATCACATATTCGTTTTCCCGTCCGGCGACTGACGGGCGCTCCCGCTCCGCCGTGACGCATTCTCCCCGCAGGTACGCGTCGAGATCCCGGCGGTTTCCGAACCGCTCGCCGCCGAAATCCGAATGCGCCGCCGGACCGAACCCGAGGTATTCCTCCGCGTTCCAATATTTGCAGTTGTGCCTTGACCGTGCGCCCGCCTTGGCAAAATTGCTGATTTCGTATTGCTCCAACCCGAATTCCGCCAGCGTTCCGATCATCTCCGTGTACATCCCCGTTACCGTCTCCTCATCCGGCAAGGGCGCGGGGAGCGCTCTGCCGAAGCGGGTTCCCGGTTCCACGGTCAGGGCGTATGCCGAAAGGTGATCCGGCGCGAGTTTTGAAACGGTCTGCAGGGTTTTACGGAAGCTCTCCGGCGTTTGAGACGGGATGCCGAACATCACGTCAACGCTCATGTTGTCAAATCCCGCGCTTCTCGCCGCCTCCCATGTCCGCAGAAAATCATCCGGCGTGTGCGTTCTGCCGAGCAGCTTCAGCTCTTCCTCGTTCGCGCTTTGCAGTCCGACGCTCAAGCGGTTGAAGCCCGACGCGCACATGGCGCGGAACAGCTCCGACCCCGAGGAGGTGGGGTTACATTCCGCCGTGATCTCGCAGTCCTTTGCCACCAGGTAGCGTCGGAACACCGTTCCCAAAATCCGATCAAGCTGTTTTGCCGTGAGCGCGGTCGGCGTTCCCCCGCCGAAATAAACGGAATCCACGGTATACGCCCGGCACTGCTCCGACCACCCGGTCAGATCCTCGCAAAGCCGCTCCACGTACCGTTCCACGCGATCCTGTTGCCCCGTGACGGCGGAATAAAAATCGCAATAGTGGCATTTGGATCGGCAAAACGGGATGTGCAGATAAAGTCCCAGCGAATCGCGACGCATTCCGTCCCCTCCTTGTTTGCCCCGTTTTTCACCATTTTATCACATTTTCCCGCCGTTGTCAAAAAAAAATTGAAAAATGCGCGGTTTTCTCTTTATTTTGCGCCCGATTTATGCTAAAATGATTACGAAGAACTTCTACAGAACCGCTTTCCCCGCTTTGCCGGGGACGGCGCCATCCAATCGGAAAGGAGACCGACACTTGAAACTGATCCATTGCGCGGACGTCCATCTGGATTCTCCGCTCTCCCAATTTCCGCCCGAGCAGGCGAAAGAACGGCGCGCCGAGGTGTTGGAAACCTTCTGCCGCATGGTCGATTACGCCATCGCGAATCACGTTGACGCAGTCCTGATCGCCGGAGACCTTTTCGACTCGGCGAAACACGTCCGCAAACGCACCAAAGCGATCGTCCGGGAGACGCTTGCGAAAGAACCCAACCTGCAATTCTACATCCTCGCGGGCAACCACGACGGCGACGTCCCGCTCTACGACGACGCCTTCCCCCAGCCCGAAAACGTTCATACCTTCGGCAACCGCTGGAAATCCTACCGTCAGGGAGACATTACGGTTACGGCGAGCGAACGCCCGAACGCCGACACCCTCAATCTCGACCCCGCGGACATCAATATCGTCATGATGCACGGTCAGGCGGTGGAAACTTCCAACGTTTCCGGGCGGGACGACATCCCCATCCGCGCCTTTGCGGGAAAGGGGATTGACTACATCGCCCTCGGTCACATCCATTCGCACCGCCGCGGCATGGTGGACAACCGCTGTCTTGCCTGCTACAGCGGCTGCCCCGAGGGTCGCGGGTTTGACGAATGCGGCGAAAAGGGGTTCCTGCTGTTGGAAACCCTGCCCGACCGCCGCGTGGAATCCCGTTTTGTCCGATTTTCCCGTCGCACGCTCCATGAGGTCAGACTCGACGTCTCCGGCTGTTCCGAACAGGCGGAGCTGGAGCGGCGTGCCAACGCCGCCGTTGCCGGCATCCCTGCGGACGACGCGGTCAAACTGACCGTTGTCGGTTCGCTGGATCCCGATTTCGCGCCGGAATACCGCTGGATCGAGCGCGATCTCGGCGAACGGTTTTGGTTCGCCAAGCGAAAGGATGAAACCACGCTTCTGATCCGCCCCGAGGATTATCGGAACGACATTTCGCTCAAAGGCGAGTTTATCCGACGCGTCATGGCGTCCGATCTGCCGCAGGTCGATCGCGAACGCGTGATTCTGAACGGGCTACGCGCACTTTGGGGAGAGGAGCTTGACCTATGAAGCTGATTTCGCTTTACATTGAGAATTTCGGCAGGCTCAACCGATTCTCGCTCAATTGCTCCGAAGGGATCAACACCGTTTGCGAAGAGAACGGCTGGGGCAAGAGTACGCTGGCGGCATTCATCAAGGCGATGTTCTACGGATTACCCAAATCCGGCAAGAAGAATTTGGATGAAAATGAACAGCGGAAATATGCGCCGTGGCAGGGCGGGATCTATGGGGGAAACCTCGTTTTTGAATGTACGCACGGCAAATTTCGCGTGGAACGCACCTTTGGAGATCCGGAAACGTTTACCCTTTTCGACCTCTCAACCGGGCTTCCCTCCAATGCCTTCGGCGAGTCCCTCGGGCAGGAGCTTTTCGGCATCGACGCCGACGGATTCGAGCGCAGTACCTATCTTTCCGCGCGTGCGCTGGATCCAGCCGGAAAAAACGATACCATCCGCGCCAAGCTGACCGGGGTGCTTGACGATGTCAACGACATGAACAATTTTGAGTCCGCGTGTTCGGCGTTGGAAAACCGCGCCAAAGAATACAAAAAAACCGGCGGACGCGGCAAAATCGGTGAATTGGATGCCGAAATCCGTTCGCTCAACGAGAAACTGCGCACAAAACGCACCCTGCTCTCCGAGCAAACCGAGAGTGAGAAACAGCTTGCCGGGATTCGCCGCGAGCTGAACGAGGTCAACGCCGAGGCGGAACAAATCCGCGCACAGTCGGCTCTTGCCGCATTGATAGAAGAAAAGCGCCGGCGCGAAGAGGACATCCGCCGTTTGGAAGCGGATCGCGATGAGATTCCGAAAGCCTTTGACGGTGCCATACCGTCCGCCGAGGAACTTGACGCTCAACGCCGACTGCTGGCACAGATCACCGGCGAGAACGCCGAACTGCGCCGCATCGGTCTGGATCCGGACGAACAGCAGGAGCTGGTGCATCTATCCAACCTGTTCCCGACGGGAACTCCGAGCGCGGAAGTTCTGGAGGAGCAGAACCGGCTTGCCGCCGCGCTTCGCGATGAGAAAAGCCGCCACGCCGCAGAGCGTGACCTTGCGGATCGTGCGCTCGCCGAGGCAAACGCGCGTCTGTGCGCCCTGCCGACTGCCGCGGAACTGCAAACCGCTTCCGATCTGCTGACCGCGTCTCAATCCTCCCGCGCTTCTAAACCGTCCGTTATACGCCCGAAAATTCTGTTGGTTCTCGCGCTTCTCCTCTCCGCAATCGGAGCCGGATTCCTGATTTTCGGCGTATTGCGCAGTGCCCTGCCCTTCATGATCGGGGGCGGCGCGGCTTTGATCGCCGGGTTATCCTGCCTGCTGTTCGGTCGCTTCTCGGGAGCTTCCGACCGAGCCGAGCGGGAGCAAACCGGGGAGCAGACAAACCAAACCGTCCGTTCCCTGTTGGAACGCTACGGCAAATCTGCCGACGGCGACCCCCGCCGCGCCCTCAACGATCTCTCCGAAACGCTTGCCCGGGCGCAGCAGTCGGTTGCGGACGCGCAGTCCCGAGCCGCCGCCCTGCAAGAGCGAGCGTATGCGCTCCGTTCGCGTGAAGCCGATCTGCGTGCTTTTCTGTCGGGCTATCACGTCACCGATCCCGACCCCGAAAACGGGTTGCGCCACCTCTCCGACCTCTGCCGCGACTGGAACCGCCTGACCCGCAAACAGCGCGATTCTGAATACACGTATGCGAAAAAACACGCTTCCATCCAACTGCTGACGGCGGAATCCGAACGGTTCTTCTCCCGTTGCAAAATGTTGTCCCCGTCCCTTGACGCGGATCAGCGTCTGCGCACCGTCGAGGGGTTGCTCTCCCGCCATACCCTGCTGGTTGAGGAGATCGCCCGGCAAAAGCGGAATCTGCAATCCTTCATCGTCGAAAAAGGATTGGATACGCTTCCGCCCGAAGCGGCGGTCAATTTTGCTTCTTTGAACGCCCGCAGCGAACAGATCAAAGCGCGGCGAACCGCTCTTTCGGAACGCGAACACACGCTTTCTCTCTCGCTGGATCGCATCAGCCGCGAGACCGAGCAAATCCCCGAATTGGAGGAAAGCATCGCCCGGCTCAAGGAAGAACAGGCGGACGCCGCCGAACGCTTCCGCTTGCTGACGCTGACCCGCAACTATCTGATCGACGCGCATGACGCCCTGACGACGCGCTATTTGGACGGTACCCGCAAGAGCTTCTCCAAGTATCTCACTCTGCTTGCCGGCGCGGACGCGCCCGCCGCGGATGTGAACGCGCAGTTCGGCGTTTCCGTGATGGACGGAGGCATGACCCGCCAGCCCGAGGCTTACAGCCGCGGCTGGCGCGATATCCTGCAATTTTGCGTCCGGCTGTCGCTGGTCGACGCGCTCTTTGCCGACGGAGAAAAGCCCTTTCTCCTCCTCGACGATCCCTTCACCAATCTGGACGAAAAACGGCTTGCATTTGCCAAAGAACTACTCGCTCGACTCGCTTCGGAATTTCAGGTGCTTTACCTGACCTGCCACAGCGACAGGATCTGACAGATCCCAGAAATGAAACATTGAGGGCGGGGCGCCTTTTCTCGAAAGAAAAGGCGCCCCGCCCCCTCTTGGGCAGTCGGTCTGATCATTTGTTAAACACCGCTGTAGGCGTTGAATCCACCGTCCACGGGGATGACCGTCCCGGTCACGAACCCGCTGGCACCGTTATCGGCGAGCCAAAGGAGCGTTCCGAGCAGGTCGTCTACCTCGCCGAAGCGCTTTTGAGGCGTTGCGGCAAGGATCTTATCGGTGCGCGGGGTGGGGGTTCCGTCCTCGCGGAAAAGAAGCGCACGGTTTTGGTTGGTAACGAAAAAACCGGGCGCAATCGCGTTGACGCGGATGCCGCAGGGCGCGAAATGAACGGCAAGCCACTGCGTAAAATTGGAAATCCCCGCTTTTGCCGCGCTGTACGCGGGAATCTTGGTCAGGGGGCGGAAGGCGTTCATCGACGAGATGTTGATGATATTTCCGCCGCTTTTTACCATATCCTTTGCGAACACCTGCGTGACGAGAAACGCCGAGGTAATATTCAGGTCAAACACAAATTTCAGTCCGCTCTCATCCAGATCGAAAAAGGTTTTAACCGTCTCCGGCAGATCGGGGGTCATGGTCTCGTTGTCGCAGGTCGCACGGGGATTGTTTCCGCCCGCACCGTTGATCAGAATATCAACCTTGCCGAAGGTTTCGGTCACGGTTTTGTATGCCGCCTCGATGCTCTGTTTATCAAGGCAGTTGGTGGGAACGGGAAGCGCGTTTTTTCCAATCTTTTTCGCGACCGCGTTTGTGGCTTCCTCGTTAATATCCAAAAGGGCGACCTTGGCGCCGCACTCTGCCAGCGCCTCGGCAAAGACGCTCATCAGAACGCCGCCGGCGCCCGTGATAGCTGCGACTTTCCCGGTCAGGTCAATTTGAAACGGTAATTTCATGGTGGTTCACGCTCCTTTTTTTGTTTTTTCCACAGCTTCAAACAAGCCGGCAAGATACATCGCACCCAAAGCGCGGTCATAAAGTCCGTAGCCGGGTTTGCCATCCTCGCCCCAGATGTTGCGCCCATGGTCGGGGCGGACATACCCGTCAAACCCGTTCTCCACCAATGCCTTGACGATTCCGTACATATCGAGGCTTCCCTTTTCGGTCATGTGTCCCGACTCGCAAAAATCCAGTTCGCCCGTCAGCGTGATCTGCCGCAGATGCGCGAAATGAATGCGCGGCGCAAGCTCTCCAGCCATGGCGACAAGACGATTTTCACGCCCCGCGCCGAGCGACCCGGTACAGAAGGTGATGCCGTTCTGACGCTCGGGGACAGCTGCAAACAAACGGCGGTAGGACTCCATCCCGGTGATGATGCGCGGCAGACCGAACATATCCCACGGCGGGTCATCCGGATGGATCGCCATATTGACGCCGCTCTCCACGCAGGCAGGCATGATGCCGCGCAGGAAGTACACCAAATTTTCAAACAGCGCGTCATGCGTCATGCCGCTGTAAGCGTCGAGTAAACCGCGCAATTCCGCCGGGGTGTAGCTTTCGTCCCAACCCGGCAGACGGAGATCGTGCGGGTCCAGGCGCATCAGTTCTTCATGATTATAAGAAAGCGAATTGGAACCGTCCGGCGCGACCGTATGCAGGTTGGTGCGAAGCCAGTCGAACACCGGCATGAAATTATAGCAAATGCACTTCACGCCCGCCTTGCCGAGGTTGCGGACGGTTTCGGCGTAGTTTGCGATCAGGCGGTCACGGGTGGGTCTGCCGAGCTTGATGTCCTCGTGAACCGGGACGCTTTCGATCACTTCAAACGTCAGATGCTCCGCCTGGCAGAGCGACTTGAGCCGTCCGATCTTCGCCATGCTCCACACCTCGCCGACGGGAACATCATAGACAGCGGTCACAACCCCCTCGACCGCGGGAATCTGACGGATATAGGACAGCGGAATGCTGTCGCCTTCTCCATACCAACGAAATGTCATTTTCATTGTGCATCCCCTCCCGAAAGCCCTAAAAATTCTTTGACGTTGCGATAGCAAATGTCGATCATCAGCTGTTCGGCGGCGTCCGCGTCGTACTCGCCCCGCGCCACATAGCTACCGACGAAATCTGCAAGGATCCGGCGGAAGAAATCGAATCGCGCATAGGACGAGAAGGAGCGGCTGTCGGTCAGCATTCCGAGATTCATTCCGAGCGCGGTATACTCGGAAGCAACCTCCAACTGCTTTCGGATGCCCGCCACGGTGTCATTGAACCACCACGCCGCACCCACGCGCACATTCGGGAACGCCCCCGAAACAGTTGCCACGGCAGGCATGACAGACGGCTCAAGCGAATAGAGAACCGTTTTGGGAAGTGCGTTTTTCTTTGAAAGATCGTCCAAAAATGCCGCAAGACGATCCGCGTCCACCTGCGCACGCATCACATCGAACCCGGCGTCTCGCCCGACCCGCTCAAACATGGCGGTGTTGACATTCCGATAGGTTCCGAAATGGAGCTGCATGACGAGTCCGCGCTTTTGGTATTCTCCGGCAAGCCAGCGGATCAGATGCGCCGAAAACTGCTGTTTTTCCGCACCTGTCAGCGCGGAACGACGCTCCCAAAGGCGAGTTGCGACCGCTTCTCCCGGATCGCTTTCGGGTAGATAATCCATGCCGTGATCGGTGATTTTGCAGCCGTGCGCGGCAAAGTAGTCCAGCCGGGCGATCAGCGCGGCTTTCAATTCGGCGAGCGAACCGACCGAATGTCCGACCGCCGTTTCCAGCCGGTCGATCGCGGCGGGGTCAACCGTCAGAATTCCGTCCGGGCGGAAGGTGGGAGAAACCTGCATTTCGCCGTATCGCCCGTGCGCCGCAAGCGGAGAAGCGGGGTCATCGGTTGTGGCAATGTACTCCACGCGGTATTTCTTCAGCATATCACGAACGGTCATGTTCTTCAGCTGCGCATTGGCAGCCGACAGAATCCGGTCGGCGCTCTCCGCGTTCAGAGGTTCCAAAATGCCGAACAGAATTTTAAGCTCCAACTGCGCCCAGTCGTAGAGCGGATTGCCGCAGAGCTTCGGAAAAATCTGCGCGAATTTGCGGAATTTCTCATCGTAGGGCGCGTCGCCGGTGATGTAGCGTTCGTCCACGCCGCAGATGCGCATGGCACGCCACTTGTAGTGGTCGCCGCCGAGCCAAAGCTCTCCGAGGCTCTCAAAGCGGCGGTTTTCCGAAATCGCGGTTTCGTCGAGGTGGCAATGGTAGTCCACAATCGGCAGATCGCGAACGGCGTTGTAGAGCCGCACCGCCTCGGGCGTGGAAAGAAAGACGTTTTCTCCGAAAAAGGACATTGTCTGTTTCATTTCATTCTCCTGCAATTCGTATGCGCTGTCCGTTTGACTGATAGGCGGCAAGGATCATGCGAACGACTTTCGCGCCCTCCTCCGCGTCCAGCCAAAACGGCTTGTTTTCTTGTACGTGTTCGTAAAAATCTCGGATCAGCGACTGATGTCCATCGCCCCAGACCCATTTGCCTTCTCCCGTATCGTCCTCTCCCGATAGAACCTGATGGTTCACCGTGAACTGATGGTTCTGCGCCTCGACCAACTCGCCGGACGCGAGGCGAACGCAAATCCGAATCGGAAAATCCACCGCGCCCGATGTGGTTGCGAAGAATTGCCAACGCGCACCGATTTCGCTCTCAAACGTGCAGGCGGCGGTATCCTCCACCTCAATCACATCGCGAAGAAAATCGTTGGAGAGATGCGCGGTCACGTGGGTGGGTGTACCGAAGATCCACTGCATGAGATCCAGCGTATGGATCGCCTGGTTGATCAGAACGCCGCCGCCTTCATGCGCCCGCGTTCCGCGCCACGCACCGGAGCGGTAATACGCCGCGTCGCGGCGCCAGACGACGGTGGCATAGCCGCCCTGCGGTTGCGTCTTGACCATCTCGCGCAGGCGGCGCATATTCGGTTCATAGCGGTTCTGATGACAAACGCCGAGCATGGCGGTACTCCGCCGCTCCGCCTCGATCACCTCGCGCAACTGCGCACGGGAAACGGCAAGCGGCTTCTCGCAAAGCACATGGATCCCACGTTCCAACGCGGCAATCGCCATGGGTACATGAAGGTCATGCGGCGTACAAATATGCACGATGTCCGGCCGGACGGCATCCAGCATGGCGTTGTAATCGGTAAAAACCGCGGGGGCGGAAAGACCTGTCGCTTCGGCGAGCGCGTGCGCTTTCCCCGGTTCGACGTCGCAAAGCGCCGCTACCGTCTGACCTGCCGCGAGGATAGCGCGGATATGCGTTTTGGAGATGGCTCCGCACCCCACAAGCGCCACGCGAAAAACTCGATTTTCTACCATACGCATGGAAAATTACCGATAGGTATTGCTGGTGTCAAGCACCACATCGGTGCCTTCCTTCCGCCGACTTGTGGCGATGCGCCGATTCAGCTCGTTCAGGTACAGATCGTCGTCGATCGGAAGCTTGACGTCCTGATCCAGCCATGTGGAGAGCAGCATGGAATCCATCAGCTCCACGCCGCGCAAACCCTCGGTTCCGTCCACAAAAAGCGGCTCCAGCCCGAGAATCGCGTTGGCAAAGTTGTTGAGAATACCGACGTGCTGCGGGTTTTTCCCGTCGGTCTCCACGTCAATCACCTGTTTAGCCGGTTCGCCGAAGCCGCCCTTGTAAGTGGCGTTGAACTCGCGCTCAGGGGTTTCGAGCTTGGTGAAGGTAAGCCGATCCTCATCATTGACATTCTCGCAGACCAGCTTGCCGTTGTTGCCGAGAATTTCGAAGCGGTTGGTGCCGGGGGTGTCGCCGGTTGACGTGACGAACACGCCCGTGGCGCCGTTCGGAAACTCCATGTAGGTGGTCACATCGTCCTCCACCTCAATGTCATGCCATTTCCCGAAATGGCAGAACGAGCGCACCTTTTCGGGCATCATGCCCGTAACCCATTGGAGCAGATCGAGCTGATGCGGGCATTGGTTGAACAGTACGCCGCCGCCCTCGCCTCGCCACGTCGCACGCCAGTCGCCGGAATCATAGTAACTTTGCGAACGGTACCACGATGTGATGATCCAGTTGACGCGCTTGATCTCGCCAAGCGTTCCGTCCATCACCATCTCGCGCATTTTACGGTAAACGCAGTTGGTGCGCTGGTTGAACATCATGGTAAAGAGTTTCCCGCTCTTTTTTGCAACCTCGTTCATCTCTTTGACCTGTTTGGTGTAAACGCCCGCCGGCTTCTCGCAGATGACATGAAGTCCCGCGCGAAGCGCGTCGATCGAAAGCGGCGGATGGAGATAATGCGGAACGGCGACGATCACCGCGTCGCAAAGTCCGCTCGCGTACATCTGTTTGTAGTCGGTAAACTGCGCGACCGTTTCGCCGCCCTCGAGCGCCGCGATCGCGTCCATTTTGGATTGTTTCAGGTCACAGACGGCGGTCAGAACGCCGTTTTCAATCTTCCCTTTCAGAAACTTTTTGGCATGGGACGAGCCCATATTGCCAACGCCGATGATTCCGAATCTTACTTTTTCCATATCCCGTTCTCCTCATGAAATCCGATAGTTTTGAGTGTCTCTTTCAGTGATGCAACAGCACAATCGAACGCTTCGTCTGCTGTCGCAAAAGTATATTCGTTTTTCAATTCGTGTTTGTCGATCTGCCGATACGCTTGAAAAAGATGCAAATGCGGTTCGACCGAAAGAAAGATTTCGCCGTCTCGTTCCGCGTCCACACGGGAAAGAATTTCCGCGATTCTTCCGTCGCCCTTCCCGCACGGAACGATGGATTGCTTTGCATAGATCGCATCCTTGATGTGCAGATATTCAAGCGACGGGAGCGTTGCCTCAATCCCTGCAATGGGATCCTGATCGTTCATGACGTAATTGGCGGGGTCGAAAATTCCGCGCAGGTCAGGCAGCGACCAGAGCAGGTCTCGCACTTCGGGCGGATTCTGTCCGTAAATCTCGCTCTCGTTCTCATGGCAAAGCGTAACGCCCGCCGCATTTGCTTCATCCAAAAGAATCTGCATACGGCGCATCACCTCGTCGCGACATTCCGCAAGCCGATCCTGCGGAACGAAGAAACTGAACATCCGCATCCGCGAGGTGCCGAGGATCTCGCAGACACGAAGCGCACGCCGGAACTGTGCGAGATGAGCCTCGAAAGGCTCGTCGATCTTGTATTTTCCGATCGGGGAACCGAAGGAGGAAACCCGGATTCCCGCCCGACGAAGCGATGCCGCAAGATCCGCAAGCTCCTCATCGGTCTTTTCGATGATTCCGCCGCCGACGCTGCGCGGCTCGATGTAGCGGATGCCGTTGCGCTTCAGCGCCGCAATCTGCCCCTCGAGGGTTTCGGACGCTTCATCCGCAAAAGCCGACAGAATGAATTTTGCCATCAAAATCTCTCCTTTGTTTTTTAATGGATTCTATTGTCTTTATTATAATGTTTTTCAAATCGGTTTTCCATTGCCAATGTTGAGAAGTTTCATTGCAGATATTGACATCATTGCATCCAGTGAACAAGAAACTGCATTTCCGCGATGCTTGGATACCTGTCAAAGAGAAATGCCGAAACGAGAAATCCGCCTTCCGGCGCCACCGTACTCTCCCATCCGAAAAAACTCACCCGATTTCCAAAATCCCCTTGACTTTTCCGCCCCGGGGCAATATAATAAAGGTAACAAACCAAACAGAGAAGGAACCCGATTATGACAAATCAAGAACGATTCATTCAGATCTACAAGGAAAAGATTACCCGCGAAGGCGCGGACAAGCTGCTCGAATTTCTGATGAAGAGCGATTTCTTCACAGCGCCTGCCAGCACGCGCTACCACGGCGCCTGCGAGGGCGGGCTTCTGCAGCACAGTCTTAATGTTTATGACTGCTTGGTTGACATCATGGCGCGCCCGCGCATGAAGGATGTCTACGGCATTGAATACAGCGATGAAAGCATCGCCATTGCCGCCCTGCTTCACGACGTCTGCAAGGTCAATTTTTACAAAGTCGGAACGAGGAACGTCAAGGACGAAAACGGCAGGTGGACAGCCGTCCCCTTCTATACCATCGAGGATAACCTGCCCTACGGACACGGAGAGAAATCGGCATACATCGTCTCGGCTTATATGAAGCTGACGCGGGACGAGGCATTTGCCATTCGCTATCACATGGGATTTTCCGGGACGGAGGATCCCGGAAACGTCGGCAGAGCGCTGGAGATGTTCCCGCTCGCCTATGCCACCTGCTGCGCCGACATGGAAGCCGCTTTTCTGATGGAAGGAAAGCTCGCGGGAGAGCAGAAATGAACCGTTCCGCTCCCGGCGGTGATCTCCGAGTCCGCCTCTGCTATCTGCTTCCGCTCGCGGCGGGGGCCTTGCTCCTGATTCCCGCCCTTGTTCCCCATATCTTCTTTTTGCAGGACGGAAGCCTTTCCGCCACCGTCAACCTCTTTGACCTGCTCGGCTATATCCGCGCAGAGGCAAAGGAAGCCGTCCGTGCCGAGTCCGGGTCGGTCGCGTCGTCAACCTATTATTTCGCGCTTCTGATGAGCATTCTGACGGTTGCGTCGTGGTTTTTGACGGTTTGGTACGGAGCGTTTGCGGTCGGGACGGCGGCGGTGAGCGTTTGGTCGTTCGCCGCCCCGCCGTCGCAAGCCGTGAACACGGCGAAGCGCGTTTACCGCATCTTCGTCCCCAACCGCACGGCTTACAGTCTGTTCTGCTTCCTGCCGCTTTTGCCCGCACTGATGCCGGTTCTTTACACGCGCCTTCTCCGCTCGATGCTCGGCATGACGGTCAGCGTTCATTTCTACGGTGCGCCGGACTGGATCTATGCCCTCGCGGCAGGATTGCTCTGCGCGATTTCCTTTTTCCTGCTTCTCCGGGTACAGGCGGAGAAGCGGATGGATCTCTTCCGCATCTACAAAACCAATTGACAGGACGCGGCAAACCCGACGATCTTCGTCGTTCGCTCGCCGCGCAAAAGGGCGGAGCTTTCCCTTCGGAAAGCTCCGCCCTTTTGTTTCAAAAAAACCGTTTTTAGCTACACGCTCTGCAAATTTTTACGCTTACAGCCCTTCCAACCGATCGTTTATAGACGGTCTCCTTGCTGATTCAATAGAATGTTGCAACCTCGGGAACGGGCGCCACGGCAAATTCGGTTGCGCTCACGTAGAGAACCGGTCCCTCCCCATTGTAGAGGCGGTGCTTTTCCACCTTGATCTTCCCCGTGAGCGTTGCCCAATCGCGCGTTTTGAGCGTGGTCGCTTCGGGAAACACGCAAACCATGGGATGGAACGCGATGTCCGCCTCGCAACAGGTCATCACATACCGCCCGGCAAGCGCGGCGTTGGCTCCGAGGCTGCGGTCACGTGCAATGATCCCCTTGAACCGAACGGTCTTACCGTCGTACTTTGCCATCTCTTCCGACAGGTCACGGTAGAAAAGCGCGTAATCGCTGTCGGCAATGTCTACCACCGGCGCGTTCAGATCAAACGGAAGCGGATCCTCGATCTCGTCATATTCCACATGACCGTCGGGGTAATCATAGGTGATGGCGGCGCGGCGGGAGGTGGCGCGAATGACCTTATGGATCGCGTCCTTATCAATCTCCGCGGGGGTGCGGTTGAGAACCACCATCTCGCAGTTGTTGAGCTTATCCACCATCAACTGGCGCAGATTGGAATTGTAGGAGAGAAAGGTGTTTGCGTCGGCAAAAAACATCTCCTGATAGATCGCCCAGCCGCTCGGCAGATTGCCATAAAGGTTGGAAAGATTCCACATCCCGTTATACTCGATGATCACACGGTCGAGCTTATGCTTTTTGCCCATTGCCGTGAGATTTTCGATGGTCAGCCCCGATTCGGATTCGATTGTTTCCAAATAGACGTTCTTGCCCCAGAATTTCTCGGGATCCAGCTCGACCTCGCCCTCCTCGCATTGGATGATTAGCGTCTTTTCTCCCGAATTGAACCGCTGATCCTCCATGGACTCCTGGATGATGCTGGTTTTGCCGCCCTCCAAAAATCCCGTAAACAGATAAACAGGAATGGTTGCCATAAAGCCTCCTCGGATTACTTTTTCAGCTCCACGCCGAACAACTCCGCCAACGCGGGCTTGTTGATGTTTGAACCGATCACGCACAAACGACCGGTGACGCCGGCGGAACCGTTCCGAACGTCCGGCTCGCCCGGCACGTAGTCGAAATGAATCCACTTGCCGTCGGTTCCCTCCACGATGCCCTTTGCACGCAGGATCACACCATAGGTATGCTCCTCCGCCAGCGATTCGAGAATCTCCTTCAGCGCGTCCATGTCAAATTTTTTCGTGGTCTCAACACCCCAGCTGACGAACACATCGTCCGCGTGATGGTGGTGATGGTGGTGATGATGCTCATGTTCGTCGTCATCATCGTGGTGATGGTGATGGCAGGCGCAATCCGGATCGTCGCATTCGTCGTCATCGTCATCATGATGATGGTGGTGGTGATGCTCATGTTCGTCATCATCGTCATCGTCGTCGTGATGGTGATGGCAGGCGCAATCCGGATCGTCGCATTCGTCGTCATCGTCGTGATGATGGTGATGGTGGTGATGATGTTCATGCTCCTCTTCCGTAAGTGCGGCGAGGCGGGCAAGCTCTTCCTCAATCGTGTCGCGGCGCTCCATCGCCTCCAGCAGCTGCTTGCCGTCCAGCTCTTCCCACGGGGTGGTGACGATGACGGCGGTGGCGTTATGCTCCTTCAGCAGCGCGACCGCTTCGGCAGTCTTCTTCTCGCTCGCGTTCTGTGTGTGCGAGAGGACGATACAGCCCGCGTTCTCGATCTGATCGTTGAAGAACTCGCCGAAGTTCTTCATGTACATCTTGCATTTGTTGGCGTCAACAACGGTGGTAAACCCATTGAGAACCGCTCCGTCGGGCGTGACGTTCTGAACGGCGCGTATGATGTCCGAAAGTTTGCCGACGCCGGACGGCTCGATCAGAATGCGATCGGGCGCGTACTCCTCCAGCACCTTCTTGAGCGCTTTCCCGAAATCTCCGACCAGCGAACAGCAGATGCACCCGCTGTTCATCTCGTTGACAACGATGCCGGCGTCCTGCAGGAAGCCGCCGTCGATGCCGATCTGACCGAATTCATTCTCGATCAGAACGAGCTTTTCGCCCGCGTATGCCTCGCGGAGCAGTTTTTTGATGAGTGTGGTTTTTCCGGCTCCGAGAAAGCCCGAAAAAATGTCGATTTTGGTCATTCAAATCATCCCTTTTCTTTGGGGCGTCCCGCGTAACCCGCGGTGTACGCCCGAATTTATTCTCAAACAATATTATAGTATTCTTTTTTGAAAATGTCAAGGGGATCTCTAAAGATTCGGCGTTCTTCGGGCGGCGAGAAGATTTTTCGTCAGATCAACCAAAAGGACGCCGCCGGTGTGGGCGCACCGGCAAGTCGTTTTGGTGCAATATGGCGGAAAAGATTCCGCCGATCCGAAGTGTGAAGAATTTTCAGAGGTTCCCTCCATTCCATTTTACGAAAGACCGCGCATATTCCTTTTGGGAGCGCGTTTGACGGGGGCGCCGCTTTCTCCCGCAGGAGAAAGC
>CAKJZF010000090.1 GCA_918290775.1 Clostridiales bacterium | reverse complement strand
GTCAGATGATACTCATTCTCGATGATGATGTCCGTAAAATGCGGCGGATAGAAGGTCACGGCATCGGCGGCGGAGACGATCAGCCCGAGGTTGGCGGTCTCGACGACCAAGCCGTTTTCGTCCAGAATATAGGCGGTGATGCGATGCGTGCCGCTCGTGATTTCGTTTTTCAGCGCCTTGGCAACATCTGTCCCGTCGGGCTTGACGGTGACCTCCAGTCCCTTTCGCCGAAGGTTTTCAGCTTGATGCCCGAACCCGCCACGTTGTCGTCGACGTCAATCAGAAGCTCGAAATCGTAAACTTCCTGCGCCGTGGCGGTATAAAGCCCGCTTTGCACGCTGAAGGAACGCGCCGACATTGCTTTCTTGGAAACGAGGCGGATATTGCTGTCGCCCTTCTCCCGGATGGTGGTGAGCAGGGTGGACGAGAAGGAGACCGAGACCGATCCGCTTTGATTCTTGACGACGATGCTTGCCGCCGTGTCGAAGGTGGCGTTTTCCATGTTGACCGTGACGTTGAAATCGGTAGCGTCGCTCAAGACGGTTGCGGTCCAGTTGTTTGCGCTGTCGGTGGTCAGGTAAACCAGCTCGGTTGCTTCATCCACAAGCCCGATGGGGAGATAGGCGACCGTGTAGGTTGCGGCTGCCGAAACGCCGCCGGAGGTAACCGCGGTGAGCTCGGCAGGATCTGTGATCATCGCGCTTCTCTTGACGACGCCGCCCCGGAAATATACGCGGGTATATCCGCCGGGAACGAGGTTTGCGGGCGCGGCGGGAATATTCGCGGAGGGGATGGCGGTGTTATACTCGACTTCCGATTGCACAGGGGTGTAGGTTCCGTCAAAGGAAACGATCGTAATATAATAGAATAGTTTGACACGGATCGTGTAGACGAAATCGCCGGTTACCGCCGTGTTCAGGATAGAGGCGTAGCTGACCTCGTTTCCGTCCCGGTCGTAGTAGTATGCGCGGTAAACGCCGCCTTCGGGATTTGCGGGAAGCACGGCATCCGGCGCGTCGGTGCCGGAGAGGGTGTTGTTTTCCTTCAGATCCGTGGAGGTGGCTTGCGAGGCGATCTCGTTGCCGTCCTTGTCATAGTATTTCACTTTGACCGTGTACCAATGCTCATAAACCAACCGATAGTTGACATAGACGGACACCGTGCCCTCAACGGTTGCGCGGTTGACTTCACGGATAACGGTTCCGTTGTCGTCCACCTCGTAGTAATGCAACTCATATCTGCCTTCCTCCGGCGCGGGCGGCGCATCGGGGTTGAGCAGATCGGCATCGGCGATGGTTTCTCCGTTGAGAACCCACCGGGAAGCCGTGGAGTCCCCATAAGAGATGTTCACCTGCCAGAATTGGTCGTACACGATGTTGATCGTGTATTCGGACGAAATGTCGCTGTCGGCAGGTGCGGTCTCGGTGCGGCGGACGAGCGTTCCCGCGGCGTCATAGTAGTAATAATAGCGGCGGTATTCCTCGTGGGTAGAGGTTGGGGTGGGGGCCGCGGGAACCTCAACCACCGCGGGCGTGTCGGTTCCGATTACCACGATATCTTCAATGCTTCCGCCCGCCGGAATTTCGCCCTCCACGGTTTCGTACTGTTGCGTGGCAGGGTTATAATACCGATAGGTGATGTTGTAATACAGATCGTATTGGAATTTGTACCCGATGTTCGCGGTAACAGGGGCGCTGGTATCCAGCGCTCTGCCGATTCGGGAAGTCCCGCTGGTTGTGTCATAGTAGATCAGGATGTAATGTCCGCCTGCGGCAGGATTTTCGATGCTGCCGACGTCCGGAAGCGTTACCGATTCCAGCGGTTCGCCCTCTTCCACCTCGATCGTTTCCGAGACGTATTCCGAACCGTTCCAATAGCAGATGTCAACATTATAGTAGGTGTCGAATTGCAGATAAACGGTGATGTTGGATGTGACGGGCGTTGCCTGCAACGAGCCGAACGGGATGCGGTTGCCGTTTTTGACGTATTCCGCGTTGTCGTAGCAATTGAGGTTGCGATGTCCGCCGTTCGCGGTGTTTCCGGGGTTGACGGGAGCGCTATACCCGGAGAGATACGTTCCGTACTTGACCTCAATTTGCGTTGGCGCGGAATTGAACCAAACCGTGACGTAGAGATACTCCTCATAACGGATGGTGACGGTTATATCCACGGTGATCGTGAGATCGGTCAGGATGGTTGTTTCGGTGTAGTATGTGTCGCCGATGTAGAAATTGCGGTTGAGATGCCCGCCGTGCTCCGGCGTTTCGCTCGGGTCTGTTGCCGGGAGCTGACCGGGAAGAATCTTTCCGTCCGCCGCGCGAACCTTCACAGAATAGAGCATGTCGTTATAGAGGACGTCTACGAGATAGTATTCCTCATATGTGATCTCAACCGAGAGGTCATCCGCAATGGCTTCGCCGAGAAGTTCCAAAAGCTCGGTCAGCGACAGAATGCCGCTCTTGCTGTCGGTCAGAACGCGGTCATAATGTCCCGTTCCGGGCGCCGATGTCTCGGGAACCACTTGGTCTTCGGCGGCGAGCAGATCCCCTTCCTTGACCTCGGTCTGCCAAATCACGGCTCCGTTCACTTTATATTGAATGGTGAAATAGAGATCATACCGAATGATGATGGTGCAATTGCCGGTGATCTCAACCTCGTCGATCGAGATTTCGTTGCCGTCCTCATCGTAATAAGCGAGGACGTAATGCCCCTTGGCGGGGATGTCGGCGTCCGGGACCGTTACGTTCCCGAGCGGCTGATCGCCGATCAGAACCAACTCGGTTCCGACCTCGATCCGCACGCCCGTCGCGTACTCGAAATAGTAAGTCACCTTGTTTGCCGCCGTCACGTCTTCGTATTTCAAAACAACGGTCACATCCTCGGTTGGGAAGAAGGCTTCGATGTCGGCAATGCGGTTTTGCTCGTTGACGCTTCCGCAATAGTAGCGAAGCTCCCAATCGCGGATCTCGTCGGGCTTCGGAATCTCGGGCAAATTGACGGGCGACTTGCCCTTGATAACCTGTTCGCTCCCTAACGGATTGCCGCCCTCATCCACATAGGTGACGTCGACATACGGCGCATACGCGGCGTAGAGCGTGCAATCGCCCGTGATCTGACGAACCGCCTTGCCATCGGCGTCCGCCCAATAGAGCGCGAAGTACTTCTCCACCTTGGGAATCCGGACGACTTCGGGGTTGATGCCCTTTGGCAGGAAGGTGGTCATCAGTTCGCTGCCGTTTCCGTCAACGTAGGTGACGCGATAAACGTTGGAGAAGGTGAAGCGCAGGGAGATCGCAAACTCCACCGATCCGCTCGGCAGGAGAGCTCGCAGCATTTCGCTGGTTGCGTCGTCGAACTCCACACCCGACGACTGCTCGACCATTTCAAGCACGATGTCGGAGATTCGGTCCAGCCCGACGCTGATGCTATCCCACGACGCCGTGAAGAGGCTGCCGCCGAGATAGAAATCGAGGAGGCTTCTCTCGCGGAAGGCGCATACCGCCCGGGCGGGAATCAGCGACTGCAGATACTGCGCAAAGGAATTTTCGGGCTGATAATCGGGGTCGGAAAGGTTGACGATCAGATTTTGGAATTTCCGATAATACCCGGCGAACCGCGCGTTGACGAAATCCAACGCGCGATGGTAAAGCTCCTCGGCGGTGTAATCCTCATAGATCTTGGAGACAAGGTCGCGCTCAACGCGATCCGAGATGAACTGCGCGACCGCCTTCACGGGATCCATCCCTTTATAATCGTTGAGAATCTTCTCTGCCGAGATCCCCTCGACATACCGGGCGATCTGCGGATGTTCGGCGGCTTTATCAAGCAGCTTCTGTACGTATTCGTTTTCATCGACCACGGAAGCGATCTGCTCCAGCAGCTCCATGACGTCGCCGCCCAGCTTTTCGGAGAGGTTTTCGGCGATCGCCTCAACGGTTGGCAGGCTGCCGCTCCGAATCAGGTTCAGCAGGTCGTCGAGCGTGTCAATGTCATCAAACGCGTAGTGAACGCCGATCAGCTCCTCGAGCTTTTCCGCCGCGACCTGCGCCTTGCCCGCGTTGATGAAGCGTTCGTAAAGCTCGTTGACGTCCACGTCGTCGAGCGCTTCCACGATCTCGGAGAGCGGGATTTCGGCAAAGGCGTTGACCAAGTCTTCGCCCGTCATGCCCTCCATGGCGAGCAGTTTCTCGCGCAGGGAGACGATGGCTTCCGATTCGCCGCCGTATTCGAGGATTTTGCGGTAGACCGAGGCGAGCGCACCGGGGGTGTCGATCTCGACGCGGAAGCCGCCCGATGCCGTGTCCTTTTCCACCCTGACGTAGCGATTCAGCAGAGCTGCCGCGTGGCGAACCCCCGAGACGTCGCCTTCCAGCTTCACAACGAAGTTGATATCCTTGGTTTTTTCCTCGTTCTCCTGCGTGACGTAGTTCATGAAGAAATTGCAGAAAACGAGCGTACCGTCGAAGTCGTCGGCGCCGAGTTCTTCAAACTTGGGCAGGATCTCCCAAACAGCGGCGATGATCGCGCTGACGTCCAGCGCGAGGGTTTTGCCGTTTTCGGCGGCGATCGCGTAGCCGTCGATCGCGACTTTTTTGACGTTCTCCATGACCGAGGAGAAGACGAGCGAGAGGACCTTCGACCGCTGTTTGGTGGTGAGCGCGTCAAAGATCTCATCGAAATCGTCCCGCAACTCATCCACCAAAACGTTGGCGTCGAAGAGCTTGAACAGTGCGCCGTAATCCACGCCGGGAAGGTCGAGGAGCGCGTCGAGGTCAACGTAGTAGTCGAGCGGGTTCCCGGAGCTCTTAATCTTGTCGAATACGTCGCCCAGCAAGATCACTTCTTTATCGCGTAGCAGGACGCGGAAGGTATCGGTTTTATCCTCGACGGTCTCTCCGATCAGCAGTCTCTTAAAGTCGCCGCCCGAGAGCTTGTTGATCAGATCGGAGACCTGCACGTATTCCAGCGCAAGCTCCACGAGACTCTGATAGCCGTAAACGCCGTCCTTGAGGTAGCTGTCAACGCCGCCGTTCGCCTCGATGACGTCAAGGATCTCGGAGGACGTGAGGTAGGTTTCGATGTTGTTGCGCAGATAGGTGGAGATCGCCTCGTTGGCAAGCAACGCCGAAGGGTCGAAGGTTGCAACGTCGGCGAGGGTCACGCCGTCCAGACTGTCGATGACATCGAGAACCGCGGTTTTGAGGTTTTGGACATCGTAGTTTGCGCTGTTGCCGAAGATCGTGTTGATCTCGCCGTTGGTGATCTCAACGCCGCTTCCGAGAATCGCGTCCACGTCCAGATAGGCGGTCACGTCGAAGTCCGAAAGACCGCCGATGATGTCGACCGCTTCGTTCAGAACCGCGTCCGCGTTGTAGAGCGGGTGGGACGGATCGGCGATGGTTTCAAAATCCGCTTGGGTCAGCGAGGTTTTGCCCTCGTTCTGCACCCATTGCTTCCCGTCGTCGTTGAGCAGGGAGAGCGCATACGCGGGATTGGTGGGATTTGCTTGGAGATCGCTGTTGATCCGATTCAGAAGCTCGGTGACAACCGGGGAACCCGGCGCGTTGAGAAGCTCGTTGAGGCTATCGCTGTCGATATAATCCGCGATGTTAATTTTGCTCTTGAGCAGTTCGCCCGCCGCGATCAGACCGCTTGAGGTCAGAATGGCGGTTGTGGCGTTGTTGCGCAGCTTTGCGAGAATGCCGGACTTCAGCCCGAGGGCGTCATTGGTAAAGGTCTCGGTTTTGATGCTGTACGCGCCGGCGGGGATGGAGATGTTGGCGGCGAGCAGGTCACGCGCCGCACGGTCGAGAATGTCGGGGTGAGCATCCAGCACGTCTTCAACCGCTTGGTTCAGCACGTCCGCCGACGCGCGGGAGGGATCAAGCAGATCGGCGACGGTCAGGTAGCCGCCGTTGCCGTTTGAGAGCTTTTTCCCGTTGTCGGAGGTGGTCAGCGCCTCGGCGAGACGGTCAAGAAATTCGCTGTAACGGGTTCCGAAAAGAGCCTTCTTATCGTCAGAGG
>CAKJZF010000089.1 GCA_918290775.1 Clostridiales bacterium | reverse complement strand
GTTTACGCCTTCGATATTCAGGAGGCGGCGATCGAGTCGACCCGCGCGCATCTGGTTTCGCTCGGGTGTCCGGAGAATTATACCCTGATCCACGCTTCTCATCATCGCATTAAGGAGTTCGTGAAGGAGTCGCCGAAAGCCGTGATGTTCAACCTCGGGTATCTGCCGGGAAGC
Organism: Clostridiales bacterium; assembly: GCA_918290775.1. GTDB lineage: Bacteria > Bacillota > Clostridia > Oscillospirales > CAG-272 > UMGS1865. The sequence goes on along the minus strand of CAKJZF010000089.1, from coordinate 2,104 downwards.
GGGAAGAAACAGGTGACCACGATGCGCGAAACGACGATGGAAGCCGTCAAGGGCGCGGTGGAACTGCTCGCAAACAACGGGATCCTGCTTGTAGCGGTGTATCCGGGACACGAGGAGGGACGGCTCGAGGGCGAGATGCTCGCGGAGTACTTCGCCACCCTCGACCGCCGTCTGATCTGCTGTTCGTGCTTTCGGATCGTCAATTCGCCCACCTCGCCGTATTTCTTCATCGTGGAGAAGAAATAACGGGGGGACGAGGGGATGCGCCCGCTTTCTTGTAAGAAAGCGGGGCAAAGAACTTCAATAAGGAATTATTGAAGAGCAAAACGGCGCCCCCTTCAGACTGGCGCCGTTTTGCGGTTCTATAGCCGTTTCTGCAATGATTCTCTGCGCTTCGTGTACGATCTTTCCTTTGTTACTTCACGCCCGCAGGGACCAAGGGTTCACGCGAGGCGCATCGTTGGGCGCGTCGCGCCCACGTCGTCAGCCCCTCGGGGCTACGTCGCGTTGCGCCGCGGCGCAACTCATAACTTCCCGTCGTACCGCGCCCCGCCCTCGTAGCGCAGGCTTTTTTCCATTATAATAAAAATAATCCGAAAAACCTCTTGACAAACCCGGCGCGGTACGCTATAATAATGCCCGTTCCTAAGACAGCAGGTTACAGTAAAAGCGAAAGCCACCCTGCCGAGGAGAGAAGAATCGATCTTACGAAAACTTTGTTTTCGGTTCATTCGTCCTTTCCCGTCTTGTGGGGAAAGGATTTTTTCTTTTCTTCCCTCTTAGCGAATAATCCATACGGAGGTGAACTCAATGCCCAGTCAGAAGATCCTGGAATCCAAGCAGGAGATCGTCCGGAATCTTGCCGAGAAGATCCGCGGCAGCGCCGCAGGCGTTCTTGTCAAGTACGAGGGGATCACGGTTGAGGATGACACGAAACTCCGTGCCGCTCTCCGCGCCGCAGGCGTGGAATACTGCGTCATGAAGAATTCGCTCACCGGCCGCGCCTGTGAGGAAGTCGGATACGGCGATCTGAAGCAGTATCTGGTGGGAATGACCGCGATCGCGCTCTCCGAGAACGACCCGGTTGCGCCCGCAAAAATCATCAAGGAGTATGCCGACAAGATCGAAACCTTTGAAATCAAAGCGGGTTTCGTGGACGGCGGTCTGCTTGATGCCGCAGGGGTCGGCACCCTTGCAAGTATCCCGTCGAAGGAGACGCTGATCGCGAAGATGCTCGGGTCCATGATGGCTCCGCTCTACTCGTTCGCGCGCGTTCTTCAGGCGAAGATCGACAAGGACGGCGGCGCGCCCGCCGAAGCCGCGGCAGAGGCTTGATCTGCTCGACAAAACCACATTTGAAAAGAAAGAAAACGGAGGAATCTATCAATGGCTACCGAAAAGACCACCCAGATCCTTGACCTTGTGAAAGGTCTCACCATTCTCGAACTCGCCGACCTCGTGAAGGCGCTTGAAGAGGAGTTCGGCGTTTCCGCCGCTCCCGTCGCCGTTGCCGGCGCCGCCGGCGCTGCTCCCGCAGCCGCCGCTGCCGAAGAGAAGACCGAGTTCGACGTCATCCTCGCCAACTTCGGCGACAAGAAGCTCGACGTCATCAAGGCCGTCCGCGGCATCACCGGTCTCGGTCTGAAAGAGGCGAAGGACCTCGTCGAGGCTGCCCCGAAGGCTATCAAAGAGGGCGTTTCCAAAGAGGAAGCCGACAAGATCGCCGAGGAGCTCAAGGCTGCCGGCGCGACCGTCGAGATCAAGTAATTTTCCGCCGACAAACGTCGGCAAAAAGAAAGACAGGGTACACAAGAGCCCTGTCTTTTCTTTTTCTTTCTGTCAGACAACTCGCGTTTTTTGCAAGAAAACGGTATACTTCCGGAAGATATGCACATACTATATGGTGAAATGATATGGTAAAAAGGTATTGACAAACCGGAAGGGGGGTGTTATAATGAAAGACAGAAAGGGGTGTAAACGTATGACGAGTGTGGTAAAGAGTACGGTTAATCTCAATCGTGAGTATAAGGAACAGTTGGAATTGTTCGTTCAAATGAATCGGATCGCTTCGATCACCGAGGGGATCAACGCTGCGTTGGAGATC
>CAKJZF010000088.1 GCA_918290775.1 Clostridiales bacterium | reverse complement strand
TCTCCCGTGACCGCTCCCTGAACGAAAACGGTCATACCGCTCTGTTCGCCGGCGTCGGTCAGATGCCCGACGCCGACACCGAGATTATTCAGATCGGTGACCGAAAGGCGGATCCGATCATTCTTGCGAATCATTCTGCGTAAAACTCCTCGCCGGTCTCAAGGCAGAGCGCGGCAAGCGAACCGCCGTCTTTGGCGCCGCAATCGAGAAAGATACTTCCTTCCCCACGCTCAATCTTTCCGCTCTCGGTCGGAACGCCGCCGACAATCGCGACAGCATCATCAAAGAGCCGTCGATCCTTCGGGAGCGGATCCGAAAAGAAATCGTCGGGTAAATAGTCCTCGAGGTCGCTTCCATTTTCGTAGTCCGCCACGCCCGCATAAAGCAAAATATATTTTTTGCCGTTGACTTCGGCAATCTCATAGAGTGCCATCTCTCCAAGATAATCGAGAACGCCCTCGCGCCCCTCTTCGTCCAGTGCGCGATAGCCTTCCATGGTCGGTAAGCCCCCGTTGCGCACCCAGTCGCTCATGTCGGATACGAACGATGGTTCAGGCGTCTTTCCGGCATTCATGCGATCGAATCCGGAGAGCATCTGCGCCGCGAGATAATCCCGTTCCCCCGCAATCGGGTAAACGTTGGCGCGAACGCTCAAATCCGAAATCAACTCCATCGGCGCGGGACCGTAGTCCACGATATTTCCGATCACATAAAGCAGGTCACGGTCGGAAAAATGAATTTTCCGGAGCAACCGTTCAAATTGTTCCGCGTTTCCGCAGGGATTGGCAATCACATAAGTCATAGGTCTTTCCTTTCTGTTTCAGAGAACCCGTGCAGGGTTACTCACGGCAATTTCGATCTGCAAGGCGGAATCCGCTTCCAAAGCCATGGAAGCAAGCACTTCGCAAACGGGATGTTCGGTGTAAAAATGTCCGGCGGCAATCAGATTCATCCCGCGCTCGGGTGCGTCGGTCAGATGGTGCGCGGCGATCTCCCCGGTCACATAGGTGTCCGCTCCCGTTGTTTCGGTCAGGCGAACGTCATCGGAACCGTTACCGCCCACCACAGCCACGCGGCACACGGGTTTCCCCGCGTCGGCTGCAACCACATGGGGAACGCCGAGCGCACGCTTGACCAGCTCCGCGAAATCGGAAAGCGGCACGGGAACGGGCAAACGCCCCACGCGACCGATCGACTCCTCTCCATAGGGAATCGCGTCGATCAAGCCGAGTCGCGTCGCAAGCGCATCATTGACGCCGCCCCCAAGCGCGTCCAACCTTGTGTGGAAACTCATCACAGCAACGCCCGCCCGGGCAAGCCGGATCAATTTCCGCGCAACGGGATCGGAAGGATCGAGCGCCGGGAGCTTATGAAACACCAGCGGGTGGTGCGTCAGGATCACATCAAAGGCTTCGGCAATCGCCTTTTCAACCATCTCCGCCGTTGCGTCGAGGCAGACCAGCACCCGGCGCACCTCCCGATCCGGCTCGGGACAGCACATCAACCCGTCGTTATCCCAATCGCAGGAGAGGGACTGCGGAATTCTTTGATTCAGAATGTCATAAAGTTGTGAAACGGTCATCCGTTGCCTCCGATTTCGCGCAAGCGCTCTTCCAGCGCGTGCAGAATGGTTTCATCGGCGGAGAGATCTGCCTGTTTTGACATTGATCTTCCCCGCAGAATGTTGATTTGCGTTTGAATCTTCTGTTTGAGAAATGCTTCGTAGAGCGGCGACGCGCCATTGTCCTGCGGTTTTCCGATCAGGCAATCGGTTTGGGTGAACGGAATCGTTTCACCGCGCCATTCGGAACAGATCGTCTGATAGATCCGCCCATCGTCGCGCGTCAAAGTTTCGCCGACGGTTCCAAAGCCGTTCTCCCAAAGGTATGCCCGCAGAATTTCGGCGCGGGACATCGGTTGAAGAATCAACCGAACGTCCGGCGACCGCACCCAAGGAGCTTCCGAGAGGATTTTCACGATCAGTTCCCCACCCATGCCGAAGAGGATGACATGATCGGGACAAAACGGCTCAACGCCGTGCAGACCGTCGGTCAGAAGCGTATCCATCCGATCGGTCAAGCCGGATGCGGCGATGTTTTCCCGTGCGCGGCGGATGGGACCCTCGGCAATGTCGCAGGCAACGGCACGCGACGCGATTTCCTGCTGCAGAAGAAAAATCGGGAGATAGGCATGGTCGGTTCCGACATCCGCCACAACAGCACCTTGACGCACATAAGGAACTGCGCTCAACAAACGGTTGTTCGGGCGTTTCAAACCTGCCATAGCCTACCTCCCGGTGATATGGTTCACGGAGAAAAAAACTCCGAAAAAAGACAACAGCGGGCAGGCACACACCTGCCCGAAATGTTGACGAGCTTATTTGCCTTTTTGGGCAATAAACGCGTTGATCTGCTCGATCAGCGCGTCGGCATCGGTCCCGTGGACGGCGCAAGCGTCCTCCACCGACTCACCGCGCGACGCGGGACAGCCGAGGCAATGCATTCCGATCGCGAAGAAAAACTGCGCGGTCTCGGGCTCATAGTCGAGAATATCCCCGATGATGGACTGTTTGGTGATCTGCATGGTATGAAAACTCCTTTCCGGGCGATATCTCGCCCCTGTGAAGTCAAAACTGATCTTCCACTATATTATACCCCAAATATTTTCTCCTGTCAATCACCCATGCGTTTTTTGTCCTCTTTTTTTGCAATTTTTCCCGGGATAGGAAAAGGGGGCTGTAAAAAAACTCGTTTTTTACAGCCCCCTCAAAATCCCGGATGGGAACCCGGGATTTTGCCGCGATCTTTTTCGTTTTTGCCATTGATTATCTCTTTTTATAAATCACAAGTTCAGGATTCTCACCGTTTTCCTCATACGAGCATACGAGAAGGAAGTCCATATTCGCAGCAATTCCAAAACATCTTCCGCCGAATTCGCTTTCAAGTTGGCTGCCGAGATAGGTCTGCTTATCGTCGAGAAATTTTACTTTTTCTCCGTTTGGAAGCGTGTATTCCATATTGATAAATTCACCCGACAGCACGTTCAGATCCTCAACCTTTGGTAATCCTTCGATATGCAAAAGTGTGTTAAATTCGCCAATTAACTGCTTCTTGAATTCTTCAAACTTTTCTTTTCCACCAACTTCAACGTATCGTTTCCAAATATCGAGTGTATATTCACCATCTGCGTAACACCATTTGCAATAATCCTCATTGAAATTGCCATCGGTTTCACGGCTCATATTGCAGTCCTCAAGAGGCATTCCGCAGCATTGGCACACTAACTTTCTCGGAGAACCGAGGAGCGTATTGATCGACACGTCAAACAGTTTTGAAAGAAGTTGGAGCGTATCAATATTCGGTATCGTTTCGCCGGTTTCCCAGCGTGAAACAGCTTGTCTTGTGACAAATACCTTTGCCGCAAGCTCCTCTTGTGAAAGACCTTTTTGGGTTCTGAGTTGTAAAATAACGTTCTTCGTTTCCATATAATCACCACCTTGTCAGTTGTAATTATATTTTATCATAAATGGTTTGCTTTGACAAGCAACTTGCTGTTGCTGTCGGATCGTCCAATCACGATTTGTCGATTTCTTTATCTTTGCGCCCAAGTGATGTTACGGCTATGCCGTAGTGATGTTTTTGCCGCAAGCGGCAAAAGTGATGTAATGTATTTTTTCCACTTGCCAAAGACAAACATCACGTTCCGCGCAAGCGGTTGGAGAAATTCTCGGCGGAAACGAAGAGATTATCGAGAAATACGCAAGCAACAAGACCGCCGCAGAAAAGATCCTTGGAGTTTTTCAGAAGATCAAGAAAGCCCTGTCCAGGGCGAACAGCAAAGAAGCGAAAGCGGAGCGCGCCCGCGTGGAGAGAGTGGAAGGTATGCTTTTGAACGCCCTTGCCGAGAAAGGTTACACTTACCGCGACGGCAAGGTCGTTTCCGTGCGCGAGCCGGAGGAAAAAGATGGCGAAGCGGTTGACAAGCAGGACGAGGTGAGGTATAATAAAAGCGATGAGTTATATACCGCAAGCGATGAGTTTATCCGCGATGTTGCTCCAAGAGATCGACACGACTTTTCATTGAGTTTATCAAAACAAACAAACGGGATGAAAAGCAATACTACAAAAACAATATCCATTAAGTGTCTTGATCGCATTTATATTTTTAAGGCAAATGGATATATGCAAGGTAGCGTTATAGATTACATTAGCTCAAATTCAAAAGAAGTGCTTGCAGGGAGGAGTTTTGAAAATGACAGAGAAAAGAGTAACAATCGAAGACTTACTGGAATATGGGCTGACCTTGACGCCATTGAGCATAGAGGACAGGAAGATCGTGTTTCTATTCTTGAAAACAAACGATCAAAAAGCAGAGATGATAGCATTTCTGATTCGGAACAAAGAAGCAACGGAACAAGAGATAATGGACGAGTTAGGGAGAATTATAGAGAAACACAAAAAGAAATAGATGAAATCGTAAAGAAACTTCGGGAGATGTATGTCGAAAGCGGAGAAAATCAGCAGAACATAAGGTTATCCCGCGCCGCAACGCCTACCGCCGAGGACAACCGCTACCTTTCAGCGGTGCAGAAAGGCGACATGGAGACCGCGCAGAAGATGGTGGAAGAGGCGGCAAAACGGGCATTTGCAAAAAGTAAGATCCGGGATGAAAATGGAAATCTTTTGAAAGTGTATCACGGGACAGATTCTGACTTTACCGTATTTGACAAAACAAAAGGTCGTAGCGGTATGGATATTCAGGGAATGTTTTTCAGCCCGTGGGAAATCGACGCAAAAGGTTATGGAAAGAATGTTCGTGCTTTTTATCTGAACATTGCAAATCCTGCAAGCGAGGGAAAATCCTATCGGGTTTTGAACTCCCATAAAGGGGAAAACTACGCCGGGATAAAAGCGAGAGAAGATTTGGAGCGTATGGGCTACGACGGAGTCAACAACTCCGACGAGGAATTTATCGCTTTCAATTCCAACCAAATCAAATCCGCCGACCCTGTAACCTACGATGACGACGGAAACGTGATTCCCCTCTCCGAGCGGTTCAACGAGCAGAACAGCGATATTCGGTTTTCGCTCGGCGGCAGTATTGACAATTATACGCAAAAGCAGTATAATGACTATGGTTGGGCACGTGCGAACGACATTATTTCGGCGAGCGAGAGCGAGGAATTGCGGTCGAAATTTGCGGATGCCGTAAAACGCAAAATCGTTTTCCCGAAAACCAAGTCCGGTGAATACATGATAGAGATCGGCGAAATCGGACAGAAAATTGCGTTTATGCACGGAACAATCACAAATCCCTTTATTTCCAGCGTGATCGAGATCGATGCGGTTGGAATGGAATTGGACGAAAAGAGGAGAGAATTATATGCGAGTGAGCGGAGAGGCATACAGCCGGAGATTGGAGAGTTTTTCAGACGATACAATTCGATTGATTTCCAAACTCAATGGAATGGACAAAGAAACGGCACGAAAAATGTCATCGATAACGACAGAATCGGATTACAGCGAGGAGGAAGTGGTGCGGAGACTGACAGCGTTGTACGAAAAGGCAAAAAAAGAGCAATCGCCTACCACTTCAACGAAGACGGAAGCCAAGAAATAACCTATTCTGACGGGACAAAAGAACTCCGTTTTTCCCGTGGTCAGAACGCGAAAGTAGCGGCGAACAACACGGGAGAACGCGTGTATTCCAAGAAGTTGGCAAAAGCCGCGATTGATGTTATCACTGAATCCAACCTTGTATTTGGCGATGAGTATTCCACGCTGAAAGGCACGATCAAAGGCAAGGGCGCGATCATTGACGAACTGTTCTATAAGTTGAACAGAACGCAAAACAAGGACTACCAACGCGCGGTTGCGAATGATATTGCAAAGCAGATCATTGACCGCACCGTATTGGAAGAAACCTATTCTATCTTTGCCGAGCAGGACGCCGAAAACATCGAGCGCGCAAAGCGGATCGTTGAAATCATGAGCGATTACCGCCATCGGATCAAGTTTGATCACATCAAAGGCGACGTCAAATATACGAAAGATAATAAATGGCAGGGCTACGCGCTCCAATGGGCGGCAAAAGACGGAGACGCTCGTGCTGTATCTGCGGATCAACTCACAGACGCTTTTGACGAAATCGGCGAAAAAATCGATGCTGTGAACGATGCGGATATTTTCTTGCAAGAAATGGACTTGTACAGCAGAGCGAATGGCGGGTCTTATGAGGGAGAATCGTATCGGGGTTCCTACGCCAGAGGAATGTCCAGACGCGGCGGTTCGTATAATATGAGCCGCGCGGATGGTGGATCGTCTTACAGACGCAGACGGGACAGCATGGGCAGATACTCCCGCGAGGACGGGTATTCCCGAAACGATGAAATGATCTCCGAGTTGCGCGAAATGATGGAAAGCGCACCCGACGACCGCACCCGCGAGGAAATCCAACACTTGATCTCCAAGATGGAGCAGATGTAATTCAATCCCGAAAGGGGGAGAGCCGAGGCAATCGTCTCGGCTCTTTTTCTTTTTGAAAAATTAGGTACAAAATTAGGTACAAAGTTTTTGATTTTATTTTACTTTATTTGATTTTATTTGACTATTTCAATTTTTATTTGTATATATGCAACAATAATTATGGCAAAAAGAAAGTGGATTTGTGTAAAATATACACAAATCCACGGTATTGGGGAGAGATATGGGATTCGAACCCACGACCTTCAGGGCCACAACCTGACGCGCTAACCAACTGTGCTAATCCCTCCGTATTTGCGGGTGGCGTGCCTTGGGGGATTCGAACCCTCGACCTACTGCTTAGAAGGCAGTTGCTCTATCCGACTGAGCTAAAGGCACATCCCTCCAACAAGCAAGGAAACTGCTTCCCGCATTTGCGGGAAGCACTTCCCCTTTGGAGCGAGTGATGGGAATCGAACCCACGCGGCCAGCTTGGAAGGCTGGAATTCTACCATTGAACTACACTCGCGTTGCGCACACCCTCGCGTACTTGCCTATTATATCACAATCCCTCCTTTTTGTCAATACTTCGTTTGAATTTTTTCGTCAATTTTTTGTTTGTAAATTCTCAAAGTAAATGCAACGGTTTCAAAGGGTACGCAATTACGATGAGAAATTACACAAAAAATTTTTAAAATCGGTTGACAACAAAATCCGATTGTGATAGAATAAAGGATGGAGAGATTTACTCACATAAGGAGGAAATTATGGGATTATTCAGTTTGTTCAAGAAGAAAAAGACCCCTGTCGCAGAACCGGAAAAGGAAGCAGCTCCCGCGCAGGAAGCCAAGGTTGAGACGGCTCCCGCCAAAGCTCCGGCTCCTGAAGAAAAACCCATCGCAGAGGAGAAGTCTGCCGAAAAAGCGGCTCCCGCACCCAAGGCGACCGTGAAGCCCGCCCCGAAGAAAAGCTCGTCTGCCGGTACATCGGTTCCGAAAGAAGGAACCCGCAAACGTACCACCGCGCCTGCCCGCCCCTTCTTTGTTACTACGGAAAGTGATGTTTCTTCCGCGTTTGAGCAGGCGATTGCCGAGGCAGACGCCGAAATCGCGGCAAACGGTACAAAAGCGGTTGGCAAATATGAGTTTGAGCTTGAGGTTGACGGCTATCATTTCTACTTGGTCGCAAACAACGGTCAGGTTCTGTTTGACAGTCCCAGCTTCACCACCCTGCTCGGTGCACTGAACGGTATCAAGACCTTCAAAAAGACGGTTGCCGGCGGAAACTATGTTGTGAAAGCGGACAAATACAATCGCTATCGCTTCATTTTCGCAAACAAGTACTACGGTGAAAACTATACCACCAAGGATCAATGCACCAAATGCGCGGAGTCGGTTAAGAATTTTGCCAACAACGCCCGGATCATTCCCTTTAAGCCCGAAAAAGACGCTTTGCTCGCCTATGAGGAAGCAAAAAACGCCAAGAAGGTTCCCGGGGACATCGACTGGAATGCCGTTGCAAAAGCCGAGGCGGAGGCGGAGAAAAAGGGCAAATTTGAAATCTCCTGCGAGGAGACCGGCGAATATTGCTTCTACCTGCTCGCCAACAACGCGCAAATTCTCTACTCCAGCCGTTACTTTGCAAACGAGGCGGCTTGCCGCCGCGGTATCGAGTCCTTCAAGCGTGCCGCTTACGTTGGTAATTTCTTTGTAGATCGCGACAAATTCGGCAACTACCGCTATGTTCTGAAGAACATCGGCTCCGCGCCGAGCTTCATCGGCGAATCCTACGACAACAAACCCCAATGCGAGAAGATCATTGAATCGGTCAAGAATTTCATTGTGACCGCAACGATCGAGCTTGCCGAGGAAGAAGCCGAATAAAATCCTTTTGTAAACGGAACGGGGGGCGACGCTTTCAAGCGTCACCCCCCGTTCTCTTTTTTCCCTCTCCTGCGGGAGAAGGAGCCGTTGCATTTTATTCTTCTTCCTCGGCTTCGGGATCCAAAGCCTTGACAAGAACGGTCAGTTTGGTAACGCGCATATCGTCCATCTCGGAGACGACAACGCAAAGCTCCAGCCTTTCATCCGACTCGGTGAAGCTGTCGCCGACGTGCGGGTCGGCATCCAGCCGCTCGATTGCCCAACCGCCGACCGTGGTGTACTCACACTCAAAATCATGCGGTTCAAATCCGATTTCCGAGAAGAAATCGTCGATGTTCATGTCGCCGGAGACCTCATAGGTATTCTCCCCGGTTTTCACCATCTCGGAAACGACCTCGTCGGTCTCATCCCAAATGTCGCCGACCAGCTCTTCCAAAATGTCCTCCATGGTAACAATCCCGTGCGTACCGCCGAATTCATCCACGATGATTGCCAAATGGGTCTTGCGCTCGCGCAGAACCGAGAGCGCGGCGGGCAATTTCATCGTTTTATGCAGGAAGCACGGTTCCATCAGCATTTCGCGCAGATGGAGCTTGGCGGGATCCGGTTCGTCGATCAGCGCCCTGTAATAGTGGTTGAGGTAGAGCACGCCGATGATATGATCAATCGAATCCTCATAGACCGGGATGCGGGAATACCGCGACTCCTCGATGATCGCCTCAATCTCGGCGGGGTCATCGTCAATGTCTATAGAAACCACGTCAATGCGCGGCGTCATGAGCGCCTCAATGGTGGTGTCGCGAAATTCGAGCGTGGATTGCAGCAGTTCGCTCTTATCCTCGTCGATCACCCCTTCTTCCTCAATCGTGTCGATGATGGAGGAAAGCTCTTCCTCGGTCACCGTCGGTTCATCCTCCGAGTCCTTCCCCCAAATGCGGGAAAGCAAACGAATCAGAAGCATGACAAGCCAAACCACGGGATAGAGAATGATAGTCAGGATTCTAGTTGGGATCGCAAAGATGCGAACGGTTTTGTCTGCGTAATTTTTCGCGATAATCTTGGGAAGAATTTCGCCGAAAATCAGGATGATAACCGTCATCACAACCGTTGCAAGGAAGGACGCAAGCGCATCCGAGGTATTCCCCGCCACACGAAGCAAAAGGCTCATGGCAAGAACGGTTGCCGTTGTTGATGCGGCGATGTTAACCAAATTGTTTCCGATGAGAATCGCGGAAAGAGCGGATGTAAAGTCCTCGCTGATGCGATATGCCAGCCCCGACAGCTTATCCCCGCCCTCGGCAGCCTTTTTCAAGCGCATCTTGTTGGATGCGTTGAAGGAAATTTCCGAGGCGGAAAAATAGGCGGAAAGGATGACCATCAGCACAATGATCACATAAGACATTTCGCCACCCCCTCTCACAGCGTCCCCGGCGCGGAACCGTCGGGAGATGTTGCGTTTGCGGGTTCTTCGGGCGTAGTCTCGGGAGAAAGCAGGTGAATGTCAACTGCCGTTACGCGGTTGTCCTCAACCGTTTCCACCGTGATCTCCAAATCGCCGAGTGTAAAGAACTCCTCTTCTTCGGGGATATGTCCGAAATGCTCCAACAGAATGGAAAGCAACGGACGCGCACTCATGCGTGCGTCAATGGGGCGTGTGCCGATACGGTTGCAGATCTCGCCGAGCGTCAGACGCGGATTCACGCGGAAACGATTGCCGCCGAGCTTGACAAAATTCTTGTCAACAACGTCGTCCTCGTCCCAAATCTCGCCGACCAATTCCTCCAAAAAGTCCTCGATGGTAATCAACCCGAGCGTGTGACCATCGGCATCGGCAACCATGGCAAGGTAACATTTATACTGCCGCATTTCGGAGAGAAGATCATCAATCTTCGCATCCGGGTTGACGCAGAATGGCGGAATCAGCAAGGACCGGACGTCTACGTCGGCATTCTTGCGGTATTCACGGATGAAGGAACGAATCGGGAGGGTTCCGATGATGTGGTCAAGATCTCCTTCATATACGGGCAGGCGACTGTGCGTCGTCTGTTTGATGATTTCGAGGATCTCGGAATTGGAGAGCCCCGCGTCCACCGCGCAGATGTCCGCGCGCATGGTCATAACGTCCTTGGCATAGGTCTCGGAAAAGTCGAGCGCGGACTTGAGCAGATCGCTCTGCTCTTCGTTCACAACCCCTTCTTCCTCAATCGTATCAATGATGTCATAAAGCTCATCCTCGGTGATCGAGGGCGCCTTATCCACCTTGACGATCTTTTCCATCAGGCGGGAAAAGCCGTTTGAAAGCAGCGAGAAAAACCAAACCAGCGGATAGAACAGGCGCATGAAAAAGATCACGATGCCGCCCGAAGCAAGCGCCATCGTCTCGCTCCGGTCATTCGCGAAGCTCTTCGGAATCATTTCGCTGAAGAGAAAGACCGCAAAGGTTGTAATGATGGTTGTCAGAAGCTCCACCGTTCGCCCGCCGCCGAAAAGGCGCGTTGCGATGACCGTCGCGATTGCGGCGGCGGCAATATGAGCAATGTTGTCAGCAATGAGCAAGGTTGTCAGCGCGTTGTCAAACCGATTCTCTACATACATCGCACGCTTTGCGCGGCGATTGCCGTCATCTGCCTTTGCTTTGATCCGAATCTTGTTCATTGCGGAAAAACCGCTTTCGGCGGCTCCGAAGAACCCGCCTGCAATGACAAAGAAGATGAACAACAGAGTCAATCCCAAAACGCTCTGAAGCTGTTGCGGTGAAACCGCGAGTATCGCCGAGGCGCGGGAAAAGACCAGGCTCCGTATGTTCCCGTCTGTGTCCATAAAAAAGAACCAACTCCTTTTTTCAAAAAATGGTGTATGATTTATGAAATGTGTTATGCGTTATCTTCGTGATTGCCCTGTTCGGCTCCAGCCGCGGGAACTTCCTCGGCCGTTTCTTCCTTTGCGTTTTCCTCTTTTTCTTCCTGTGCGGGCGTTTCTTCCATGGCTACTTTTTCTTGTGCGTTTTCAGAAGCCACCTTTTTGGGCGGGAAGAAGTAGAGTACCGCAAAGAAAAATCCAACCGGTAAGATCAGTGTGGAAACGATGGTCTCAAGATAATCTCCCCAGTCCGCTTTGTATTTCACTTCGACGGCAACACGCAACGCAAAAACAACGATAAAGAAAAGGAATGTGCCTGCGATGATCAAAGTGGGGAGTTGATCGAACCGATCAATTTTCTTGACCTTCCCCAAAACGATAAAAACAATCGCCGTCAGGAACGCCAAAGCAATGAGAAACTCGAAAACGCCGATCGCGACGAACAAGCCCGGTATATTCGGTCTGATCCAATCTGTTGTAGACAACAGATTGATCATCTCGTTCAAAAACCAATAAAAGAGAATAAACGGAAATACTTTTTTGGCAAGGTTTTCTTTTTTGAGCAAAATCAAGGTTGGGACGCTTGCCCAAAAAGCAACCATGATCACCATCGTGATCAATCCCCCGATGATGGAGAAAAATCTGTTGCCGAAACCGGCGATTGCCGCGATGAAAGCAAACCCAGCCGCTGTTAAAAACGTGCAAATTACAATGAGTTTTGCCGGCGATTGCAACTTTTTCAAAACCGAATCAATCTTTGCGTTCATATCTTTCATCTCCTTTGTAAAGATCTCTCTTTGAAGAGAGAAAAATGCGTCAAATGCTCTCATTTGCCCGGAAAGAATAGAAAAGAACGCTGAAATCGTCCCAAAATCAGCGTTCATGTTGGTGCCGGTGGTGGGACTTGAACCCACACGCCCTCGCGGACAACAGATTTTGAGTCTGTCTCGTCTGCCGATTCCGACACACCGGCGTTGTTCTGATTTTGTTTGATACCGCACGCGTAACGGCGTTTGGCACAAGCAAATCACAAAACGAAAGAACCGAACTGCAAGCATCTCATCCGATCGCTCACTTTGCTTGCACTCTATTATACCATGTTTCTCCTCGGTTGTCAAGTCTTTTCCCACGAAAAAAGCGAAAGCAGTCACGAAAAATTAAAAAACAACTTACAAGTCCATATTTTTGAGATCAGGCTTTTCCCGTCTAAAGAACACGGCACCCCCGGCTTCCGCGGGTTGCGGAAGCCGGGGGTCTGTTACGGCGTCGGTTCTTCGCTCTTCTCCATATATAACAGGATAAGCGTATAGATGACGGTTGGATACAACTTGAAAAACAGCACGTCGATCAGGCTGAAGAGCAAAAGTCCGAAAATACAGGTTCCGAGAAATGCCTTGGGTACGCTTCTGCGGCAAATAACCAACCGCACCGTTTGTGCACGGTGCCACAGGTACGCCATCAGCCCCGCCGCGCCGCAGGCGGCAAGCATCTGAACGAGCGTGTCATGGTAGAAATACGGCAGAACATTCACCGTCCAATCATACTCGCAGGCGTCGTAAAAGCCGGATCCGAACACGGGGTAATCCAAGAAATGCGCCCATCCCGTTTTCCAAAGATCAAACCGCCCGTTGTCTCCAAAACCGTAGTCGATAAAGTTTTGAATCAAAACGCCCAGCCGACGGGAAAGAATGATCGCCCCAACGGCAAGCGCGGCAAGCAAGACCCCGGTGAAAATGCGATTCTGCCTGCGGTTCGGTCCGCCGGAGCAAACGAGGATCAGACAAATTAAAAAGATGACCGCTCCAACCAGCAATGCTCCCCTGCTCTGCGAAAGCAGTGTCCCTGCAAACGCAACAAGCCCCAATAGGTAAAACACCCATCCGTGCTTGTGCCAACGAGCAAAGTAGAACGGCGCCGGCATCAGAAACGCCAGCATCCCGCCGACGTGTGTCCACACGCCCCAGCCGATAATCACACTTTCTTTCACAACCGTCCCGTCGGCAAAGCTGACCCTCGTAAAATAGGCAAATAACAGCTCCGCAAAAATCAGAACTCCAGCGACCGTTAGGCAGAAGAAAAGCCGATCTACGCAAAGGCGGTCAAAATTGCCGTAGAAGGCAAACAGAACATAGACCAACAGCGTTATCATCGAAAAGAACGCTGTATACATCAGATTTTTCGGCGTATAAAGCGGGTTGAAAATGCCGTTGAAGAGCATGACCCCGCAAAGGATCAGCAAGCTTGAAAGAACCGGATGAAGCCGCAGTCGATTCACTCCGCGGCGGTTCCGCACAAGAAAATTGATCAGCGCAGAGGCGGTAACGGCGACCACAACGCCCCCAATGATCGACCACGGCGTCTCCCAATAGCGGTCATATCCGAGATATCCTGTTGCCTGGTCGAAATATCGCCCTGTGACCGTAAGCGTGAACATGATAAACGGGGCGAGCAAAAAATCGGCGTCGTGCATCACAAACAGCCCCGGAACCGCCGAGAGCAGAATCAACATCATAAACAGAACGTCCTGCCCGGACGCATTGCCCGCAAAGACAAGTCCCGCAACCAATACGGGGTACAAAACGCCTCGATAGAATTTTCGGATTCGATCAGCTCTGTTTGTCATGTTTGACTCCCGTTTGAAGGGTTTTCAGATTTTCCTCAAAGACCGAGGGAAGAAGATAGTCGTTCAGGTTCGGATAAGCAACGCTTCCCACACCTCGCGTTCCATGCTTCGCAAATTGACGGACAGCCGCACAAAAAGCGTCCATGTCCCCGGACGGATAAAGTCTCTTGGCGTCCAGCAGATCCTGCTGACCGCGCACATCGCTTGCCAAAATCGGCAGTCCGCACTGCATTGCTTCGAGAATGTTAAACGGCAATCCCTCGCTCAAGGACGCGGAAACATACAGATCGGTTACGGCAAGATACGGAAACACCGACTCCCGGCTTCCGATCAAAAAGACCGCGTCACCAAGTCCGCGTTCGCTGATTTCGCGCGTCAGGTGCTGACGCTCGCTTCCTTCGCCGATCAGAAGCAACCGAACCGGCAGTCCCTCGGCACGCAACGTCGCAACCGCCCGGATCAGAAAAAACTGATTTTTCCGTTTGCTCAATTCGCCGACAAAGGTCAGGAGAATCTCTTCCGACGCGGCGTAGCACGCGCGGATGGACGGATCGGGTTGCGGAAGTTCCCGTTCGGGCAGTCCCATGCCGTGCAAAAACGTCACATTTCCCAGGCAAAGCCGACGAGATGTCGCGGCGGCAAGATCATGCGCGTTCATCACGGCAATGCTGTCGGTTCGTTTGGCAAGCATCCGCTCCACGCGAATCAGAATACGGTCGCGCAGACCGCGCGGGGGATCGGAAAACAGATACCCATGAACAACATTCAGCATATACGGACGCGGTTTGACCCCGCGCAAGGCGAGCCTGACAACCGCGGCGGCAAGCGTTGTATTCACGATCACCGCGTCAAATTGCTCCGCTTGCAGAATGTGGCGCACTTTGCGGATGGTTTCCAAATGACGCACGCTCAAGAACTGCTTGCAAAACGGAATCGGGAAATCAACCCCTTCTCCGCTCGCCATCGTCCGAACCTCGCAAACCTCTCGCAGAGCGGAAAGATACGGCTCATGAAACCGGTGCAGGTGCGATGCCGTGGACGCCACATAAAGCAGTTTCTTACGATTTCCCATGCCCGTCGTCCTCTTGCGTGGTGATCTTTTCTCCCAACGAATTGACAGATTCGGTCGGACGGAACCCCTCGGTCAAAACCGAGGTTGCCGCCGATGGAGCGGTCACAAAACGATCGGTTACCGACACCTCCGCCGGCGTCTCCTCAGCGGGAATCAGATCCTCCGCATTCGGTGTGCGCACGATTTCCGCATCGTCGGCAGAATCATTTGCCTGCGACGGTTCCTCTTGCATGGCAACGGTGGGTGCGGCAGGCGAATCCTCCGCGGGAGGCTCCTCCTTGGGTGCGATTTGGGTCGTCGGCTCCAAGGGTGCGCTCTCCTCCTTGGGTATTCCGGGCTTTTCCTCTGCCGACGAGGAGACACGCTTTTCTTCAACGCCCTCCATCTGACTTGCGTGACCTCGCACATAGGTGCGCTTTTCCAACGCCTCCATGCGTTGCGCGTCCAATTCCTCTCGCTCCACATACCGCTCGTGGCGGTTGATCGCATGAAAGGGCGTCAGCAACAAAATGCGGATGTCTCCCCAAAACGTCCAGTTTTCAATATAGTTAATATCTTCTTCGATGCGTGCCTGAATCGAGGTATCTCCGCGCAGACCCTTGATCTGCGCCAAGCCCGTGATGCCCGGACGCAGGGTATGTTTGAGCATATAAAGCGGAATTTCCTTACGGAATTTCTCCACATAAAACGGAACTTCCGGGCGCGGTCCGACCAGGCTCATATCTCCGATCAGCACATTATAGAATTGCGGCAGCTCGTCCAGCGCAAATTTTCGGATAAACGCGCCAAAGCGGGTTTTGCGGTCGTCATTTTCGTTTGACCAACCTGTTTGCTGATCGGCATTCACCTTCATGGAGCGGAATTTATACATGGTGAATTCGCGGTTATCCTTCCCCACCCGCCTCTGCTTAAAGAGAATCGGCCCCGGCGAGGACAGTTTGACGCCGATTGCCGTGAAAAGCATGACCGGGGAAAGCAGAACGATCAGCAACAACGAAATCACGATGTCCATTGCTCGCTTCATGATTTGGTTTGAGAAGTTATCAAGCGGGTTGCTTCGAATGTCAATCATGGGCAGGTTTCCAACCTGCGTAATCTGACGCGGCGCTTTGAAATAGCCGCAAACAGACGGAACAAACATAACCTTCACGCAGTTGTCGTCGCAGATCGAAATATATTTGGAAATCACCTTTTTGCGAACGGTATCAAACGCCATGATCACCTCATCCGGTCGAAATTCCCGGATGACATGGTCCAGATCCGCGGTTGTGCCGAGATGCGGAAGCCCCACCACGTTCAGATTCCCGATATACCCGATCACGGAATAACCGAATTGCGGGTTGCGGTGAATCTCTTCGAGGTATCCGTCCACCATCTCCTGGCTGTCGGTCACCACCAAAATATACTTGATGTTTTTCTGATTGCTCCGCAACCCGTGCAGAATGGTCATCATAATGATCTTTTTGGTCATGATGATCACCGCGCTGATCGCCGCGGAAAGCAGGATCCACCGAATCAGCCAAAAAATCCCTTCCCGCCGGATCCAAAGCGCAATGGCGGCAGCGAAAACGGCAAGCTCGGCGTTGACAAAAAAGATGCGCCCGAGAAAATAATAGATTCGTTTGGTACGCATCGGTTCGTAAACATTATGGTAGCTGTACAAAAAGACGCACGCAAAGCAGACGAGAATGCTCTCGATCGCCAGCGTTGCGCTCTCAACGCCCCACTCTCGTGCTGACCAAAGATGAACGGCATAGTAGCCCAAATAGACAGAGGCGAAATTCAGGAAGAAATCGAAGATTCTCTCTCCGCTTTGCAAAAGATAACGAAAAACTTTCATAAATCCGTATCTGACCTGACGGCAATTCCCTTTCTTTGATTTACGCTGTGACAGAATCAATCAGACGGTGCATTTTGGGTATTTCTCTGAAACTGTTCTTATTGTATCACAAAATCCGCAAAATTGCAACCGTTTGCCCAAAAAAAGAGGAAAACAGGCGGGGAAAGGCAAAAAATCGCGGCATGGGGCTTTTGCCCCATGCCGCACAGTCTTTTTCGCAAATCTTGTAAAAATCAGTTCGCAAGACCGGACTGCTCGATGCCCTGCACCAGGAATCTTTGCAGGAACCCGTAGATAATGACCAACGGGAAAATGATCATCAATCCACACGTGTTGCGAATGGCAGAATAATACAATTCCTGACCCGCGTAGTCGGTTTTGAGTGACGCTGGAATATTACCCACCAGTTTCACCAACATATTCACCGTATCCGACGGGAAGAACAGATTGGTATAGAACTCGTCTGTCCACTGCCAGCAGAAAGAGAACAGGAACACCGTGATCAACATCGGCACTGACAGCGGAAGAATGATCCGCACAAAGGTACGGAAGGTTCCGGAGCCGTCGATATACGCCGATTCCTCCAGCTCGTCGGGAATCCCGCGGAAGAACTGACGGAACAAGAAGATGTAAAGTCCGTTCTTAAACCCGAGACCGCCCAAAGAGAGCAGAAACATTGGCACATAGGTGTTGATCAGGTTCGCGCCGCTCTGCGTAAACTCAACCTCCACGCGATAGCGATCGAACATACGTCCCCGGCGCTCGATCTGATATTTGAAAAGACGCAAGGTGTCATCCCAAACGGTTTTCTTGACCGTTACACCGTCCTGAATCGCCGTCTCCTTATGCGCAAAGCGGAGAATATCCAGCTTCTCAAAGAAAGGAGCTAACCATCCCGGTTTCGCCTCGCGGATCACATTTCCTGCCTCGTCAACCTGCTCGGCAACCGCGCCCAGGTTTTTAATATTGTGTCCGAAAAGCTGAATGCCGCCGCCCTTGAAGAGACGAATCAGCCCGAGAATGTCGAAATAACGGAACTCCATATACATGGAAAGCCGCATGGTTTGATGCGGAATGATCATCGTCAGAATCACGAGTAAGAACACCAGGTTTCTGCCCTTGAATTTGAACTTTGCAAAACCGTAACCGATCAAAGCGCAGATCAAGGTTTGGAAAACCGCCGAGATCAGCGAGAGAATGAAGGTGTTGCGGAATGCCGCCCAATACCCGAGTTCAGATGCAATCGCGCGGTAGATGTCCAACGTGAAATGCTTAGGAATTAAACGAACCGTCACGTCAACGAAATCTTCCGGCGCCATCACCGATCCGGCAATTTTGGTGAGGAACGGGTAAAGCACGATATACGAGATACCCACCATCAGAACGAATCGGAAAATCCAAATGACGATTCTCGAAAGGAAATAGAAATTGAGGAATCTTGCTTTCAGCCGATCCTTCAGCGGAGTACGGTCAAAATCCACACGAATGCGATTTTTGGATTCGCGCTTAACAACCGGCTTATTTTCTGTGTTTTGTGCGTTCATTTCTTTTCCATCCTCCCTCACTCGGATTTCCGCTGGTAGAACACGAATGCGGAGAGGATCGCCGCTACCACGCCGACGATCGCAATGACGATCATAAAGTAGATCCACGACATTGCCGCGCTCAATTCCCTACCGTCTGGTTGCGAATAAACGCCGGAAATATACGACATGACAGTGTTTTTCTCTGATGTGAAGGAGTCAATCACCGTGTAAACCGCGTTGACAAGGATCATCGGGGTGATCATGGGGAATGTGATTTTCCAGAAAGTCTCCCATGCGGTCGCGCCGTCGATCTTACAGGATTCGTAAATTGCGGGAGAAATGGACTGCAAACCCGAGAGGAAGATCAGCATCTGCACCCCGGAGCGATTCACGATGTCATAGATGTTGTTGATCGCGTTTGTCACGTAATCCACAATTTCGGTACCGACCTTCATGTTGCTGAAAAGTCGCTGCAGATCCATGCTGGAGACCAACTGGGTCGCCGTGCTGGTCCCGGAACCGTCGTCAATCCCTTCTCCGCCTTCCATGTAGGTACTCAGAATATCCATGGAGGAGATGCTCTCCATAATACCGGTTGAAAGAATGACGGGGATGAAGAAGATCGCGCGGAATACGCCTCTTCCCATCATCTTTTGGTTGAGCATGATGGCCATGAAAAGCGAGAAGATGATGATGGCGGGAATATCAAAGGCGAGCTTTTGCAAGCCTTTAATCAAGATCTGCGCATATTTCGGATCCTCTAAAAATGCCCTTCTGTAATTCTGAAATCCGACGAAAGTGGTATTGAAGCTCCCTGATTCAATCGTCAGATCACTGAAGCTGAATCGGATCGACTCAATCACCATGGGAAGATAAATGAGAATGAATCCGAGTACAAACGGAAGAATGAACATCCACCCCGCTCTTGCTTTGCGACTGTCAAGGGAGACTTTTTTCCTCCGTTTTTTCTTTACGGATGCCGGTTGCTGCACCGACTGTCCCATTTCGGTTGTCATTGGTTATTGTCCCCCTTTCATCAGTGGTAAAGCACAACATATCCGTAGGCCGGAATGGTGTATTCCTGACCATTGAAAACGGTGCGCACGGAGTAGTTGTTGTAGTTGAGAATGAATGTCTTGTAGTAGGTCTTAATACGTTCGTCGTCAATGTCGCCATAGGACACGGCAACCACCTTGTTGTTTTCCACAAAGTTGATTGTGCTCACCTGCTCCGCTACAACGGTCTCGGTTTCGCTTGTCTCGGTCTCGGGCTTATAAACTCCTGCCGCAAGCAAATCGGCATACTCGATGTTTTCGACCTTTTCATCGGCATTGACCAATGCGATGAATGTGCTTGCATTGTCCGCAATCGCCTCACCGTAGGTCATTTCGGAGGGAATATACGCGGTATAGGCGTTCATCTGCGCCGCGGCCGCCGCGGGAATAGCGGTGTTGCCCTTGATCGCATCGACCAACAACGATGCTTCGGTATAGCGGTAGGCTTGCTCGGTTCCGTCCACTGCGAGACGAATGATCTCAAGCTCATCATCCAACCGATTGCGAATTGCGGTGATCTGATCGTTATAATAGGAGAGCTGACTGAATGCCGTCAACGCCGCGACAACGGCAACACGGTAGCGCGAGGCGGCATTCCGACGGTCGGCATCCTTATCGGTGCTCTTATAGCCCGCGGAAGCCTCGATCACAACCTCATATGCCGACTTCACGACCTCGTTCTGCGCTTTCATCTGCCCGATCAGATCTTCCATCGCCGCTTCCGCGCCGCGGATGAACACTGCAGCATCGGCGATTCTTGCCGAGTGCGCAATCTCCATCTGCTCGATCTCGGAACGGGTCTTTTCTTCTGCCGTCTGCTGCTCCCGCGCGATCTGCAGGAGCAATTCATCTGCGTCCAGCATACGAACGGTTCCGTATCCGTCGCTGTAGTTCAGGAACTTATGATCGATGATCACCATCGTCTGAACATCATGAAGCAGATCATTCAGCACCTTATAGTAGTCGATCAGATCCTCTTTCCAAATGCTGTAGTCGATGGAATAATATCGGTTGAGCTGTCGATCCTCTTTCAGCTCGCTCGTGTTTTGGTAGGAAAGGATGAAATACATTCCCGCGCCGTTTTCAACCGACTTGAGGATCAGGTATTCGGGGTCTCCCTCCTGGTTAAGCGGAGCGCCCGCAAACTGAACATATCCATGCAAAACAGCCCCGATAAACGGAACGGACGCGCTCGACTTGTTATAACGGCTGGAGTCGATGTCCGCATTGATGATGTGGTCGATGTAAGCCCATGTATAGGCGTTTCCGGATTCGGTCATCAGGCTGTATTGTTGAGAAAGATCTTTGAATGCCTGAACGGTAAATTCCTTGCTGTCCTCGCGGTTGTAAGGATCGTCCTCGTCGAAGTCGGAGTTCAGTGCGCTGCCG
Organism: Clostridiales bacterium; assembly: GCA_918290775.1. Taxonomy (GTDB): domain Bacteria; phylum Bacillota; class Clostridia; order Oscillospirales; family CAG-272; genus UMGS1865. The sequence goes on along the minus strand of CAKJZF010000088.1, from coordinate 13,879 downwards.
AGCGACGCGACCGACATGGACTGAATGTCATACTTTCCATAATTCTTTAGCAATTTGGAATAGAATTTACTGTAGCGCGAAGGCGAGATCGCGAGCTGGAAGAAGCTCATGTAGGTCTGTTTCGTTGCGCTGTAAATTCGCTTGGAGGAATATCGGTTGTCGATAGTTTTGACCGCGTCTTTTTTCAGATTGAGGCTATCGGTCGCGGTATTCTTTTGGCTGTATGCGAAATCGAAGTCGGGATACAAACCAAGTTTTGCGTTTTCATCGGAAAGCTCGATGGTCCGGGCTTCCTTGATCAGCTCCCGGAATCCTTTGGCACCGCCGACCTTCGACTCCCATTTGACCTTGGAAGGAATTGTGGAATACATCCCGCCGTTGGCAAATCCTGTCATCTTGAAGTTGATGTTTCTCACGCCATTTGTCGCCAACTGGTTATACATAGTCAGGATGTTTTCAAAGGTCGTGATCGGAGTCATCACCGTAACGGGGATGGTTGCGATCGTGGTTTGCGTCTCGATTGCCCCGAATACCTCCATGTAAAGCGGGATGTCCTCGGTCAGATCGTCCTCATCCATCCGCTCCAGGGTATGGTTGGCAATCAGGTAATCGCGATACGCCTCCGCCATACCGAGCCATGACGTTTCATAGAAGATATAGTCACTGCCGGCTGCCCGCTGTGCCGAACGGATCGCCGCGCCCTTTTCAGCGTCGGTGAGGAGCTGATAATGGATGCGGATATTACCCGTATATTTCCGATTCGAGACCACGGTCCAGCGATGGCTGCTGGTAACCGAAATCGAATCGGCAATATCGTAGCTGTCTTTGGGCTTTGGGTTGAAGGAAGGAATCAACGTGGCGTACGGTGCCTGTTGTCCCAGATGGTAGGTCTGAAGTCTGCCGAGCGATTCACCCGCCTCGATGATGGCAAGATAGCCTCTCTGATAGGTATCGGTTGTGATCTGATCCGCGGTGTACCCCTCCGCCATGATCGCGTCAAGCGACTTTACCGTGTCCGAAACCGAGATATACTGCCCCGTTTTGGAATCGGTATAGGAATTGATTACCTCGGTTGCAACCGAACCGTACACCGGCATCCGAATGGTTTTTTGGTAGGTTGCCCCGGAGATTTCATGGTAGGCGTAGTCAAGCCCGTAGATTTTGGCACTGACAGACTCAACCTTGCTCGCAAGCTGTTGAAAATCGAACAGCGACCCGGAACCGTCCGGATAGAAGTTGTAACCCGCATGCGAGGTATTGCCTGCACCCATGTAGGGGAGAATTTCGATAGATTCCAGCAGATAGGACGCCATATCATATTGCAGGCTGTTGCAGGATGCACGCATGGTCATACCGGTTTCATCCAAGGTGTACTCCAGCGCGACCTTAAAAACGGGATACTGTTCGTCAACTGCTTCATACCCTGCTTCTTCATGGTCAACATCCATTTGCTCGAAGCTGTAGGTGTCCATGCAGTAATCTTTGATCCAACCTTCGATGAGTGACAACTCTTTATCCGTCAAGCTGTCGTCCAGCACATAGATATGAACCGACGGATCTTCCAAAACCGGATAGGTCGAAATCAGAGTTTGAACCATGGTCTCGGTTGTCTCAAGATCCTGCCCTCTTTCCACATAGTAATTCTTGAATTTCTCGAATTCCCATGAGTAAAAGAGTCCTGCGTCAACTGCTTCCTGCATCGAAGCCAAAATGTTCTCCTCAAAGCTCTGCTTCGGGATCCATCTCGGAACCAGCTTGCGCGTTTCCTCGCGACCGATGGTGTAATCCATTCGGACACCGTTGCGGATCTTGGACATATCAATTTGTCCCCGCATAGCGGCTTCCACAAAGCTGTACATGACCTTGGGATCCTCTTTGCTGGTCTCCGAATAACGGATGATGATCTGCGAAAGAACCTGCTCCTTCACGCCGAAGCTACTGCCGTCGGTACCGTAGTTTGCCTTTACGCTGCCGATGTCATAGGGGTTGGTAAAGAGTACGTTATCACGATTGGCAACTTCTGCCATCGCAACTTCTCCACTCTCTTCATCAGCATACAGCTCATACCCGAATTTGGAGAGAATCAGCGTCATGTTCTCGAGCTTATCCTGCGGAGAACTGAACTTGCTCTGCACGTATTTTTTCTGAATACGAACGTTCTCTTCGCCATCCGCCGAAACGCTGATGACCGCAAACGAGGCAACCGCGCTCAACATCATCAAAACGGCAAGGAAGGTTGAAAGAATTCTGATTTTGAGTTTCATCTGTTACAACCTCCTTCCCTTATGCTCGGTATTGCAATTCCGTGATGATATTCGTAACCAGACTCACGAGTTTCGAGAGCAACATACTGAACAACAACACGATGAAAATGATAAATGCCATTGCCACCACCGTTCCGAGAATGGTGATGAAATTTTTGAAGAGCGAGTAGTCATGCGTCACCATGGTTCCAAAGAACAACAGGATTCCCACCCAAATGAACGCCAGCGTTCCGAAAAATCCGACCAGCGACGCCTCGGTGCCCGTGACCCAGTTGGATGCGATGGTTGCGGGGATCACGATCAGCGGAAGCGGCAAGAGCGAATAGCAGGTTGCCACAAAAATATCTTTGAAGCTTCCTTCCCCTTCAAACAGGGTCGTCAAGCACCAGTTGGCAAGAACGAAGAGCGCGACCGGAACCAGAACCGAGATTACCTGCGTGATGATGGATGTCGTACGGTGAGTGGGGTTGAGAACGTAGCCTTGACCAATGCCCTGATAGAAGAAGGTCAGAATGGTGATTGCGAGGAATACCAACCCCGCCCGAACCGATCCGCGCCGTTCGTGCTTCAGGTCATAGAAGCCATCAAACGGATGGAACAGAATGTAGAATCCGTAGATCAGCTCCTGCCCGAAAGACTTTTGCGCCTTTCCGTCGGTCGCTCCGCGTTTATTGACCTTTGCCGCGAATGTGAACCATTTGACAACGCCGACAATGATCAGAATAATCAACGCAAAGATCAAAAGGAACCATTTTGACATCCATTCCTTTCGGACTTCTTTATAGGACTCCGACCAGTTGGATGTGTCATATGCGGTTTCAAAATACTTCAGAGATTCCTTATATTCGCCGCTGCGATACAGCGCGTTACCGATACCAACATACGCCGCGTCAAAATTGGAATTTCTCTGCAAAACCGCCTGCCAGCATTCGATGGCGTAGTTATAATCCAGCGAGTTTTCCGCCGCGATCGCCTCGATCAGCATATTACCGTAGGGGGAGCGATCGTAAATGTTGATGGTACAGGGTGTTCCCGTACTCAACACCAGCAGGATATCGCCCTGGTAGGCGATCGCTTTGATATTGGAGATACTACCCGTCATCGACCCCTTATCGCCAAAGGCGAACAGGAGGTTGCCGTTGTAGTCATAGGTATAGATCTTGTTTCTATTTTCGTCCATGATCGACCATGTTTTCTCCGGTCCGACTGCAACATCCTTGACAACCGAAACCCCATGATAGGTATCGGACGGATCGGTGGAATAGTCGATTTCGCCTGCCGGCGGCCAAAAGCCGTTTCGTCTCATGATCTCCTCGCCCGCCGGATTGAGGAGCTTCACAGGAAGATACTTGCCCGACTTGGTGCGGCTGTTGATTGCCGAACGCACCGACGATTCGGCGATTGAGGAGGTTGTCACATAGACGAATCCTTCATCGCTGATGGTGATGTTGTTATACTCGGTGGATATCAACTGCGTGGAGCGTTTCTTCTGGTCTTGGGTCTGAAATCTTCTCCAAAGAATATCCCACGCGCTGATGGTAACCGCCTGTGCGCCGATAAACCCGACGAATTCTCCGTCCGGATCCATCACGATCACACCTTGGTAGTTGGTGCTTGAAACAACATAAACTCTGCCGTACTGGTCGATTGCCATCGCCTTCGGCTTGTAGATGTCGTTGTCTCCGAAAAGCTGGCTTTCAGGCTTATCAACAATCTTGAGAAAGCTCCCATCGCGCTTGTTGAACACCACCAGGCGGTTCTTGCCGGTGTCGCAGACCCAAAGTTGATCGTTGTAGACAAACACTCCTTCGGGCGCGGAGAGCGCATCCGCCGTTCCGCGATCATTGATGAACTCCGAAACCATATTCTGATATTCAAAGTAGCGATTGAGGATGACAATGCGGTTGTTTCCCGTATCGGCGATGTAACAGTTGCCTTCCGCATCGGTCACGAGGTCGCACGGGTTTGCAAGCGCGACACCCGTGTTGCTTGTGATCTTCATGTCATCTGAATTGATCGCGGGTCTTGCCGTATAGGCATCCGGCGAGAGCAACGCGTTTCCGTCGATGGAATAGGTGTATGTCTGGTATGCCGAGGACGCGCTCGCGGGGATCATGATCATCGGAAGGACAAGAATCAGCGCCAACACGACGAGCAAAACGGAACAAATCTTTTTCATTCGTGTTGACCTCCTTAATCCTTCATACCGCTCGAGCCCATCGTTTCAATGATGTTCGACTGCGAAATCACGAACACGAGAATCGGCACCATCATCATCAGAACGGTTGCCGCGGCAGATGCGCCCGCACGCTTGATACCGCCCGCCGTGATCTGCCCGATCGCGTAGTTGAACGATTTGAGCTGTTCGGAGTAAATGTAAATGGAAGATCCCGCGTTCCAAAGCGACTGGAAGGAATAAATGATCAGCGTGAGCCACGCGGGTTTGACCATCGGCATCGCAATGGTCCAATAGGTTCGCAGCTCGCTGGCTCCGTCCAACCGTGCGCTTTCCAGAACCGCGTCCGAAACATTGGTATCCATAAATTGCTTCATCAGGTATAATCCAAGGGTATAACCCCATGCGGGAATGATGATGGCAAGGTAGGTGTCAATCATATGGAACGCGGACATCAGAATGAAGCTCGTAACCGCCGTAACGGTTGAATGGAACATGAGCGAGGTCTGAATGGTCTTGAAAATCCATTTGTGACCGGGAAATTTGATCTTCGCGAGCGCGTAGGCGCACATGGAAGCGATGAACAAATGCCCAAACGTCCCCATGACCGAGGTAAACACGGTGTTAAAGATGTAGCGCGAAAACGGAACCCAAGAGGTATTCATCAAGGTGAAAAGGTCTTTGAAGTTGGAGGTTGTCGGATTCATCACGTAGAATCTCGGCGGGTACATCCAAAGTTCGTCCAAAGGCTTGAACGCCTGCATGAGAACATATGCCATCGGCAACACCATAAAGATGCCGAGCACTGTCAGAACAACGGTGATTCCTGCGTCGCCCCCCGCCGAACGGGAAAGGACGACTTTATGCTTTCTGGTTCTTAATCTTGCCATATCAGTTACCTACCTTTGAAAGCACTTTCTTGACGATCGTGTTCGCCGCGATCATGATCGCAAACAGAACAACCGCGATCGCCGAGGAGTAACCGATCTCATATCGCTGACCGCCGAAGTCCTCGAGATGATGCATGATAGTGTGCGCCGCGTAATCAACCGACGGGAATCCGCAAAGCGCTGTAACAACGCCGCCGAAACCGAACGAACCGGTGATTGCCATGATCGCGCCGAACATCAGCTGCGGGCGCATACTCGGCAGGGTGATATACCAAAGCTCCTGCCAACGGTTTTTCACACCGTCAACCGCCCCCGCTTCGTAAAGCGATCGGTCAATGCCCTGCAAACCGGCGATGAAGGAGAGGAACGATGTACCGAGCGACGTCCACAACGCCACCACGATACACAGCGGCATGACATAGTCCGCATCCATAAACCATGCGATCGGCGTGGTGATGAAGCCCAACTCGAGGAGCGTGGCATTGACCCAGCCGTAGGAGTCCGCGCTGAAGAGCGTACCCCAAATCAAATACACCTGACCGGAGATGGACGGCGCATAGAAAACCAAAGTGACGATGGCGCGGATACGCGGCGAAAGCTCGTTGATGAACCACGCAACGAGGAAGGACATCAGGTAGGAAACAGGTCCCACGATAACCGCGAACACGAATGTGTTCTTGAGGGCGATAAGGAAGATGTCGTCGGCGAAGAACAGATTGATGTAGTTATCCAGCCAAACAACATTGGGCATCTGCAACATATTGAAGTCGGTAAAGCTGATCACGATGGAAAGAGCCACGGGCGCCACAGTGAAGATCGTGAAGATCAGAACATAGGGCAGAATCATCAGATACGCAACCCAGTTCTTCTTCATTTCCTTCCAGATCCACTGACGGTAGGTCAGGTCTTTTCTCGAAACAGCTTTTTTCTTTGCTGTATGATTTGACATTGACGCGTTTCTCCTTTATCAGTTGGATTGGATGGCACCTGCGATGTTGCAGAGGCATTCTGTGATGAAATAGACCAGCTCTTGCTCGGAAAGCGATTCGATGCGGTAGCCGCCGTTTTTCGCGGTTGCCGTCTGCTTGCTCACATAAACGAACCATTCTTGCTTTTTGAGCTGTGCATAAGTGGTGCGCTGGGAAACGCTGTCGGGCTTGAGGCGCTCACTGATGATTGCCGTGACCGACCCGTCTCCGGGATCGAGCAACGTGGCGAAGTCCATCGCCGCGTCTGCGATCTGCGTCACTCTTTGGTTGGTGATTCCATATTTGGCTGTCCGATATGCTTCCAGGTACTTACTGCCGTCTTCGGCGGCGCCGTAACGCTCGGCGAGCAGCTCGAGCGCGGCGTTTGCCTGTTCAGAACGCTTCTTCGCAAGTGTTTGACCGATCTCCAGCGTCTCCAGATGGAATTCCTCACGCTTCCGCGTGATCTCCTTGTTGATGGTGTTGATATAGCTGAGCAGCTCGGAGCTGGGGTCAGCGTCATCGTTGTAGGCGGAGAGGAATGCAAAGTTGGTATAGCGGTCAATGTAATAGTATCCAGGGTAGTTCGGAATCGAGGCAAGGTTGGAGAACTGCTTTTCAACCTCGGTGCGTTCCGCCTCTGTCCAGGGCATCTCTCTCAACGCCTGGTGGTTTGCCGTGGAGTGCTTTGCGGAGTCGCCGATGATTGCCACCATCTCGGTTGCATAGTCAACCTGGCAGGGATAATCGGTATACCACTTGACAAATTCCCAAACAGTTCCGTACTCTTTTTTGAGTGCAGCGCGATATTCTTCGTCGGTTTTGTACCGTGCCGGCGTTATATCAGCACTTCCCTTGATCATAACCGCCGCAGTGACGCTGGAAACCGAGCAATTGTTGATGGTACCGTCCTCCTGCTCATAACCGGGCAGTGGAACGAATGACCAACAACCGTCAAGCTCTGTGGCGAAAACCTTCAAATGGTTATAGAGAGCTGTGTAATCCGAGATAATAATCGGCATCTCGCCCGTGCGGAAGCGGTTTGCCGCGTTGTAGGTATACGGGAAGGAATACTGCGTGAACATATTACACATGGTTTCAAACGCTTCCAGCCCGACTTTGGAATCAAGATTGATTCGCATTCCATTGTCGGCGAATAATTCACCGCCTAATTGATAAAGGAAGATTTTATAGTTGGTGGTGACGCCGATCTCCATATTATTGGATTCGAGTGTGGACTGCGCAACATAGACATCCGCCCAGGTTTTCGGGATCTCAATACCTAAATTCGCGAGGATGTCGATGCGGACGAACATCATCGGGAACTGCTGATTTTCCGGCAATCCGTAGCAATGCGAATCGCCGTCCGCGTCATCCATCCGCAAAACCACCATGGCGGCATCATTGAAGTTTGCGGCAACCTCGTCGAAACCTTCCATATCTTCAATATTCATCAGTGCGCCGCGGATTGCGTAGTTGATCACGTCCGCCTGACCAAGCCCGAGGTAGGCATCCGGTCCCATTCCCGCAAGGATCGACGGCAGAAGGGTTCCGCCCGAAACCAGCTTCAGGTCAACGGCGATTCCCGTGTTGGTGGTGAAATCGTTGGTTGCAAGATTGCGAATAACCTGCGCCTGGTCGCGCCCATATGCAAGCCAAACCTCAACCGACTCGGTGGAAACGGTGGCGTCGGCACGCGCACCCATGCTGTTGTAATCTCGGAAGAAGCTCTGAATGAATCCGGAAAATTCATGACCGAAGGAAACGAAGAAATTGCTGTTTGCCTTGGGCGCCTTGACGGATTTGCCCTGGATCATCAGATAATCGAGCTGAAGCGGCTGGGTCTTTGCATCAGTCAGGAAGGTGCCGAGCGAACCGACATAGCTTTTAAAATTGGAAAGGTTCTTTGCAATCACATCCTCATGACGCGACATATCGTCGAGCAGATCGGCAAGTTTATCGCAGATGCCCGTATAGGTGGAGGCGGTGTTCTTCTTCAACTCCTTAGAAAGCGCCTCCAAGGCTTGGAATTGATCGTGCATATCCCATAGCGTGTTGGGAAGCAGGGTTTTGAAGTTGTAATCGCGATAGGAGTCGGGAGAAGATCCGGTCAGTTTGATGATATCCAAATAGTCGGTGTTCAGCGCTTCCAGAATCGTTTCCAGCTTGCGCACATTGTCGCTCATGGATCCAAGCGTCACCTCGAGGCGGATCGTATAAACGACGTCCTTCTCGAAGTAGATCGAAAACTCATTTTTGGTCTCGCCCTTCTTGACCTTATTGGAGGAATTGGTCAGATTGGTGACCTGCCAGTTGTTTCCATAGTCATACCGAAGCTGCGTTGCTTCTTCAAAAGGAACACCGTTATAGTAACCGGCGGTACTCCCGTTGTGTGCCGCCTGATAATCCGCCTTACTTGTGTAATCGGTAAAGATCTGAAGAGAGCGGGAAACATACAAACCGTCGAGATAGCTCTGCTTGAAACGGGAGTAGATCTCATACATTCCCGAATCATTGACACTGAATCGGTATTCAGCCCACTGCCCCGCCGTCTCCCATTTCTCGGTGCCGATGGTATTGAGAAGCGTCCGGGTAGTGCTGCTCGGAGAGGTCTTCGCCGAAGCACGATCCTCAACGGGGTAAATAACGTTTGTGGAGGTGTGGGAGGAATATTCACCCTCCAGCTTGATCTTGTCGGTGCCTTCAGTAAGGTCAGCGCCGTTCGCGGCGAGATCCGCGAGGTACTGTTCGTAGCTGTTCAGAACCGTATACGGCGTAAAAACGATCTCGGAAAGCGCCATCGGTTCATTTACGCCCTTGAGCGTGATGGTAACGGTTGCATTTTCGGTCGGGTCGAAGAAGAACCCGAAATCATTTGCGTAATATCCGCCGCCGTCGCGGAGCGAAAAGGTCATCCACTCGGGAGCCTGCTTCATGGTCGGACGCAGTTCATTACGGTTGTCATCCGTTTCGAAGAAGCGGAGCCCATACCGATCCAGAAAATCGTTGATCGCGCTTGCGACGGTCAGAGGTTGTTCAAAGAGCAGCGAGACACCGTCGGAGGCATACCTGCAAACGATGCCGAGCGAATCCGCCTCCGCCTTGACCGACGCAAGCTCCGCGGCGAGCTTATTTGCATCCTTACGGATCTTCTTGGCAGGCGTGTAGACCGCTGTCAGCGCGGAGATGTCATTTCCGCTCTGCAGATAGGATCCCCACCGCTTGGCAAGCGTGATGGAACGTGCCTCCGAAAAAGGCGCTTCATTGTTGATGAAGAATTCGCGCTCGATCGAGGCAGCCTTTCCTTCCACAGGATAGTAGACAAGCGCCACGCTGTAAAGTCCCGGCTCGGTGATCTGAACCGACGAGAGGTCAATCGTCCATGAGACCGAACCCGTACTCGGCGTGTAAACCGCTTCGGTTCCCCCGTTCTCGCCGTAGGTATCCAACCGGGCGAGCGCGTCGAGGTTATACCCCGCGGCAGCAGCTTCTTCGGCGGTGTAGGTGACATAGGTCTTGTTTCCGTCGGCATCTTTCCCGTTCGGGACGGAGAGCGTCCAACCGTTGGTTTCGTCAACGGAAACGCGGTTTCCCTTTCCCTGCCCGAAGGTGTCGAAGCCGCCCGTCCAGTAGACCCACCCCTCGGTGGCGTCAAACGAAACCCCCGTTTCGTTACCAGTGCGGACAGGCGCGGCGGCAAAGTATTCGCGGTTACGGGCGATGTACTCCTCATAAGAGATCGTATTCGCCGTGTCGATGTAATCCGCAATCGACATTTCGGTTACATTGCCGAAGCCTGCTCCGTCGGCACTGACGGCGATCGCGGCGGTGCTCACAAGAAATAGAACGGCAAGCGCCATACATACGATTCTTGTGACTGTTTTTTTGCCCATGTGTTTTTCCTCCTGTCAGGCATATCGCGGTTCTTGTTCCCGGGCGCAGTCGCGAGCGCACGCGTAAAGAGAAAAAGAGAACGAACCTTTCGCGTTTGCCCGGCGAAAACGCCGGATTCTGCAAACCAAATGGCAGTTTTACCCCAAAAATCAGTTTCGGGCATAGCTACCCCTCGATTTATATATAGATCATAGCACAAATTCCCTGGGTTGTCAAGCAAAAAAATCGAACTTTCGACCCTGCCCGCGTCTGTAAAAACGGCATTTTGCGCCTTTCGTTTTCAAAAAGTTTACAAATCCGATTTAAGGTTTTTTCGAAACATTTTTGCCTTTGAGAAAATGTAAATATTATTTACTATAATTACAACCAAAAATAATTTGAATCCTGATATTTCAGGTATTTTTGTGAAATATTTTTCCAAAGCAGGTCTTGACAAATCAAAGAGATCGAGTATGTAAATTTTATTTACCTATTTCAAATTTGCATTTTTGTTTTTCCAAATGATGGATGTCAACAATGGCTTGTCGAAAATGCACAAAAAACGATTTGAAATTTCTACATTTTGACGAGCCAAAAAAATAGGTGGTTGAAACAAAAAAACAGATGACTGCCTTGTGAGAGGTTCGAGCTTTATCTGTTCTCTTTCCGTTCGCTTTCTCCCGCGGCAGGCAGGCGGAAACTTTCCAAATCATGGAGGTTCTCATCTTGACAAGCGATTGAAATTGCATTATAATAGACATTGGAGATCTTGTCCGATCCGTTATAGCCGAAGAGGATCTACCGCAAACGCCGCCCGCCGCCATCTTCCGGTGATTTTCGCCGTTTTGTCATTGCCCGACGACAGTCGGGCGGCTTCCTCACCGCCAAAAATCCCCTCGGAATCTGTCTGTCGGGAGGTGCGATGCAGTTTTCCCGGAGCAGATCGGCTCCGAGGCAAGGAAGAACGCGACAGCTGTACGTCGAGTACTGCCAAGCGCTCTGACGCTGAATCGGCGTCGATCTGCCCGAGAAAACCGGTTGTGTTCGATCCTCTGCAGCTATACACGATCTTTTACCTGCATAATGGAACAAAAAACGTCTGTTTTTGCGCACACGTACTGCAGAAAGCATCATTATGGCGGATTTTTTGTCGAAGCATTCTGAACTGCCGAAAATGGTTCCATTTTCCATACCGTAGCGTAAAAAAACACATTTCAGAGGTGCATTCATGAGAAAATATCCTAAAGTCACCGTAACCGAGAAGGGAGCCGCGTTTTTGCGCGGCGGGCACGTTTGGGTTTACGCGGATGAAATCACACAATCGGACGAGGGCATTCCCGACGGAACGCTCATTGACGTCTACTCGCCGAAAAACCGCTATCTGGGAACGGGATTCTTCAACTCTCATTCTAAAATCCGTGTTCGCATCGTTTCCAAAAACGCCAACGACCAATTTGACGAAACGTTTTGGCTACGCAAGCTTCGGTGGGCAATCGATTACCGCCGACGCGTGATGGGCGCCGACTTTTCATGTTGCCGATTGATTTTCGGAGAAGCGGACGCCTTCCCAGGTCTGACGGTGGATCGTTTCGGAGATGTTTTGGTAACCGAGGTTCTCTCGCTCGGTACCGAGCGGATCAAAGACCTGATCTACCGGCTTTTGCTTCAGGTGTTGCGGGAGGAATGCGGCGTTGCGATTTCCGTGCTTTATGAGCGCAACGATTCCCCGCTCCGCGCACGGGAGGGGATGGATCCGTTTTGCGGATTTTATGCCGCCGATGGATTACTGACCTCGACCGACGGGATTGCCCGAATCACCGAAAACGGGATTCACTACGAGGTGGACTACATCAACGGTCAGAAAACCGGGTTCTTTTTGGATCAGAAATACAACCGCGCCGCCATTCGAAAAATTGCCGCCGACGCTCGTGTGCTCGATTGTTTCACGCACACGGGATCCTTTGCCCTCAACGCCGCGCAGGCAGGCGCCGCTCATGTGACAGCCGTGGACATCTCCGCAGACGCGCTCGCGGTTGCCCGCCGGAATGCAGAGCGAAACGGGCTATCCGACCGCATGGATTTTGTTTGCGCGGATGTGTTTGATTACCTGACCGCCGCCGCAAACGCGTCCTCTTTTGACTACGATTTGGTGATTCTCGACCCGCCTGCCTTCACCAAAAGCCGCGATACGCTTCACAACGCCATCAAGGGGTATCGCGAAATCAACCGGCGCGCCATGCAGTTGCTGCGCAGAGGCTCCTACCTCGCGACCTGCTCCTGCTCTCATTTCATGACAGAAACCTATTTCAAACAGATGATTCACAACGCCGCCCAGGACGCCGGGGTCGGATTGCGGCAGATTGAGGCACGTCAGCAATCGCCCGATCATCCGATTCTTTGGAATGTCCCCGAAACCGATTACCTGAAATTTTTTATTTTTCAAATCGTTTGAATCGCTTTTTCGGTCCCTTCTTATAAATAAATCAAAATGGCTTCCGAAATCGGAGGCCATTTTGATTTTTTGCATTTTTATAACAAAATCTGATTTTATTCTATATTTTACGACAATTTAACCCAGTTTATTATTTAATAATTCGTTGTTTTTTATTTACAGTTTGTGAATGGGGAGACGGTCAAATAGCGTTTCGATGTCCCCAGCCCCCATTACCAAAAGCAGGTCGTTGGGCTTCACGCAGGCGGGAATCATCGCCGCTGTCCGGTCAAGCGACCCGCTTGAAATTGCGTTTGTTCCCGTCTTACGGACGGCTTTGGCAAGCATCTCCGACGTCACACCGCTCTCGTTCCTCTCCCGTGCGGCATAAATATTAACCAGCAAAACCGCGTCGGCATCCTCAAACGCGCGGGAAAACGCGTCAAACAGCCCGGCGGTTCTGCTGTAAGTATGCGGCTGGTAAACGCAGATCAGTCTGCCGCCGCGCGGCACCAGCGACCGAACACCCGCAAGGGTTGCACGAATCTCATCCGGATGGTGCGCATAATCATCGTAAACCGCGCAACCGTTCAAAGTTCCCCGGTATTCTGTTCTTCTCGATGCACCGCGAAACATCGCCAGCGCACGCGTCACGGCTTCCGGCGGGACACCCGCGGCTCTCGCCGCGGCAACCGCCGCGAGCGCGTTGTAGACGTTATGCCGCCCGACCGCGCCGACTTTGATCGGGTACGGTTCCATACCCCTCTCATGCAGTTGAAAACAGATTTGCGCGTGATCCGCCCGGATTTCGGAGGCAAAGAAATCTGCGCTTGAGTCGACGGTGGAAAATGTTTTAACATTCGCTATGTCAGGCATCCGGGCAAAGGTCAGGCAACATTCGGGGTCATCCAAATTTCGGATCAGGATTCCATCCCGCCCCACCGATTCGGCGTAGCGGCGGAACGACTCCCGGATTTGCTCCATGCTGTGAAAATAGTCGACATGATCCATGCCGATGTTCAGGACAACTGCGATGTTCGGGCAAAAAGAGAGAAAGGAATCCATGTATTCGCAGGCTTCAAACAGGACGGTATCGGTTTTCTCCCCGACTCGGCAGGCACTGCCTCCGAGCGAGGGAAGCTCGGCGCCGGAAAGAACCGTCGGATCACTGCCGCATCGCAGAAGGATTTCGGCACACATCGCCGTACAGGTGCTTTTTCCGTGCATTCCAGCGATGCCAATGCGCTGTCGGTAACCGTGCATCAAATAGCCCATAT
>CAKJZF010000087.1 GCA_918290775.1 Clostridiales bacterium | reverse complement strand
CTCGTATATGGGTCCCGAAATGAAATCGGCGGGCGAAGTGCTCGGGATCGGCAAGAACATCCGCGAGGCGCTCTTCAAGGGGATGACCTCCGCCGGATTCCGGCTTCAGAACCCGCACGACGGGAAAGAGACGGGTATCTTCATCAGCGTGGACGACCACGACTACGGCGAGATCATCGGGCTTTCGCGCAAGGTCCGCGATCTCGGGATGACGGTCTACGCCACCCCCGGCACCGCCGAGACCATCCGGCAGCTCGGGATCCCGGTGAACGTCGTGCCGGGCATCCGCGAACAGGACGGGATGTGGAAACTGCTTGAAGAGGGCAAGATCCACTACATCGTCTACACCGGCGCGCTCTACGACGAGACCCTCTCGGAATACATCGCCCTGCACCGCAAAGCCCTGACCCTCGGCGTGCTGTGCCTGACCTCGCTCGACACGGCGAACGCGATGGCGGACGTCATTGCGAGCGGGTATTCTGAGAAGAATACGGAACTGGTCGACCTGAACGCGATGCGCCGCGAGAAGCGCACAGTCGCGTTCTCGAAGATGGAAGGATCGGGCGACGACTATATCCTGATCGACGCGACGAAAACCCCGCTCGACGGGGCGGAATCGCTCGCCGTCGAACTCTGCGACCGCCGCTTCGGGATCGGGGCGGACGGGATGGTCGTTCTGCTTCCGTCCGACAAAGCCGACGTGAAGATGCGGATCTGTAACCGCGACGGATCTGACGGGGTGATGGCGGGGAACAGCATCCGCTGCGTCGGGAAGTACCTCTACGACAACGGCTTCGTCAAGCGCGACGTCGTGACGGTCGAAACCGAGGCGGGCGTTCGGGAACTGACCCTGCACACCTCGTTCGGTCGGGTTACGATGGTCGGCGTGAATATGGGCAAACCGAAACTCGCGCCGGCGGCGATCCCCTGTACGCTTGACGGCGAGCGCGTGATCGACCGTCCCGTTACGATCGGCGGGACCGAATACCGCGTTACCTGCCTTTCGGTCGGCAACCCGCATTGCGTGGTGTTTACCGACCATCCCGAGAAGATCGATCTTTCGACCGTCGGTCCGCATTTCGAGTACGCGCCGATCTTCCCCGAACGCGTCAACACCGAGTTCGTCCGGGTGGTCAGCCCGACGGTGCTTTCGATGCGGGTCTACGAACGCGGAAACGGCGAAACCGCCGCCTGCGGAACCGGCGCCGTCGCCGCCGCCGTCGCCGCCGTCCTGAACGGTTACTGCAAGAAGGACAGCGAGATCACGGTGGAACTGCCCGGCGGGGATCTGTCGGTTTGCGTGAAGGGGAACGGAGACGTCGTTTTAACCGGAGACGCGCATCTGATCTACACGGGAAACATCGTCAGATAACGGCGTTGTCG
>CAKJZF010000086.1 GCA_918290775.1 Clostridiales bacterium | reverse complement strand
GGCTGAAAAACGATCATCGAACGACCTTGGGGGCGGGGACCCGCTTTTTCGCCAAAACGCGGTGCCCCCGCCCCCAAGCCCCCTCCTCTTCCCGAAAAAGCAGACAAGTGGGAGATTTTTTTGGTTTTGGCGTACAGGGTATGTGAAATCGCGATATCGCCTTAATACAGTCTGTATTTCAGCCGCAAATGGTCCACCATTATGGCGATAAATTCGCAGCTGGTCGGTCTGCCGTGCTTGCTTTTGGGGGAGTAGCCGAAATAGGAATTGAGCGTGTCCGCATCGCCACGGTCCCATGTGATCTCGATCACATAGCTGATTAACCGCGCCACGCAAGCAACGTTGGTAAAGTATTGTTTTGCTACATACGGGTAAATCTCTTTAATTACCAAGGGTGGAACTTTGCAATGTTCCACCACAAACACAATCGCCGTTCGCAGATACTCATAACCCTTAAAATGGGGAGGCAACCCGATTTCATGGAAAATCTGTGTGACCTCTGCCATCAATTCCTCTGTACTGCATTTCTTCCCTAAAATGTTTTCCATTTTTTACCCTTTCTGAATCGATTTTTTAAAAAATAAAAAAGTGCGCGGCATAGAGCCACGCACCGAAAAATGCATAACTCCAATTGCTGCGACACAACTGTATTCTCTTCTGCAATAAGCATACGAAAACGGAGTACACATTTTTACCAAAGGTAAAAACGTATACTTACCCAGAAGAGAATCGTTTATGCAGTTATGTCGCAACCTTATTCTACCATACTTTCGATTTTTTGTCAACCCCTTCCCAAAAGTTCTTTTCGGGAGAAGGGGAGAGTTTGAGAGGGGGGAGCGGGACATTTTCTTTCAAGAAAAGTCCCGCTCCCCCTCTCAAGGTCTGCTCTTTTCAATACAATTTATATTTCAACCTCAAATTATCGGCGATCATGGCGATAAATTCGCTGTTGGTCGGCTTTCCGCGGTTGTTTTGGATGGTGTAGCCGAAATAGGAATTGAGCGTATCGACGTCGCCTCTGTCCCATGCAACCTCGATGGCGTGACGGATCGCGCGCTCCACCCGGCTGGTCGTGGTCGAATACTTCTTTGCCACGCTGGGATAGAGTACCTTTGTGACCGAGTTGATGATGTCGTTGTCCTGCACGGTCAAAAGGATCGCCGTTCGGAGGTATTGATACCCCTTGATATGCGCCGGGACGCCGATCTGATGGATGATTTGCGTGACCTGTGACTCGATGTCCGGCGTTTTTTCCATTGTTCCCGCCGTTCTCGCCGCGTCATTCTTCCGGTTGGACAGCAGACTTTCGATGTGGTTGCAAAGGCTGGTCATGCTGACCGGCTTGGGCAGACAGAGATCCGCGCCCGCTTCGTTCGCCTGAATGAACAGCCCTTGGTTGGTCACCGATGACACCACGATGAAAACCGGCGATCCGCCGCTCTTTTTCTCCGAGGCGTGGCAGGCTCTCAAAAGCCCGATTCCGTCGAGCTTTGAAAGCCAAACGTCCAACAGCACCACCGCCGGTCTCATGCGCTCGATCTTGGCGAGCGCCTCCTCGCCGTTTGCCGCTTCCTCAATGTTGCGGTATCCCGCTCTCATCAATCCATCCCGCATTTGCGAACGGCTCGCGGGGCTTTCATCGGCAATCAGAATTCCGGTTGTATATTCCATGATAAAACATCCTCCGTCATTTTTTTGTTTTTTTCTGACAGGAATATTTTACCATATTTTGGTAAATTTTGCAAGTATTTTCCAAATAAAAAGATTAACAAAAATAACCATCAAAAAATGGTTATTTTTTACAATTTTGGTAAGAAAAATGTTATTTTTGGGCGCGTTTGCAGGGATCTTGGAAAAATCCGGTCAGATCCACTTCGAATCTTCCATCGGAATTTCGGGAAAAACCGATTGCCTTGACGAGCGTTTCATTGTCGCATTTCGCGTCGAAAAATGCGCGGTGAACGCCGCAGAGGTCGATAAAATTGAGCGCGGCGCGACCGAGGATGAAAAAGGTCTCGAAATCGTACTTTCCGGGTACCCATGCAAAATCGACGATTCTTCCGCCGTCGGCATTCATCGTGAATTGGCAGATCCCGCGAAATTCACCGTCAACGGTGGCGCGGTAGGCGAGCATCTCCGTGCGGAAGGGGACTCCGCAAAGCCGACAGAGCGACTCCTGCTCTGTTTTTTCCTGAATTGGCAAAACCTCTAACATGACCTATTTCTCACTTTCCGATTGCTTTTCGTTGAATTTCAAGTAGTTCACCTCGCGCGGCGACAGTTCCCGCCATTTTCCGGCAGGCAGACCGTCCGGCGTGATGACCCCGATCGCCACGCGGCAGAGCCGCGCAACCGAAAGACCGACCTGCTCGCACATCCTGCGGATCTGACGGTTGCGCCCCTCCCGAAGCGTCAGTTCGAGCTTGTCCGCCGCCAGCCGTCGGATTCCGACGGGGAGCAGCCGGTAGCCGTCCAATTCCATCGGCGCGGATAGCGCCGCAATCTGTTCTTCGGTTGGCGGCGAGGTCAACGTGACCTCATAGACCTTCGGAATCTCATGGCGCGGATGCGTCAGCCGATTGGCGAGATCCCCGTCGTCGGTCAGAATCAGAAGCCCTTCGGAGTCCATATCCAATCGACCGACGGGATAGAGCCGCGCGTTCGGAATACGGACGAGCGCGGTTACGGGGGTGCGACCTTTTTCGTCGTGCGCCGTGCAGACCACGCCGCGCGGCTTGTTGAGCAGGATGTAGTGTTTTTGCGGGTGCGGCAGAACGAGTTTTCCGCGGTAGCTGACCGTGTCCCGTTCGGAGTCAATCTTTTGCCCGATCCAAGCCGGAACACCGTTGACGAGGATTTCTCCCCGTTCGATTGCCGCCTCCGCGGCACGCCTGGAACAAACGCCGCAATCGGCACAGTATTTCTGAATGCGGATTGTTTCCGCCATAGCGCACCTCCTGACTTTATGATTTATAAATGATGGAACAGGGAATTCCAAAGCCTTCGGAACCACCCGACCTTTTTCGGCGCGGCAACTTCGCCGACCGCCGTCAGCGGAACCTCGGCAACGATTTTGCCATCCATTCGCCATACCACCCGACCAACGGCGGCTCCGTTTTCAACCGGCGCGTAGAGAAAGCGCGGAAGCTCTACCGAGGCGGTGATCTCTCCGTGACCGGCGGGAAGAACCAAATGCCGTTCTCCGGCGCTTCTGACGGTGATCTCCGGGGCAACGCCGCCCACCACGGGAACCTGCAAGGAAATGCCGCCCTCGGTGCAGAGGGAAACCGCGGCCAAAGCGGCAAACCCCGCGTCGAGCATGGCACGGTGGTCGTTCCAGTCGTCCGGGGCGTGGATGGTAACGGCGATGAGCGTGACGCCGTTTCGTTCCGCGGCGGAGACCAAACAACGTCCGCTTCGCTTCGTAAAGCCTGTTTTAACGCCGATCGCACCCTCATAAAGCCGCAATAGCTTGTTGTGGTTCACCAAAAGCCGCATCCCCTCGGTTCCGTTGTGGGGGATGGTGGTTTTGCGTGTGGAGACCATTTTCCGGATCAGCTCGTTTGCGAGCGCGGCGCGGGTGATGATGGCAAGCTCGCGGGCGGTTGTGTAATGATCCGGGGCATCCAGCCCGTGCGGGTTTTCGAAATGTGTGTCGGTAAGCCCCAAAGACGCCGCCTTTTCGTTCATGAGCGCGGCGAACGGTTCGATTCCGCCGGCAACACCGTAGGCAATTGCCTCCGCGGCGTCGTTTGCCGAGGCGAGCAACAGCGCCCAAAGCAACTGTTCCAGCGTCAGTTGCTCTCCTTCAAACAGATAGATGGAGGATCCCTCGGTACCGACCGCTTCGCGCGGGACGGTGATGACCGTTTCGGGCGCGGCGTGTTCCAAAGCCACGAGCGCGGTCATGATTTTGGTGGTGCTTGCCATCGGCAATCGGGCATCGGCGTTTTTCTCAAACAGAACGCTTCCGCTCTCTTCCTCGATCAGAACGGCGCTTTGCGCCGAAACCGACGGAGAAACCCGAACCCCTCCGATCAGCGACGCCGCCTCCGCGATCGTTTCCCGCGGCAATGCGAAACTGCGGAAGATTGCGAACGAAGCCAACATCGAAAGGAGCAGGGTAAAGGTCAATGCCCGTAAACCGAATCTTTTCATAAGGAACCTCCGAAAAAATATACCTAAGGCAATACCACACAGTTCATGTATATTTTTTCGGAGGTCGGAATATGCGGGGAGAATCAGTCCTCGTCGGCGTAGTCGAAGCTGGCTTTGCGGCGTGCCGCTTCTTTTTTCGCCTTTTTCAGCTCGGCAACCTCTTTTTTGCGAGCCGCTTTCTGCGCCGCCTTTTCCTCTTTGGTGGGGCGTTGCTTTTCGATCGGCTCGTCCTCTTCCTCATCGGGGGCGTCCGCCAGAGCGTAGTTCTCGTCCTGCGCCATGCTGGTCAGAACCTGATCGGTCAGATCATGCTCCCCCGACTTTGCGGCAACAGCCGTTGCCTTGGGCGCGGGTTTTGCAGGTTCTTCCGCTTTCTTTTCAGGATCTTTCGGCTTCGGGTCCTTTTCAAAAATGTTCTTGATCTTCCCGATAATTTCGGGCATGCGGTTGAGAATGTCCGCAACCTGTTCAATGGCGGTGGATTGCTCCGGCTTGAGCGGAAGCAATTCCACGCGACCGTCCGGGTAGGCGGTCAGGAAGCCGATCGGAATCACGGAAACACCCGTTCCTCCTCCGCCTCCGAAGTTTTTCTTGCCGGTTTGCTCGGTTTTGCTCGGCAGGTCAAGACCGCCGGAGGCAAATCCCATCGAAACTTTGGAAATGGGAACGATGGTTGCACCGTTGTCGAGCTTGACGGGTTGCCCCACAATCGTGTCCGCATCCATCACGGAGCGAACCTCCTCCAGTGCGTTGCGGATGATTTCCTTGATCGAACTTTCGTTTTCCATGGCTGAAAAATCCTTTCCTGAATCTATGTGAAAAAATGAAAGACAACTGTTGTCGGTCAGGAGTTTGTACCCGAGACCCGTTTTGCCGCGCGACGTCGCGCACGCCTTCTCTCCGCACGGAACGCGCGAAGCATCCCGACGCCGATGCGAACGGCGCGGAAGAGACGAACCGAGATCCGCAGATCCAAATCAGCGGTGGACTTGGGAGAGACAAAGTCGGCCTCCACCGTCATGTCTCCGTCCCGGCGGCGGACATGATTGAAATGATCCTCCGTCCATTGCAGCAGATATGCCGCGGTTTGAACAATAACGCCGTAAAGAATGGCGGTTTGCGATGCGTCGCCGGTTGCGACGCGGAGATGAAACCTGCGGAATGTAATCCTGATTCTGCCTTTTGTCAGCGCGTACGCCCGCTTCAGAAGCGAAAGAATCATATCGAGATTTTCTTTGAGATTGGGCACGGGCGCGGTGGGAGCGCTTTTCTTGGCGGCTTCCTTCGCCGCGCGTTTCTGCTCTTCCCGCAGTCGCTTTTGTTCTGCTTTCTCGGCGGCTTTTTGCCGTCGTTTTTCCTCTTTTCGCAGAAGCCTTTCGGGGTGGCGGCATCCGGCAACGTCGCGCAGCTTTTCCTGCGGCTTCGGGCGGGGAAGCAGTTTCTTCCGAATGCCGAGAACCGATACCTGCACCGTCACATCGCCGTTGATTGACAGGCGAACGCGCACCGAACCGAGAAAGAGCAAGAGGAGCAGCAGAACCACGATGCCGCCGATGACCGACAGCGTGATCAGCAATCCGTTCATAGCGGATCTCCTTTGGAATGTTTATTGGGGATCTTCCGGAATTTCTTCAAACGCGGGGATCTGATCGGGATCATCCGGCTCCGCGACCTCGGAAATCGGCTCCGCGCCGTTCTCGAAGATTACGTCGGTTTCTTCGGAATCCACCGCTTCTGTGTATTCTTTTGAATCGGGAAGAGGTTCTTCGGCGGACTTTTCCTCGGCGTTCAGCTCGGCATTCATGTTCAACTGCTCCGCCTGAGCCGCAACGCTGAGCGCCTCGGTTGCAGGCAGTTCGTCGAGCGAATTGATGCCGAATACACGGAGAAATTTATCGGTGGTCACATAGAGCATCGGACGACCGGGGGCGTCCAGCCGACCCGCCGCTTCAATGAGTCCCTTGTCGAGCAGGGAGTTGACCGCGTAGGAACTGTCCACTCCGCGCACCAAATCAATGAACGACCGCGTTGCCGGTTGATTGTAGGCGACAACGGCGAGCACCTCCATCGACGAAGCCGAAAGGTTTCCGCCGCGGCGGATGCCGAGCGCATCGCGCACGAGCGTTGCAAATTCTTCTTTGGTGCAGAGTTGGCAGGAGTCAGGGT
>CAKJZF010000085.1 GCA_918290775.1 Clostridiales bacterium | reverse complement strand
CCCCCCCACCGCTCCGCCAAACAGGGTTCGTTATTTTTCGGTGTTGACATCTTCGTAGGAAGCGTCCTGCGTGAGCGCGTCGAGGATGGAAGCGGGGAAATAGTCGAGCGGGTTGACCTGCAAACCGCCAACCGTCATCTCCAGATGCAGGTGCGGTTCTTCGGCAACCTCGACCAGCGCGGTGTCTCCAACCGTGCCGATGCGCTGTCCGCGGACGACCGACGCGCCGACGGTAATGTCCTCGGGCAGTTCGGCGGCGAGGTTCTTATAAACGGTCAGGCTGTCGGCGGCGTGGGAGATCGCCACGCATTTGCCCATCATTGGGTCGTCCCAAACGCGGGCAACGGTGCCGTCCGCCGCGGCGAGAACCGGGGCATCGGCAACGGTGGCAAGGTCAACGCCCAGGTGAACGCGGTAGTCCTGCATGGTGCGGGAGAAAACCTGAAGATCGGCGCTGTGTGCCTGCAGGAGCGAGCCGTCAACCGGGAGCGAAAGCGTTGGAACGGTTTCGGCAGGGGGCTGATTGGGCTTGTCGTCGGATTTGGTCGTGTTTTCCGGTTCGGGCTTTGCGGAGGTCGGCTCGTCCGATTGGTTCGGCTCGGTCAGGTCGTTCCCCGTGACCGGCTTGATCACTTCCTCGGCGGAGCGACGGCGGGCACGGTTGGTCACGGCGGTGATCACGAGAATCACGGCAAGGGCGAGCAGGATGATGATGGCGGAGAGAAAGACCGCGCGGTTGACGCGGATCGCGCGCAGCTTGCGGGCGAATTTGGATTCCTTTCCGTTTTGCGGTTGATTGGGTGTTTGAGGCATGATAAAAACTCCTTTTTTCGGCTTTGAATTTCAGATGGCTTGCGTCTGTTCGATTTCATTTTTTGCCGACGCGGGGGAGTTTATACAGAGCAGGTAAAAAAATTCGCGAAAATCTTCGGCAATCACGGCGAATTTTCCGAGCATTCACGGTATGTTCATAATTGCGTGGTAAAATATAATGTAATATTGTGGGATCGTGCACCATGCCCGTCCGGGCAGGGCGAAAAAGGGAAAGGAAGAACCGCTGTATGATCAAAATTGAACATCTTGTGAAAAACTACGGTGCGAACTGCGCGGTGGACGACATCAGCTTTGAGGTGGGCGAGGGCGAGATCGTGGGTCTGCTCGGACCGAACGGAGCCGGAAAAAGTACCACGATGAATATTTTGACGGGGTATCTTTCCTCCACATCGGGTAAAGCGACCGTTGCGGGAATCGACATTTTGAGCAATCCGCTGGACGCGAAAAAGCTGATCGGCTATCTGCCCGAACAGCCGCCGCTTTATTTGGATATGACGGTGGAGGAGTATCTCAATTTCAATTATGAATTGAAGGGCTGCAAGCTCGACCGCGCGGAGCATCTCGGGCAGATCTGCGACACGGTTCGCATCCGCGACGTTTACAAGCGCGTGATCCGCAATCTTTCCAAAGGGTACCGCCAAAGAGTCGGCATCGCGCAGGCGCTTGTCGGAAACCCGAAGGTGATTATTTTCGATGAGCCGACCGTCGGACTGGACCCCAAACAGATCATCGAGGTCAGAAACCTGATCCGCAGCCTCGGCAAGGAACACACCGTGATCCTCTCCACGCATATTTTGCAGGAGGTGCAGGCGGTGTGCGACCGGATCGTGATCATCAACAAGGGCAAAATCGTGGCGAACGAAATGACCGAAAACATTTCCAACGCGGTGGAGAAGAGCAGGCGGTTCAACGCCAAGATCTGCGGACCGCAGAAGGAGGTTCTCGCCGAGCTGCGCGGCATACCGGGCGTGGCATACGCCGAGGCGCTCGCAGAACGGGACGGCGACGCGATCACCTACACGGTGGAGAGCGAACGGGGCGTCGACATCCGCAAAAAGCTCTTCTACCGGCTTGCCGAAAAGGGCTGGGCGCTGATCGGGCTGGAGTCGCTGGGCATGAATCTGGAGGACATCTTCATTACGGTGGTTGACCAATCCGAGCAGAAAAAGACGCGCGTGGCGCGAGCAGAGCGTAAACCCCGCCGCGGCGACCGCGTAACGATGGAGCGCGAGGTTGGCGCCGAACTGTTTGAGGACGCGAAACGGCAGCGCGAAGAATCCGCCCGGCAAGACACCGAAGACGACGAATAAGAAAGGAACACCGATATGCTTGCCATTTACCGCAAAGAAATGCGATCCTATTTCATCAACCCCATCGGGTATGTTTATCTCGGGGTATTTCTCGTGTTTTCCGCGCTCCTGTTCAGCTATACCACCATCAACGCGGGAAGCTACAGTACCTCTTCCTATTTCACCTTTCTCATCATCTCGTTTGTGATTCTGATCCCGATTCTGACGATGCGGCTGTTTGCGGAGGAGCGGAAGCTCCGCACCGAACAGCTGCTCCTGACCGCTCCCGTGACCATCACGGGCATGGTGTTGGGAAAATATTTTGCGGCGCTGACGATCTATGTCGGCGGTATCCTGATCTCCTGCCTCAATTTCATTCCGCTTTATGTGGTCGGCGCGGCGGAACGCGCGGGCGACAATATGGCGCTGACGCACATCGGACCGGTTACAGGCGAGATCCTCGGAAGTCTGCTCGCGGTGATTCTGCTCGGAGCGGCGCTCATCGCCGTCGGGACGCTGATTTCCGCACTGACCGAAAATCAGCTTTCCGCCGCGATCATCACCATCGGCGTGATCGCCGTGATGGTACTGCTCAATGTGTTCAACCGTCTGACCGACAGCGACGGACAACCTCTGATCGGAAGCTACGCGGTGCGGTTCGTTTTGGATTGGGTCTCGGTCATGAGCCGGTTCTCGAATTTCTCCAACGGTATTTTTGATTACGCGGCGCTGTTCTATTATATCTCGCTCGCGTTTGTATTCCTGTTTCTCACCGTGCGCGTTTATGAAAAGCGCCGTTGGGGCTGATCGGCAGAAAGGAACGCGATCGGCATGAAAAAACGATTGATCCGAAGCCGAAAGGCACGCTACGGCGGGATTGCCGCGGTGCTAACCGTTCTTCTGATCGCCGCGACCGTGCTGGCAAACGCGCTGGTCGGAACGCTCGCGAGTCGGTACGGGTGGTACAGCGATCTGCGTGCCAAGGAAATTTACGGCGTGAGCGAAAAATGCCATACGCTGGTGAACGCCGCGCTGGACGCCGCCGAAGCCGCGAGCGGACAGCGCGCAGAGGTCAAGGTGATCTTCTGCGACCGCCCCGAGAACCTCGAGAGCAGCTCCACCATGTCCTATATTTACGCATCCGCGAATGACATCGCGGCTCGGTCGGGCGACCGGGTTACGGTGGAATGGCGCGACATTTGGCTCGACCCGGACAGCGTGCGGGGCTATATGACGTCCGCCTATATCGACCCCGAAACAGGTGTGGAAACCGTACGGGACGTCAGCCTGCGATTCACAAGCGTGATCATTGCCGCGGGCGATTATCACCGCGTCTACGCGTATTCGGAGTTCTTTGTCTTTGAGGGCGGGGACATGTCCAAGGTTTGGGCGTATAACGGCGAGAAAAAGCTCGCCGCGGGGATTCTGCGTGCCGTTGCGCCCTCCGCGCCGGTCGCCTGCCTGACCAACAACCATGGCGAGGCGTACTATGATTATGAAATTCTCTATCTGCTCGACGACGCGGGCTACCGCATCGACTATGTGGATTTGGCAAAATCGGTCATCCCGCCCGAATGCAACCTGCTGATCTGCTTCAACCCGAATAAGGATCTGACGGTTGCCAACGATGTTTCGTCGATCTCCGAGCCGGAGATTCTCGATGGGTTCCTTTCGGTTGCGGGGCATTCCTTCCTCGTGTTTATCGAGGACGGAACGCCGGCTTTGCCAAACCTCGAGGCATATCTTTCGGGCTGGGGCGTCGCTTCGCTTTATCACACCGCCGGGGAGGATTCCTACCGTTATATGGTGCAGGATTCTTCCGGGTCGCTGACGTCGGACGGCTACACCATTTACGGGAAGCCGAACGCGCAGGGCTACGCGGGAGAACTGCTGAACGGGCTGTCGAAGAACATGGTGTTCAAAAACGCGACCGGGCTTCGCGCCGCGAATGACTTTGTTCCGCAGGGCGACGGGAGCTATGTCAAGGGGGATCGCACGATGTATACGCTCTATGAGAGCGGCAAGGGCGCGGTTTCCTGGGCAAACGGGCAAGCGGTTGACGGCAAAAGCGTGATGCTGATGTCGCTGACCGAGCAGACGCTCGAAGGCGGCAAATCGCGGGTCGGCGTGGTCAGCTCGGTGCGGTTTGCCACCGAGGATTATCTGCAATCGGCGGTCTACGGAAACACCGACGCGATGCTTCGCATCCTCGCAACCGTCGGCGGGACGACAACTCCCGAAGGACTGACGATCAAGCCCTTCCACGCAAGCTCTATGAGTACGATTACAACGGCGCAGAAGCTCCGCTGGACGCTTCTGCTCGCCATTCTGCCCGCGCTGGCGGTTACGGCGGTTGCCGTTCCCGCGCTGGTGCGCCGCAGATATTCCTAAATCCACGGAAAGGAAGAACAAACGGAACATGAAACTCGAAAACAAATTCCGTCGCGGCTCTGTGGTGATCGCGGTCACGGCGGCAGTGATCGTCGCTGTCCTTCTTCTCAACGTGGGGCTGACGGCGGTGGTTTCGGGCAATTTGCTTTTTTCGGATCTGACCGCGGATTCGGCGTACAAGCTCAACCGCGAAACCACCGACCTTTTGGATCAGACCTTTGAGAGCGTGCGTGCGGAGCGGGAGGCAACCGGGGAGAGGGCGGCGGAGGTGGAGATCATCTTCTGCTCCGATCCCGACCTGCTCAAATCAAACCGGCTCATGCGGTATGTCTATTACACGGCGAGAAGCCTTGCCAAAAAATACCCGAAGGTCATCCGCGTGCGGACGGTGGACGTCTGGTCCAACCCGTCGGTTGTGGACGCCTACCGCACCAATTCGTATTCCTCTATCTATCAATCCAATGTCATCGTGGCGAGCGGATCGGAATTCCGCATCCTCTCCCTGCGCAACTTCTACACCTACAGCAGCGATACCGACACCGAGCCTTGGGCATACAGCGGCGAGCGTATCTTTACGCGAACGATCATGGCGGTCACCAAAGCCGAGGCTCCGATCTGCGGCATCACCGTCAACCACGGAGAACCCTTCGGTGAGGAGCACACCGACGCGGACGGCAACCCGACGTATCAGGGGTTGCTGAACACAGTCAAGGGCGCGGGTTTCAAAATTCAGTATCTGAATCTTGAAACCCAGGAAATACCGGCGGACTGCCGGCTGATCCTCGTGTTTGACCCGCAGGAGGATTTCAAGTCGGGGAGCTACCTTTCGGGAACGGCGGGAGAGATCGGCAAGCTCGATCGCTTCCTGGACGACGCAAACTCGCTGATGGTGTTCGTGGACGCGGACACGCCGCACCTGCCGGTTTTCGAGGAATTCCTCGGCTATTGGGGCATCGCCTTTGAGCGGTATGTGGATCCGGATGATGAACTGACCGTTTTGGGCAACTATCGCGTGGTCTCGGCGCGTGATTCGGTGGATAGCGAAAACCGTTCGGTCATCGGCGCGTATGAAACGGCGGGAACCGGCGGGTCGGTCACATCCTCCATCCGCGCTTCGGGAACCGCGCCCAAGGTCATCTTCCCGAACAGTATGCCCATCGTCTATTCTTCTCAATATCTGCCGTCCAGCCATATCCCAACCGAAGAGGACAGCACCGATCCGTATGACTACGGATATTACTACAAAAACGGACATGAGAGATCCATCTATAACGTATTCCGCGCATCGGAAGCGGCACGCGGAACCTATGCCGAGGCGATTCGGTTGGGCGGCGAGGCGATCAACGACGGCGAGGGGAATCCGATTGTGGATTCCGCCGGGTCCTATCAACTTGCCACCGTTACAAGCGAGAGTCGGCTGATCGGAGAGGGTCAGGGATACACCAACGTCAACGACGCCACCTATGTTTGCGCGTTCGGTTCCACCGCGTTCGCGGGCAACGATCTGCTCCTGACCAATTCCTACGGCAACACCGATGTGCTGCTGCAGATTTTGCGGGTTGTCGGACATGAAGTGGTCGGTGTCGGTTTGAAATTTGAACCCATGTATGAGACCGAAATCGCGGACGGCTATGTTTCGCAGACTTTCAAAACGGCATGGACGGTGGTTCTCGCGCTGATTCCCGCCCTGACCGCAACCGGGCTTGGCGTTTGGGTGTTGGTGCGCCGCCGGTTCGGTCATTGATCGCGTTTCATTTTCGAAAGAAAGGATTCATGGTAGCTTCGAATGAGAATTGAAGAAATCGTCATCAATATCATCTTCGACGCCGCGAGCGGTTCGGCTTCGGTTCGGAGCCGGGAAGGGATCATGGGGCAGCGCTTCGGAGCGCTTCCCCAGCCAACCCGCTCCGGGTATGCGTTCGTCGGATGGTATCTCGGCGATCAGCCGGTCACGGAGGATACCGTGATTGCGTCGGATCATGACATCCGGCTGGTGGCGCATTGGGAGAAAAAGACAGGCGAACGCCGCCGGACTATGCTGCGCCGCCAACGGATTGCGGCGTTGGCGCTCGCGGTGGTGATCGCGGCGCTTTCCGTGGCGCTGGCAATCGCCCATGTGCGGGTCGGCGTCTACACGCTCAAGGACACCTATGTGAACGAGAGCGGCGAAACGGTGACCGACAAATATACGGTCAAGCAGGAGAAGGCGACCGGGCTTTACGCGCTCTATAACAAACAGGGCGAAAAGATGAAGGTTGCTGATGACAATGATTTCAACAACTATACCACCAAGGCGGGCGTGCAGTATCTGGTGTATGTGGCGGCGGGGAGCGGAAACCAATACCGCGTCAACACCTCCACAGGGGAATGGGAGACCTATGCCGTGGTTGACACCGAGGGCGACGAGACCCTCGGCGGTACGGTGATTAACACGCGCGTGATGATGTTCCCGCAGATCAAGCAGGAGGACGTCTATTCCATCGAGGTCACCAACGAAACAGGGACTTACAGAACCTATTGCCGCAAAGTGCCGAATACGGAGGAGAATGCGAAAACGCCGTATACCTCTGCGGTCACGGTCTCGATTCGGAACGGCGACAGTTGGATGGACGCCATCGCCACTTATGATTCCAAAACCTACGTGTCTCTCTATGACCGCGAAACCTATGCATATCTCTGTTCAGCTTGCGGGTATACGCTGACGCGCCGGAAACTGGATCTTTCGGATCCCGCCGCGCCGCGCCTGCCGGACGGCAGCATCAACTATGCCGCCTACGGGCTCGCGGTTGTGACCGATGACGAGGGGAACGTGGACTACACCCAATCCCCCGCTGTCTATACCATCAAAAAAGGCGAAAAAGCGGACGACGGATCCATGATCGAAACCGACGTCTCCTACACGGTCTATGTCGGTGACGCGATCGTTTCGGGCGACGGGTATTATGTCAAACGTGCCGACCGCGCGTCGGTCTATATCGTCAGCTCCAACATTGCAAACACCGTTCTGCAGCCGGCGGAGCGCATGATTACGCCGGCGGTCATCTACCCCATGAGCATGGCCACCTATCCCATGGTGAGCAATTTCGCATTTGGCAGAGTTGACACGATTGATCCCCCCGAAGGCGAGAAAAGCCATGTCAAGCTGATCACCGAGTTCAGCTACGAGGATTTGACCGTCCGTGAAAACACCATCTATTCCATTTCGCCCTATATCATTCCAGAGGGGAGCGAAACCGAGCTTCTCCGCGGTTATGCAATCAACTCCAACAGCGTTGATTCGGTTTTGTACAGTCTCTACGGCATGAAATTTCTTGCCTGCAAAAAGTTCTCCCCGGGGCTGGAGGATCTCCGAAAATACGGACTGGTGGACGATGTGTTCCTGCTCTCCTTTCTCTATAACCGTGCCGTTGCCAGCGGCGGGTCGGGATCCGATGTGACAAGTCGTCTGATCATCGGGTCGCAATCGGTTTCGGATGAAGCGCTCGGGCAGAATGTATGCTATATCTATTCTTTTCTCTACGATATGATCGTTGCCGTGGATCCCTACTATGTGGAGTTCACCCGCTGGTCGCAGAGCCGATGGTATGACGATTCCTATTTTCAAAACAACATCGCCTATCTCCGGGAGCTTCATTGCACCTTCCGCGACCGCGACAACGGAACCGAGCGGAGTTTTGACTTCCTTTTCGACAACACAGCGAGCGATCAGACCAATGGCCCTAACTCGGATTACCTGAAAATTACCTGCCCGCAGTACGAAGGCAACACGGATCACGTGCTGGATTACACCATCGGTGAAGACCAACTGACCGACACGGGAAAGATCAAACACACCGACTATACCGCGATCGACAATTTCCGCCGGTTCTTTTCCCGCCTGCTCCATTGTTCCATCGAGGATGACGTTGACGCGGCGGAATTCCGGGCGGACAAGGGAATGACCGTGGAGGAATTCATTGCGTCGGATGTCAACGACGACAAAGCCGACGCCGTGATCTCTTACCGGGTGGAGGACTATGCCACCATCGCAAACACCGCCGTTGACAGCGACGGAAACCGCATTTGGACGGAGAACAACAAGGTGGACGCGGTCATTCGTTACTATGAGTACGGTTCCAGCGGGCTGAAATGCCTTTTGACGATTGAGATCATCGACAACTATGACGCGGACGGAAACCCGATTTCCGACGCGACCGCCGCGCACGGAATCTTTTATGTGAGTGCCGCTTCGGTTGGGTCGCTCGCCGGGTATGCCGAAGATCTGATCCGGGAAAAGCTGATCCCGCGCGTGCAGTTCTAAGGCAATACCGCACAATTCTGATAATTCATCCGCGCCGCAGATGTTTTGTCAGATCAACCGAAACACCGCCGGTGTGGGCGCCACCGGCAGGGTGGCAAGCCACCCGGAGTTTTGGCGCAATATGACGGAACAGATGCAAGCGCATGGGGCATCAAGGCGCCAGCCGTGAATTGTGCGGCATTGCCTTAAAAAAGAGGGGTTCCTCTCTGAGAGGAACCCCTTTCGGAATTTCCCGTTTCCAAACAACGGGTATCGAAGGGAGAACATTGCCTATGCAAATTTTGGTTGTAGAGGATGAAAAACGCCTTTCCGACGCGCTCTGTCATATCCTGCGGGAGCAAAAATACATGGTTGATGCCGTGGCGGACGGCGAGGAAGGGTATGATTACGCGAAAAGCGGTATCTATGATTGCATTGTTCTGGACGTCATGCTCCCCCGCAAAAACGGGTTTGAGATCGCGTCGGCGCTCCGGCGCGACAAGGTGACAACGCCGATTCTAATGCTCACCGCGCGAGACGCGGTTCCCGATAAGGTCAAGGGGCTGGACGCAGGCGCGGACGACTACATGACCAAGCCCTTTTCGCCAGAAGAGCTTTTGGCGCGGATCCGCGTGCTGTCCCGCAGGCGCGGGGAGGTGGTGCTGGACGAGATGACCTTCGGAGATCTCGTTTTCACGCTCTCTTCCTGCACGCTGGCCTGCCGCGAAACGCAAAAAACGGTTCGTCTCAACTTCAAAGAGACCGAAATGCTCAAGCTCTTTCTTGCCCGTCCCCGCGTGATCCTTTCCAAAGAGGAGCTGATCACCAAGGTTTGGGGCTTTGATTCGGACGCGGGCGACAACAATGTGGAGGCGTATATCTCCTTTTTGCGCAAGAAGTTTCATTTTGTCGGCTCGGTTTGCGAGATTGTCTCCATGAAAAAGCTCGGCTACAAGCTGGAAGGCGGTGCGTCATGCTGAAGCGGTTGAAGCGTCGGTTTATCCTGATCAATATGCTTTTGGTCGGCGTCGCGGTTGCGGTCATGTTCGGTGCGGTCTGCGTTCTGACCTATCGCAACGCCCGTTCTCAAGTGGACCGCGCCATCGAAAATGCTTTGCGCGTTGCCGATTCGGGCGGTCAGCAGCGTCCGTGGGAATCGGGCGAGGAACCGCCTGCCGGAGAAGCTCCGGGATCGGAGAATCAGCCGGACGCGCCCAACGGACCCCGCGGAGAGGATCGCGGCCGTGACATTCGTCTGCCCTCCATTGGCGGCAAAGACGAGATTTCCTATGTCTACACCGTCACCGTGATTCTGCACGACGACGGCAGTTATACCCGCTTGGATATGTTCGGCGCGGATATGGAGGATGAAATTCTCGATCAGGCGGTCGCAAAGGTTGCGGCGACCTCCAAAAGCAGCGGGACGATTCGCTCGCTGAACCTTGCGTGGCGTCGCGTGCCGGCGACCGACGGAGCGTGCGTCGTGTTCGCTTCCACCGATTACCTCTCGGATTCGCTTCGTTCAACGGCAATCATCTCGGGCGCGGTTTGCGTTGGGAGTCTGTTGTTGTTTTTCGGCGTGAGCTATGTGCTTGCGGGCATCGTCATCCGCCCGACCGCCGAGGCTTGGGAAAAGCAGAAGCGGTTCGTTGCCGACGCGTCTCACGACCTCAAAACGCCGCTGACCGTCATCCTCGCAAACGCCGATATTCTCCGCGCAAAACCATCCGCAACGGTTGGCGAGCAGATGCAATGGGTTGAGGGAACCGCCGAGGAAGCCGAACGGATGCGCGGTTTGGTCAATCAGATGCTGGAGCTTGCCAAGAGTGAGGACGCACAGCGGACGCTGACCCTTTCTCCGCTCTCCTTGAGCGAGCTGACCGAACGAACGGTTCTGCAATTTGAACCTTTGGCGTTTGAACGCGGCATCACGCTTGAATCGGAGATCGACCCGAATGTGATTCTGCCGAGCCATAGCGAAACCTTTGTCCGATTGGCGCATATACTGCTCGACAACGCCGTGAAATACAGCCCCGACAACGCCGCCGTCACCGTCCGTCTGCAAGCGCACGGAACGGGCGCGGTTTTCTCGGTTCAAAACTTTGGAACCCCCATCTCGCCCAACGATCTGCCACACCTGTTCGAGCGCTTTTGGCGTGCCGATAAAGCCCGCAGCGTCGGCGGCTTCGGATTGGGGCTCTCCATTGCCAAAAACCTCGCCGAAGCCTTGCGAGGAAAAATCTCGGTCACCAGCACTTTGCAAACCGGCACCGTTTTCTCGGTTCGGTTTTAGGAGGGGGAGGAAAGACCTTGAGAGGGGCGCATGCGGCAATTTTCTAAACATCTCCCCGAGAAAGGAAAGAACAGACGAGGGGAATGTTTTATTTGGTTTGTGCAAACGAAGCGGACAGACGGTGAATCAATTAGAATCCATTATTGCGTGCGCTCTTTTTCCGGCTAATCACCATATGCGCACCTTCCTGATAAATCTGCCCAGCGTATGTTCT
>CAKJZF010000084.1 GCA_918290775.1 Clostridiales bacterium | reverse complement strand
GTCGCCGCCCGTCAGGACGCGTTCGAGCTTTTCCCCGCCGAGCAGGGTTTTCTTGCCCGATTTGGAAACGCGCAGTTCGCAGACGCCCGCCGAGGTGATCAGGTTGACCTGTCCGTGCGTGTCGATCAGCTCGCGGAGGCGGTCGGTGTTCTCGGGCGGAATGTTTTCGTGAACCGCCTTGTTGTCGGTTCGGAAGGTTTCCGCCTGCAGGACCGTTTTCCCGCTTACCACACGCGGGGTGAGAACGGTGCGGACGGTTGAACGGTCGGCGGGTTTGGAAAGAACGGCTTTGGTCAGCGCCTGCTTTTCAAACGCCGTCAGAAGGAGCAGAAGCAAATCCATCAGTCGCTGTCCTCCGAGTCGGATTTTTTCGGTTTTCGTTTCGGAAAGGTCAGTTTCGGTTCCTTGCCGTGGTAGAGGCGGGAGAGGTTCTCCTTGTGGCGGATGACCACCGTCACCGAAGCCGCCACCGCCATCGCAACGGCAAGTCCCGCGCCCTCCCCGGTAAACGCGCGGAGAATGAGCGGGAAGAGCAGAGCGAACATGACCGAGGCGAGCGAGACGAAGCGCGTCCCGAACGCGACCACAAGCCAGATCGCGAGCAGAATAGCAAAGGTGAGCGGACTGTTGCAGAGGGCGACCACGGCAAGGCAGACCACGCCCTTTCCCCCGCGGAATTTGGCAAACACGGGGAAGATATGACCGAATACCGCAAAGAATCCGGCAATACCGCCGCCGGTATAGCCGAAGAAGAGGAAAAACCCGAACCAATAGGCGGCGGCGGTCAGAAGGGCTTCGCAGACCAGCGTGATCGCGGCGTACTTTTTTCCATAGACGCGGAGCATATTCCCGGTTCCGGCGCTTCCGTCCCCGTAGTCGCGGACGTCTCCGCCCGGGCGGTGACGGGAGATCAGAACGGCGGGGTTGACGCTCCCGAGCAGATAGGGAACGAAGATGCAGAGGAGCGCACCGCCGAGCATCAGCGCCGCGCGGGCGGCGGAGGTCTCCGCAATCTGATAGCGAACGATCAGGTATTGAACGAGGTTCCAAACGGCAACGGATTCTTCTCCCATGCGGCGTCTCCTTTCGGTTGATTTTTGGGGGTGTTTTTTTGGCGGTCAGATCTCGATCAGTTCTTTGGGGCTGTTGGTAAAGTCCATCATGACCCCGTCGGGGCGGATACAACACATATCCTCGATGCGGCAGCCGTAAAGCCCCTCGATGTAGATGCCCGGTTCAACGGTAAAGGTGTTGCCGCGGCGAAGCACGAGGTCCTCCGGCGCTCCCTGCGAGAGCGAGGGGGACTCATGGATGAACAGCCCGACGCCGTGACCGAGCGAATGTCCGAACCGACCTGCGTAGCCGGCGCCGTCAATGATGTCGCGGGCGATCTTGTCAAGGGCGCGGCAGGAAGCGCCTTCCTTTGCGGCGGCAAGCGCCTCGGTCTGTGCGCGAAGGACGGTGTTGTAAAGTTTTTTCATGTCGGCGTCGGCTTTTCCCAGCACGATCGTGCGGGTCATGTCCGAGCAGTAACCGTCCACCAACGCGCCGAAGTCCATGGTCAGGAAGCCGCGCTCGAGCGGAACGTTGCGGGGGACGCCGTGGGGGCGGGAGGACGCGCTGCCCGAGACCGAGATGGTCTCAAACGCCAGCCCGGACGCGCCGTGGCTTCTCATGAAGAATTCCAATTCGAGCGCCACGTCGATCTCGGTCATGCGGTCGGGGCGGATGACCTCGAGGATGTGGGCGAACGCCGCGTCGGTCACTGCCTGCGCACGCGCCATGGCGGCGAGTTCGTCGTCGTCCTTGACGAGACGGAGCCTGGTCAGGATCGCCGACGCGCCGCCGGTAACCTTGATGCCGGGCAGGCGTTCGCAGATGCGGCAGTAGCCGGCGTAGGAGAGCTTTTCCTCCTCGATCAGAACGGTCCTGCACCCCGCGTCACGCAGGGTTTCATAGAGAAAGATCATCATGCCGCCGCGGTCGGGGGTCACAACGTCCATGAAGGACGCGCTCGCGGCTTTTGCCGCCTCGACGTAGCGGAAATCGGTGACGAGATAGGCTTTTTCGCGCGTGACGAGGACGTAACCGTCGTCAAAATCGAAGTCCGAGAGGTAGCGTTGGTTGAGCTTGTCTGAAAGGAACGCGGCGTCGGCGTTCGCCTCGGCGAGCTTCTTTTGCAGAGTTTGAATGTGGTTGAGAGACATGGTTTGTTTCCTTTCCGATTGAATGGATCGGCGCGTGACGCGTCGGGTTGCTCTTGACATTACACCGGCTACGCGCCCTGTTCGAATCCTCTTTGAAGGCTATCCATATTATAACATAATTTCCCCCAAATGTATAGTCCCGAAAAAAATTTTTTTGGGTTCCCGATTCCGACAAAATTAGCGAGGCGGATTTGCTATGATAGACGTAGCAACAAACCCCGGAGCTGGGCGGGGGACGGGAGGTGACGCCATGCCGCAGCGGGAGGTTTACGCCGACCTGTATTTTCTGGTGAACATGAGCATGGATCTGCTCTGCCTGAATCTGACGGCGGCGGTCACCCATCGGCGTGCGCGGCGATGGCGGGTCATTCTCGCGGCGGCGGCGGGCGGCGGGTTTGCGTTGGGCGTTCTGCTGGCGGGGCTGGACGGTGCGCTCGGAATCGCGCTCGACGTTGCCGCCGCGTTCGGCATCTGCGCCGTTGCGTTTGCCGGGCGGGGAATGAAGCCCGCGGGCGTTTTGCGAACCGTCGGAGCCTACATCTTAACCTCCGTCCTGTTGGGCGGCTGCATGACCGCGCTGTTTTGGATGCTCAACCGGCTGAACCTGCCGATGGACGCGCTGACCGAGGATCACATTTCGGTTTGGCTGTTTGCGCTTCTCGCGCTGGTCAGCGGACTGCTGACCCGTCACGGCGGCAGGCTTTTCGGGCTTTCCCGCCGCACCCGCTCCGCAACGCTGGAAGCGGTTTTGTTCGGGCGGCGCGTGACCCTTCGCGCCATGGTGGACACCGGGAACCTGCTCCGCGACCCGACCTCGGGGCGTGCGGTTATTCTTTGCGACGCGGAACGCCTGCGCCGGATCCTGCCGCCGCAAGTGTTCCTGCCGGTCGGCGACCCGGCGCGGATCCGGTTTGAGAGCGACCATAACGCCGCGAAAAAACTGCGGCTGATTCCGTCCGCGGCGGCGACGGGGTCCGCGCTTCTGACCGCAATCGTTCCCGATTCGCTGACCCTGACCGACGCCGACGGATCCCGTCCCTGCGGCGACTTGATCGCCCTCGCGCCGCTGGGTGAGCGGGCGGCGGGGTTCGACGCGCTTTTGCCAGCTCAATGAAAGGAAAGAACGAGAAAAGAAAGGGGATGACGACCATGTTTCGTCTGTTGGCGCGGATTCGCGCGTGGTTTGCCCGGCGGTTCCGCCCGCGCGGGGTGTACTATATCAACGGCCCGGAGGTTCTGCCGCCGCCGCTTTCGCCCGCCGAGGAGGCGGAGTGGATCGCCCGCATCGACGAGGAACAGGCGCGGTCGGTTCTCGTGGAGCACAATCTGCGGCTGGTGGCGTTCATCGCCAAACGCTTCGACAATACGGGAACCGGCATCGAGGATTTGATCTCGATCGGAACGGTTGGGCTGATGAAAGCCATCAACACCTTCCGCGCCGACAAGAACATCAAGCTCGCGACCTATGCCTCCCGGTGCATCGAAAACGAAATCCTGATGTATATCCGCAAGCGCGGCTCGTCGCGCATGGAAGTTTCCATGGAGGAGCCGCTCAACATGGATTGGGACGGCAACGAACTGCTTCTTTCGGATGTTCTCGGCAACGAGGAGGACACCGTCACCTATGAGATGGAGATCCGCGAGGAGCGTGCCGCCGTCCGTGCCGCGGTCGCCTCGCTCGAGCCGCGCGAGCGCGAGCTGATCGAGCTTCGCTACGGGTTCCGCGGCGGGCGCGAACTGACCCAAAAAGAGGTCGCCGACCGCATGGGCATCTCGCAATCCTATATTTCCCGTCTCGAAAAGCGGATCCTTTCCAACCTCCGCGACCGCATGGCGGGTCAGCTGTGACCCGTTCGACGGTCGGCTTTGGCGGTTTCCCGGTGAAAAAACAAAAAAGCTCTTGCAAAAAAGAGCTTTTTTTGGTATGATAGAGGCAGAAACGTCCCCCGCGCCGGGGAGAAGGAGGACCGAACGCCATGATCACCCGTCAATCGCCCGTCACCGTCCTGCCCGGGGTTGGAAAGGTCCGCGCCGCGCATTATGAAAAGCTCGGCATCGCCACGCTCGGCGACCTGATCGCGCATTATCCCCGCGCCTATGAGAACCGCGGAGAGATCCGCGAGATCGCGGACGCCCGTCCGGACGGCAAGTCCGCGCTGATTCTGACCGTCGGGACCGAACCGAAGATCGTGCGCCTGCGGAGCCACAAGACCTTTCTCAAGTTTCGCGCCTTCGACGACAGCGCCATCTGCGAGATCGTCTATTTCAATCAGGACTATCTCAAATCGGTGTTCCGGGTCGGCGCGGTGTTCCGCTTTTGGGGGAAGGTTGAGAAGAAGGGGAAGAACTATACCATGTCCTCGCCGGTCGCGGAGCCGTGGGCGCCGGGCGTCAAACTGCCGCCGCTCTGCGCGGTCTACCGCCTGACCGACGGACTGACGCTCAAGCAGATCACGAAGGACGTGGAGACGGCGTTTGACCTGCTCGCGGGCAACCCCGAAGCCGACCCGCTCCCGCGCGAGCTGATCGACTTGCGGGAGCTGATGCCGCTTGCCGAGGCGGAGCTGCATCTGCACCGCCCCGAGGATCAGACCGATCTTGAACGCGCCCGCCGGCGTCTGGTCTATCAGGAATTTTTCGATTTTTCGCTCGGCATGGCGATCAACCGCCGGCAGATCAAAGCGCCGACCGCGCCGGTCTGCTCCACCCCGGACGTCACCCCGCTGACCGACCTGCTTCCCTACCGGCTGACCGGGGCGCAGGAGCGCGTGATCGCGGAGATCCGCGCCGACATGGCGCGTCGCGTTCCCATGAGCCGGATGGTGGTGGGAGACGTGGGGTGCGGAAAGACGGTATGTGCCGCCGCCGCGATCTGGACG
>CAKJZF010000083.1 GCA_918290775.1 Clostridiales bacterium | reverse complement strand
GTTCCCCTTAAGGACGGTAGCGATCATGTTGTTGTAATCGCCGTCGATTTTCGTGTAGTTCATTTCGACGTTCGGGTAATACTCCTTGAAACGGTCAAACTCAGCCTCAAGAGCCTCGAAATTGCTGTAATTACCCACTACACTGATTTTACAAACGGTGGATTGGTCAAGTTTAGGCGCGAAGCTTTCCTCTTTTTCCTCCTGATTCCCGGAATTGCACGACGCCAATCCGAGGATCATGAGCGCCACCATGAAAATAATGAAGATTTTTTTCATTGTTTGTTCTTCCTCTCTTTTATTTTGCGAATTTCTTTGATTACAAGTTTAACATCCACGGGCTTGGCGATATGCCCGTCCATACCCGCGTTCAGACATTCGGTTATGTTTTCGGAAAACGCGTCCGCCGTCATCGCGATGATGGGTATCGACGCGGCCCACGGGTTATCCAGTTTGCGGATCGCTCTTGTGGCGTCAAGACCGTTCATTTCGGGCATTTGCACATCCATGAAAACAAGCGTGTAACTGCCTTCCTCGGCGTTTCTCATCATATCAACGCAAACGCGGCCGTTTTCCGCACGATCCGCGGTAATGCCGAACATACCGAGCGTTGCCTGAATGACCTCCCAGTTGATATCGTAATCCTCCGCCACGAGGACGTGCACTCCTTCGAGATCCGAGTAATCGTCCTCCGGTTCGACTGATTTTACCTCTCTTCCCACGAGTTGGCTGATTTTATCATAAAGCGTGGATCGGAAAAGGGGCTTGCTGACAAAGCCGTTGGCTCCCGCCTTTTTCGCCTCGTCTTCGACGTCCGATCTGTCGTAGGCGGACATCAGCAGAACGGGGATCTTTTCGTCTATTTCCGACCGGATACGGCGCACCGTGTCGATCCCGTTCATATCGGGCATCTTCCAGTCGAGAATAATGACGCCGTAGTCCCGTCCTTCACGGTGGCGAGCGGAAATCATCCCGATCGCGTCGCTGCCGCTCTTCGCGCATTCCGCGGTAACGCCCAAGGATTCAAGCATTTCCGCCGTCGTCTGAAGCATCACTTCATC
>CAKJZF010000082.1 GCA_918290775.1 Clostridiales bacterium | reverse complement strand
GAGCGGGTGCGAAAACCGTTTCCATCTGCGACAGCGCGGCAGAAATGCTGCCCGATGATTTCGGCGACTTCATCAAACCGATTGCCGAATCGCTGACCGTTCCGCTCGGCGTTCGCTGTGAAAACCGCAACGGGCTTGCCTGTGCCGAGGCGCTCATTGCCGTTCGTCACGGGGCAACCGTCATCAAAACCTGTGTAGACGGTTCCGCCGTTCCGCTGGAAACCTTCGCCGGCATCCTGCGCACCTGCGGCGACCGCTACGGTCTTTCCACCCGCCTGTCTCTGACCGAGCTTCACCGCACCGTCAAGCAGATCCGCTGGGTCAGCGACAACGCCAAGGAGACCACCGCCGCCATCGCTCCCGCGGAGAACGAACAATTGATTTTGGGCGAGAGTGACTCCCTGCAAACCGTGATCGCCGCGGTTGCCCGCCTCGGGTACGACCTTTCCGAAGAGGATCAGAAAAAAGTCTATGAAGAGTTTTGCCGTACGGCGGCGAAAAAGCAGGTGGGTGCGCGGGAGTTGGACGCGATTGTCGCCAATACCGCTCTTCAGGTTCCTTCGGCATACCAGTTGGTCAACTATGTGGTCAACAGCGGAAATGTGATCTCCGCGAGTGCGCAGATCACGCTGGTGCGCGAGGGGAAACAAATCTCGGGCGTCAGCATCGGAGACGGTCCCATCGCCGCCGCGTTTTCCGCCATCGAGCAGATCGTCGGGCATCGGTATGAGCTGGACGATTTCCAAATTCAGTCGGTGACCGAGGGGCGCGAGGCGCTCGGATCGGCTTTGGTTCGCTTGCGCTCCGAGGGGCGCTTGTATGCCGGAAACGGCATCTCCACCGACATCATCGGCGCCGCTATCCGCGCTTACCTCTCCGCTGTGAACAAAATCATCTACGAGGAGGAACAGGCATGAAGCTCTCGGTTTCCACCAAGGGATGGCACAACATCTCCTTTCGCGATTTTCTCCCGCTTGCCGCCGATCTCGGACTGGACGGGATTGAACTGCACAACATTCACGGCAAGCTCTTCACCGACCATAACAACATCCTCCGCGACGAGACCGCAACATCGACTCTGCGGGAGCTCTATGAAAAAAAGCTCTCCATCCCCGCGATTGACGTTCTCGCCGACATTGCAGGCGACCGCGACATTGCCGCCGCCGAGCTTCGGGACTGTCTCCGCGTCGCGTCGCGCTTCCGCGTTTCCGCCATCCGTCTGCACACCAACGCGGTCGCGGACGCCGACATGGAGGGCGCGATCGACCGCGCCGCCGGTCTGATTGGCGAAATGCTGCCGGAGGCGGAAACGCAGGGGGTCACCCTTCTGATCGAAACGGTTGGTATCTTTGCCCGAACCGACCGCCTGCGCGACTTTCTCGGGCGGTTTGCCAGCGACTACGTCGGTGCGCTTTGGCAGATGTCCGCGGCGTACTTTGACGGCGGCGAGAGTGCGGGCGAGATCATCAAAAACCTCGGCGCGTATGTCCGCCACGTCCATATCAATGACGCGCGGAAAACCGAAAACGGCATCGAATACTGTCTGTTGGGTGAAGGCGAGCTTCCCATTGCCGAGATCATGCGTGCGCTCCGATCGGTCAACTATGACGGATTTCTCTCGCTCGTTTGGGATCCGGCATGGTGCCCCGAGCTGGATGATCCCGAAATTGTCTTTTCGCAGTTCGCAAGCTATATGAGACAGTTCAGCAACACCTCGCGCAACGAAAAAACGCTCTATTGGAACCGTGCGCACACCGGAAAATTCGTTTGGAAGAAGGATCTGCTGATCGAGAACACCTTCTCGCAGGTGCTTGACCGCATGGTGGAAGAGTTCCCCGATCAATACGCCTTCAAATACACCACGCTCGATTATACCCGCACCTATGCGGAGTTCCGCGACGATGTTGACGCCTTTGCCCGCTCTCTCATTGCACTCGGCGTCCGCGCGGGATCCCATGTTGCGGTCTGGGCTTCCAACGTCCCGCAGTGGTATATCGCGTTCTGGGCAACCGTCAAGCTCGGCGCGGTGCTGGTCACGGTCAATACCGCGTATAAAATCCACGAAGCCGAATACCTGCTCAAGCAATCCGACACGCACACGCTCATCATGACCGAGGGGTCCAAGGACACCCATTACGGCAAAATCATCTCCGAGCTTTGCCCCGAGCTGGACACGCTGAAGGTCGGCGCACCGCTCCATAGCAAACGGCTCCCCTTCCTGCGCAACGTCATCACAGTCGGGTTCCGTCAGAAGGGCTGCATGACATGGCAGGATGCGCTCGGGCGAGCTTCGGAGGTTCCGCATGAAGAGGTTTTGCGGATGGCGGCAGCGGTTGATCCCGATGACGTTTGCAATATGCAATATACCTCCGGCACCACCGGGTTCCCGAAGGGCGTGATGCTCACCCATCGCAACATCGTCAACAACGGCAAGTGCATCGGCGACCGCATGGATCTCTCCACAGCCGACCGCATGATGATCCAGGTTCCCATGTTCCATTGCTTCGGCATGGTTCTCGCCATGACGGCGTCCATGACCCACGGCGCCACCCTGCTCCCGCTTCCCTATTTCTCCCCCAAGCCCGCGCTCGCCTGCATCCATAACGAGCATATCACGGCGTTTCACGGCGTTCCCACCATGTTCATCGCCCTGCTCGGGCACCCGGACTTCCCGAAAACCGATTTCTCCTATATGAGAACCGGCATCATGGCGGGAAGCCCCTGCCCCATCTCCGCGATGCGCGACGTTGTTGAGAAAATGCATATGACCGAAATTACCATTGTCTACGGGCAAACCGAAGCTTCCCCCGGATGCACCATGAGCTCCACGGACGACCCGATCGAGGTTCGCGTTGGCACGGTCGGACGTGCGCTTCCCGAGATCGAATGCAAGATCGTTGACCCTGAAACCGGGGAAGAATGCCCGGATGAAGTCACGGGAGAGTTCGTCGCACGCGGCTATAACATTATGAAAGGTTATTACAAAATGCCGGAAGCGACCGCCGCCGCCATCGACGCGGACGGCTGGCTTCACACCGGTGACCTCGCCTGCCGCACGCCCGAGGGGAATTTCCGCATTACAGGTCGTCTCAAAGACATGATCATCCGCGGCGGCGAAAACATCTATCCGAAGGAAATCGAGGAGTTCATCTACACGCATCCCAAGGTGCGCGACGTGCAGGTCATCGGCGTTCCCGACGAGCAGTACGGCGAGGAAATCATGGCTTGCGTGATCCTCAAAGAGGGCGAAACCATGACCGCCGACGAAATGAAATCCTTCATTGCCGCGAGTATGGCGCGGCACAAGGTTCCGAAATACGTTGATTTTGTTGACGCCTTCCCCATGAACGCGGCGGGTAAAATTCTCAAATACCAAATGCGGCAGGACGCGGTTGAAAAGCTGGGTCTGCAACGCGCAAGCAAGGTGGTGACGGCATAATGCGAAACGGATATGAGATCTGGGACGCGCATTGCCATATCTATCCCGAAAAAATCGTGGATCGTGCCGTTGCCGGGACCGACGCCTTCTACGGAACCACCGCCGCCTGCCGAGGAACCGTCCGCGATCTGACCGAGGTTGGAAACGCGGTCGGCGTGGATCGGTTTGTCGTGCAGTCGGTTGCAACCGCCCCGAAGCAGGTGCGGAGCATCAACGAATTCATTGCCGCCGCGGTTGCCGAGGGCGGCGGGCGGCTGATCGGGCTCGGAACGATCCACCCAGCGTCCGAGGACATGGCGGGCGACATCGCCCACCTTGCCGACCTCGGTCTGCATGGCATTAAAATTCACCCGGACATTCAGAAATACCGCATCGACGACCCGCTTTTTCTCCCCGCCTACGCGATCTGCGAGGAGCGCGACCTGCCCATTCTGATGCACACGGGCGACTACCGCTACGATTTTTCCAACCCCAACCGCCTGCTCCCCATTCTGCGACAGTTTCCGAAGCTGCGGATCATCGGTGCGCATTTCGGCGGCTGGTCGATTTGGGAAGAAGCGGCGAAACAACTCGCCGGAGTCCCGAACCTTTGGGTGGATTGCTCGTCCACCGTCCCGTTTATGACGGGTGGCAATCCGCATGAGCGCGTGGAAAAGCTCATCCGGCGCTACGGGGTTGACCGCGTGCTGTTCGGAACCGACTACCCCATGTGGAGCCCCGCAAAGGAATTGGAATTCTTCTTCGAACTGCCGCTGACCGACAGCGAACGCCGCGCAATCCTCTCCGAGAACGCGAAACGGGTCTACGGGACATAAAGAAAAGGTCGCTGGGAGGGGGGGACTTTTTGAAAAAAGTTTCCCCCTCCCAGCGACACTTCTCCTTTCAAAAACTTTCAAAAAGATTTATCTCATCCACTCGCTACGGCGAAAATTTCAGGCGTCCTTTCTGAAGGAAGGACGCCTGTTTTATTTGTTCGGCTAGGAAATATTACTTGTTTTCAAGATCTTCTTTGCGATTTTTTTGGCAAAAGTTCAGTTTTTTGCCAATGAGGATTTTGAGAAAGTTCGGCATTCATAGATTTGCAAACTTCTGCAAAGGCATCTATCAAATCTTTGCATTTTTCTGTCATATTGGATATGCCCTCTTTGAAGGACAACTTATCTTTTCCTTTTGCTATGCACCACTTTTCACTACTATATTCTTTGAAAAGATTGTTTTGTTTCAATTCCTGTTTTGCCCATTCTTTGAGGGAAGGGCAAGCCGCCTCATTTTTTTCATAGCCACTCAAACGAACGGTCACATTTGCATGATCCCATGCCGGGTGAAAGGAAATTTCCATAGAAAACTTAATTTTATCCTGCTTTTTGCGTTCCACCCAAAGTGAAGAATAAGAATGCCAGCCAACTACTTTGGGAGCGTTAAAAAAAACTAAATTATCTTTCACAAGCGGGAAAAGGTCTTTTATAATATAAGCATGAAACATGACTTTCTCATGATGAGGTTTACCCCATTCCTTCATGGGCTTCTCACGATAAGTTTCTGTTTTCGTTTTCAATTCGGCGATATGTTCCCGATATTGGTCAAAAATCAGGCAATCGGAATGCGGATATTTCTGAAAGAACAAATAAATTTCATCTAGAAAAAACGATTTCCAGCCGCACGTTTTTGCTTCCTCACGTTCGTTCTGACTTTCCAAATAAGTTTTATAGTAGGCATAATAAAAGTGTTTTAGACCATCTTTTGAAAGCTCGGTTTCAATATCTGCTTTATATTTCTCGAATTGATTGCCATGTGGATTCGAGAAAGTTTTATCTTCGATTACAAGAACCCGTCTCTCCCCGTTGTAAAGAAACTTCACAACCACATCGGTATGTTCTACCTGCTTATCGGTTTTTAATTCTTCAACCGTTCCGAAATCTAAATTCTCAATCCCTGTCATCTCGCCCAGTAAAGCATGGGCGGCATCTCGAACAATTTCATTTTCGCATTGATAGTTTTCAAACAGCCATCGGAGAAATGCGTCTTGCGAAAGTTCGCTGGTGGAGTAGTTAAACAAGTTTTGCATTTTGTCCTGTTTACCAACGGATGTCCGATGTTATCGTCACAGTGATCTCTTTCGCAGATTGCCAATAGGATCGTGTCGCAGCCCCTTCTTGCCCAGGAGAAAAATAAAATCTTAATTCTATAGTTGTTGTTGCACCGGATCTCAATCCGCCATACGAAAGAGTATAATCGTTAAAAACACCCGATGCTACGATTTGTGTTGTATCCCGAACTGTTATAGACATTCTTTTCAGAGAATAAACAGTAGCGTCCGTGTTATTTGTCAATTCGAATTTCAAGGCAACATAGGTATCATATGTATTACATGAAACCAAATCGCCCATAACAACTTT
This sequence comes from Clostridiales bacterium, assembly GCA_918290775.1. Taxonomy (GTDB): domain Bacteria; phylum Bacillota; class Clostridia; order Oscillospirales; family CAG-272; genus UMGS1865. Next base: position 10,716 of record CAKJZF010000082.1, on the reverse strand, counting down.
TTTGCTTTCCTCAATTTCTTTGTAGTATTCGGATTTTTTTGAATTTACTGAAGCATCTCCAATTGCTGTTCCGACAATTGAAAAAGCGAGTACTGAGCAACACAGGAACAACGAAAGAACCAGTTTGATTTTTTTTGCTCCATTCCAATTAGACTTATCGGAGAAAAGATTGATTATGGAAATCAAAGTAAAAAAAACAGATATAATGGTAAACACCAGCAATGCCGGCTTAAAATTGGCAAATACAAAATCATTCTCCTCATTCCCTGCAAATTCTTCCCATATCATGACGGAATAAACTATATACCCAATTACAAATCCGATTATCAAAAAGATGCTTGACGTTTTTCGCCTACTTTTTTGCTCGTTTACCGCTTCTTCATCCTTATTTTCTGCCTTCCTTTTTGTCACAAGCATTCCGATTATAAAACCGACGGGAATGAAAATATTCACCAACAAACAAAACTTTCCCCATGTCGGAAGTACTCGAAAAGTTAAAAACGGACCGATAATGATACCGAGAATCAAAAGAAGCAGAACACCGACCGCTCCCCCGCCGACGGAACCGGTGCCTTTGCGAGTACCACCGACGCTTTTTTGATGTTGTTCCCGTTCACCGACGCTTTTTTTGATGTTGTTTCCGTCAATGGTATATAAGATTTTTCCAAATGCACCGCCTTCTCTGATATTATTTCCGTCAATGGTGTATACAACGCTGCCAAAAGCACCGCCCTTCCTGATTTTGTCTCCGTCAATTGTATATATGATTTTCCCAAATGCACTACCCTCTCTGACGTTGTTCCCGTCAATCGTATATACAACACTACCAAAAGCACTATCCTTCCTGATTTTGTCTCCGTCAACTACATAATTATCCATCTTGAACGTTCTCCCTTTCATTTTAACATGTATTATGTTATATATTATAACATACATTTGTTCTTGTTGTCAAGGTATAATTATAAAAAACAAGAAGAAGGTGAAAAAATGAAAGAACCTTTGATTATTAAGAAAAAGAATCTACGCGGCGAGGACGGGTATAAAACGTTCTCAATTCGAATCAAGGAGGAACTTGTGGCGGAACTGAATCGGTTATCCACGGAATCCAACCGTTCGAGAAATGAATTGGTCAACATTCTATTACAATATGCTTTGAAGCATTGTGAAATTCAGTAATGCCTGGCAAAACGGCAACAGGCTTTTGCAACCTGTTGCCGTTCTTGTACATACATGACCGCTTCGCATGACGTTTTTGATCATACGCTATGCAAATTTCGGAAAATCCATTGACAAAACGGGGAAAATAGGGTATGATACATAGGTCATACACTTTTTCTTTTTGAAATGAGGTTTCAGAACACCGAACATGGAAGATTCACAATCATTCATTCATCCCTCCCGCGCCTCCGCGATCCGCTCGGCGATCCTGCGCTTCCCCCGGAAAAACCCGGTTCTCTGCGTTGCGTTCGTCCTCGCGGTGGTCACCGCGTTCCTCGTTCCGCCCGACGGGGGTTATCGCTCCTATTTTGATCTCAAAACACTCTCCTGTCTGTTTTGCGTTCTCGCTGTGGTCTGTGCGCTCAAAAACATTCGTTTCTTCTCCCGCCTCGCCCGGAAAACGGTGGTACTCACCGGCAATCTCCGCGCGGCGACTGTTGCGCTGGTTTGCATCACCTTCGTCGGTTCCATGCTGATCGCCAACGACATGGCTCTCCTGACCTTTCTGCCCCTCGGCTATTTTGTCCTTTCCTCCACAGGAACCGAGCGGTATATGGCTCCCGTTTTCATCCTGCAAAACATTGCCGCCAACCTCGGCGGAATGCTCACCCCGTTCGGGAACCCGCAAAACCTCTACCTTTATTCCTATTTCTCCATCCCCGACCGCGAATTTTTCGCCATCATGTTTCCTCCTTTTCTCCTGGCAATCGCGCTCATTCTTGCCTGTTGTTTCTTTCTGCCGCGCCTGCGGATCGAGCTTCGCGAACCGGAGGAGGATCGGCTCCCCGCCGCACGAACCGCGCTCTATCTGATCTTGTTTGCTCTGTCGATCGTGATGGTTTTCCGCGTGATTCCCTATTGGATCGGATTGATTGTCATCCCTGCGGTTCTGCTCTTCGCAGACCGTCGTGCGCTCGCGCAGGTCGATTATCCTCTCCTTTTGACCTTTGTCTGTTTCTTCATTTTTGCCGGAAACCTCTCCCGTTTGGAATCGGTACAGCGGATGCTCGGCGATTTGCTCGGAAAGAATCCGCTCGTGGTAAGCGCACTCTCCTGCCAAATCATCAGCAATGTTCCCTCCGCCATCCTGCTTTCCCGATTCACCTCCGACTATCGCAACCTGCTCCGCGGCGTTAACATCGGCGGTACGGGTACTCTGATCGCCTCTCTCGCCAGCCTCATCACCTTCCGCGAATACACGCGGCATCAGCCGACGCGCAAAGGGTTTTACATCGGGTTGTTTTCCCTCTTTAATTTCGCTTTTCTCGCGATTCTGTTGGTTTTCTGCTCGGTGATCGGTTGATCGGTCATGAAGCGGCAAAATCGGGGAATCCTATCTCTGCATATTATGAACCCTTCGGAAAGGAGATCACCCGTGCAATTTATCAATCATTTGCAACTGGGTCGCGCACTTGCCGCCGAGTCCCCGGTTCTCGCGGAACATCTGCTCCGCCGCGAACTGTTTCTGCTGGGCGGTATGATTCCAGACTTCATCCCGTTTACCTACTTGAGCGGTTACCGCGAAACGCACCGTTGGCTCGGGCACAGTCTGCCCCATTCCACCCCCAAAATCGAGCGCAACCTGAAAAAGCGCCTCTCTGTGGGGCTTCGGTCGGTAAAGGATGCGTTTCGACTCGGCGTCCTGCTCCACTATCTTGCCGACTCGTTCACCTATGTTCACTCGGCGGGATTTGCCGGCGGTAGGCGCGAGCATGACCGCTACGAACGCGAATTGCGGAAGGTGTTCCCACAGTTTCTGCACCTGGTTCGCGAAACCGATCCGGCACACGACCCCGCGTTTCTTGCCGAGGCGCGACGGGCATATCAATCGCTCCCGCCCTCTGCGGAAACCGACTCCGAATGGATCGTTCGTGTCTGCTCCGCTGTCTTTTTTGCTGTCGGATCTGTTTGATTCTGTCAAAAAATACAATATTTTGGGCATTTTAACTAAAAAGTATAGTTTCCATTGACATTTGCTACGAACTATGCTATAATAGTATTGTTCGGACGCTTTCGGTCAGCTCTCGGTGGTTGTCGCCTCCGGGAACTTCATCATCGGGGTTGGCGCCCGGAATGCCCCGCATCGCGGGTTTGGGGGCGGTTTCTCAAACCCATATTTGCGCGGGCGGACAGGAAAGGAGACTTGATTGAACATGGGCAAATATTTCGGCACCGACGGTTTCCGCGGGGAGGCGGGCGTGACCCTGACTTCCGAGCACGCCTACAAAATCGGCAGATTTCTCGGTTGGTACTATGCAAAAGGCGGTCATCATCGCGTTCGCGCCGTGATCGGTAAGGACACGCGCCGCTCGAGCTATATGTTTGAATACGCGATCGTTGCGGGGCTGACTGCCTCGGGTGCGGACGCGTATATGCTCCACGTGACAACAACCCCCAGCGTTTCTTATGCCGTTTCGGGCGATGAATTTGACTTTGGCGTCATGATCTCGGCAAGCCACAATCCTTTTAACGACAACGGGATCAAGCTTGTGAACCGGCGCGGCGAAAAGATGGACGACGCGACCATTGAAAAAATCGAGCTTTATTTGGACGGAAATCTCGCCGCTCTCGGCGTCAGCACGCCGGATCTCCCCTTTGCAAAAGGAGAAGAGCTTGGCGAAATTGTGGACTACGCGGCTGGCAGAAACCGCTACATCGGCTACCTGATCTCGCTTTCCCGCTATTCCTTTAAACCCTATCACGTTGGTCTTGACTGCGCCAACGGTAGCGCGTGGATGATTGCAAAAAGCGTGTTTGAAGCGCTCGGCGCAAAGGTCTCGCTCATCAACGCGTCGCCGGACGGTCTCAACATCAACCGCAACGCCGGATCAACGCATATCGGCGTTCTCTCCCGCCATGTTCAGGAAAACAACCTGGACATCGGGTTTGCCTTTGACGGAGACGCCGACCGTTGCATCGCCGTGGATGAGCACGGAAACGTTGTCAACGGCGACCACATTCTCTTCATCCTCGCCAACGTTCTCAAGCAGAACGGTGAACTGACCAACAACACCGTCGTGACGACGATTATGTCCAACATGGGGCTATACCGTGCCCTCAAGGCGGCGGGCATTGACTACGCGCAAACCACGGTCGGCGATCGCTACGTTTGGGAGAACATGGCTGAAACCGGCAACTGCCTCGGCGGTGAACAATCCGGTCACATCATCATGAGCAAATATGCCACAACAGGAGACGGGATTCTGACCGCAATCAAGATCATGGAAGCCGTCATTAGCTCCAAGCTCCCGCTCTCCAAACTCGCAGAGCCGGTCAAAATGCTGCCACAGGTACTCAAAAATGTCCGGGTTGCGGATAAAACCGCCGTTCGGAATAACACCGCCGTGCAGGAAGCAGTCCGCCGCGCCGGTGAAAAGCTGAACGGAAACGGTCGTGTCCTGCTCCGCGAAAGCGGCACCGAGCCACTTATCCGCGTGATGGCGGAGGCGGAAACCGAAGCAATCTGCGAACGCACGGTGGACGAAATCATCGCGGTGATCCGCGCCGAGGGACTCGAAAAGGCGTAAGGGAACCTCTCTTTAGAAGTCTCCTTAAGTCAACACCAAAACAAGGAAGGCAAAAAGTCATGCCGACATTGGAAGAACAACTGCGCGTAACCGCGCTCTATCGCCACCCCGAACATTCGATCGCCTATGACTACCTCTCGTCCTTCACTTACCCTTGGGAAGCGCTGGACGGTCTTGCGGATTTCATCCGCGCGCTCGGTGCAACGCTCCCTGCGGAAGAATACGATTGCCCCGCACCCGATATTTGGGTCGCCAAAACGGCAACCGTCGCCCCGTCGGCGTACCTCGGCGCCCCACTGATCATCTGTGACGGCGCGGAAATCCGACATTGTGCTTTCATTCGAGGGAGCGCGATCGTCGGAGCGGGCGCTGTTGTCGGCAACTCCACCGAACTGAAAAACTGCATTCTGTTTGACGGCGTGCAGGTTCCGCATTTCAATTATATAGGCGACGCGGTTCTCGGCTACAAATCGCACATGGGCGCCGGCGCGGTTACATCCAACGTCAAGAGCGACAAGACAAAAGTTGCCATCCGCTACGGCGAGGAATCCATTGCAACGGAACGGAAAAAATGCGGCGCCATGCTCGGCGATTTCGTGGAAGTCGGATGCCACAGCGTTCTCAACCCGGGAACCGTGATTGGCTGCCATAGCAACATCTATCCGCTCTCTTCGGTTCGCGGGTTCGTTCCAGAAGGACATATTTTTAAGTCGGCGACGCAGGTCGTCATCAAGCGTGAAAAGTAACGTTTTTCGACGATACGCCCTGCAAATTTTCTGATGTGTTCCGCTTCGGCGGTTCCCATATTCCCCCGATCCGTGATCGAACGGCGTGCGGACGGGGGATCATCGCCCGCGCCGTTCCCCGCAAATCCGGGACATGATAGCGCCAGGCCGCGCGTTTTGCGCGGTTAACGAGGTAAGAGGTGATCGAAGTTTTCGGCGGATGCCTCTTCGGTCGGGATTCCCGATCGTCAGAACAGGTTCAAATATGCGGGCAACCGCAAAACAACCCCTGTTTTCAACACACAAAAAACCGTCCCGCATGAACGGTTTTTCGGTGTTGCAAATTCAAAGAAAGGCGGGCGGAAAAAAGGACCGCCCGGAACAGGGTTTGAACCATGTGCGGAATCATCGGCTACACGGGAACGTCAAACGCGCTCCCCAAAATGATGAAAGGTCTTTCGGTTCTGGAATACCGGGGCTACGATTCGGTCGGCGTTGCGGCGCAGCGCGGCAAGGAGACCGAAATCATGAAATGCAAAGGGCGCATCGGTGCGCTCGAAGAAAAATTGCGTGACCATCCCATTGAGGGCAGTCATTGCGCCATCGGGCACACCCGTTGGGCGACGCACGGAGGGCCATCGGATGAAAACGCGCACCCCCACCGCGCCGGCGAGGTCATTCTCGTCCATAACGGGATCATTGAAAACTATAAGGAACTCCGTGCGGAGTTGGCAGACAAGGGCGTGGCGTTTCTGTCTGAAACCGACACCGAGGTTGCGGCGGCGCTCATCAACGATTGTTATGCCGTTTCCCGCGACCCCATCAAAGCCATCCGTTCGGCAACCGCCCGCATGAAAGGCGCGTTTGCATTCGGCATCCTGTTTGACGGGCACGTCGGTGAGGTCTACGTCATCCGTCGCGGCAGTCCGTTGATTCTCGCACGCGGCGCTGACGGCTATTACCTCGCTTCCGATATGACAGCCCTTCTCCCCTTCACCCGCGAATACTGTGCGATGAAGGAAAATGAAATTGCCCGTCTCGCGCCCGACGGCGTTCGGATCTATCTCTCTGATCAAACCGAAGTCGCGCCAGATTGGAAAACAACTACAATGACCCCCGAATCGGCGCAAAAGGGTGGCTATGACCATTTCATGCTCAAGGAAATCCACGAGCAACCGCAAGCCGTTGTGAAGTCGGTCTCTCCACGGGTCGGAAAAACCGGTCTGCCCGATTTCTCGTCGGACGGGATTGAAGCTGACTTTTGGCGCGGCGTGAAAAGCATTCAGATCGTTGCCTGCGGCTCGGCGATGCACGCCGGCTTGGTTGGCATCCGGCTGATCGAGGATCTCGCAAAGGTTCCCACAACGGTTCACATCGCCTCTGAATACCGCTACCATCCGCCCATCATGCCGGACGGTACGCTGGTGGTTGTCATCTCGCAGAGCGGCGAGACCGCCGACACGCTGGCGGCACTCCGCTATGCGAAGGAAAACGGCGTTCCAACGCTCGCGATCGTCAACGCCGTGGAAACCACGATTGCTCGCGAAGCCGACCGCCGCATCTACACCTATGCCGGCCCGGAAATTGCCGTTGCAACCACCAAAGGTTACTGCACGCAAGCGTCCGTTCTCTGGATGATCGCTGCCGCCATCGCGCACGCTACGGGTCGCATCAGCGACGAAAAAGCCCGCGAGGTTGTTCAGAGTTTGCTTTGCGATGTTCCCGCGGCCATGGAGCAGATGCTCTCCCGCGAGGATCGCTACCGCAAGATTGCACGCGGACTGATCGACCATGAGCACGTGTTCTATATCGGTCGCGGGGTGGATTATGCGCTCTCCATGGAAGCGGCGCTCAAGCTCAAGGAAATCTCTTATATTCACTGCGAAGCGTATGCCGCCGGCGAACTCAAGCACGGCACCATCTCGCTCATTGAGCCGGGAACGCCCGTTCTCGCCATTTCCACCGAGAAAGATCTGTTTGACAAAACAGAAAGCAACATCCGCGAAGTTCGCAGTCGCGGTGCACAAGTCACGCTGATCTGCCGCAGCGACATTCCGGTTCACCAAGAGACTGCCGATGAGTTGATCTCCCTGCCTGTCTCTTCCGATGCCGCAACCGTTTTTTCGGCACTTCTAGCCATTCAGTGCATCGCGTACGAGACCGCGTCGCTCCTTGGATGTGATATCGACCGCCCACGCAACCTCGCCAAGAGCGTGACTGTAGAATGATTCCCCCAAAAAACGGGCATGAAAAAACTCCGCCGAGGCGGAGTTTTTTCATGCCCTTGAATCAGTCGGCAAGGATAGTGATCTTGTCGTTCAGAATCTCGGTGACGAGGTCGCAGACCCACAGGATAAAGTTTCCAATACCCGTGACCAAACCAACGATACCGACAACCAACGTCACGATGTTCTTGGTTTCAAGGAAACGGATGATGCGGTAAACGCCGCCGATCAGCCAACCGAAGAAAATCTGAAGAAAAATCTTCGCGATCTTCGGCAGAGCCTCGTAGGAAGCGGTCATACGATTGTTTGCCATTGTTTTTTCCTCCTTATCGTATTTGCAAGAGTTTCTTACGGCATTTATTATAGCAATAGAATTCTAAAAAAATCAATCGTTTTGTGTTTTTTTGAAATGACATCCCCTTTTTTGACATTTTCGGATGTTCCCTGGATGTTTTTCTCGCTTTTTTGCAAAATATCCCGGTTGCCACTTGCAAAAGCCGAAGGGGTATGATATAATATTTGTGTATATTTATTCTATGCAGTCGGAGGCTGTTATGTCAAACTGTGCAATTGTCGGTATCAACTGGGGGGATGAGGGAAAGGGTCGCATGGTCGATCTCCTGACCCAACATTATGACGTCGTCGTCCGCTATCAAGGCGGCGGGAACGCGGGGCACACCGTGATCAATGAGCACGGCAAGTTCGCGCTCCATCTTCTCCCTTCCGGAATCTTTCGCAAGGGTGTGGTCAACATTCTCGGCAACGGCGTTGCGCTCGACCCGGAAAACCTTTGGAACGAAATGCAAACCGTTGTCTCGCAGGGTATTCCGCTTACGCCCGATAACCTGAAAATCAGCGATCGCGCTTCTCTCCTGCTTCCCTGGCACCGCGACCTTGACTCGCTCGAAGAGGCTCGCCTTGCAGACAAGAAATACGGCTCCACCAAGCAGGGCATCGCGCCGTTCTATTCGGACAAGTATCAGAAAAAAACCGTCATGGCGGGCGAGCTGTTTCACCCCGAGCATCTGCGCGTGCATCTTGCCGATTTGCTCGAATGGAAGAATCTGACACTCACCGGCGTTTACGGCGCCCAACCCTACACCATGGAACGTCTGATGGCTTGGGTTGACGACTACTGCGAGAAGATCAAGCCTTACATCTGTGATGTCGGCGCGTTCCTCAAGGATGCGCAAAGCAACGGAAAGAACATTCTCTTTGAGGCGCAGCTCGGCGCACTTCGCGATCTTGACTACGGGATTTATCCCTATACCACCTCCTCCAACACCACCGCCGCCTACGCTCCCATCGGTTCCGGCTTCCCCGGTGCAAAGATCGACGAGGTTGTTGGCGTTGTGAAGGCGTACTCAACTTGCGTCGGAGAAGGTCCCTTCACCTGCGAATGGTTTGGCAAGGAAGCCGAAAAACTGCGTCAGGCAGGGTTTGAGTACGGTGCGAAAACCGGGCGTCCCCGCCGCGTCGGTCCGCTCGACATCGTTGCGACCCGCTATGGCGTGGAAACGCAGGCGGCAACCAACATTGCTCTGACCAAGCTGGATGTTTTGAGCTACATGGACAAGATCCCCGTTTGCACCCACTATCTGCTGGACGGCAAACAGATCGACAACTTCCCTTTCCCCGCGCTCCTGAACGACGCCAAGCCCGTCATCGAATATCTGGACGGGTGGGGTTGCGACATTTCGGGCGTCCGCCGCTGGGAGGATCTTCCCGCCGCCGCGCAAACATACGTGGAATTTGTGGAAAAGGCGATCGGTTGCCGCATCGGGTATGTCTCGGTCGGTCCCGAGCGTGACAGCATCATCCTGCGTTGAGAGGTACTTCGATGAAAGACGTTTACGAATCTCCCCTGTCATCGCGTTATGCGTCCCCTTATATGCTGGGACTCTTCTCCGCAGACATGCGCTACCGCACATGGCGCCGCCTTTGGGTCGAACTTGCCCGCGCCGAGCATGACCTCGGTCTGCCCGTCACCGACGGTCAGATCGCGGAGCTGGAAGCACATGTGAACGACATTGACTATGATGTGGTCGCCGCTCGCGAAAAAGAGGTGCGTCATGACGTGATGGCGCACGTCTATGCCTACGGGTTGGTCGCTCCTTCCGCGGCAGGCATCATCCATCTCGGCGCAACCAGTTGCTATGTGACCGACAACGCCGACCTCGTGATCTACCGCGACGGTCTGCGCTATCTGCGCGGGCAACTGCTCAAGGCAATGAAGAATCTCGCCGCGTTCGCCGACGCGCACAAAGCAACGCCGACTCTCGGCTACACGCACTATCAGCCCGCTCAACTGGTGACCGTCGGAAAACGCGCCACGCTTTGGCTTCAGGATTTTCTCGCCGATTTGGAAGAGCTTGATTTCGTGATCGACCATATCCCGTTTCTCGGCTGCCGCGGCACTACGGGCACCGAGGCAAGCTTCATGGAGCTTTTCGACGGGGACGGAGAAAAAATCGACGAGATGAACCGCAAACTCTCTGCGGCATTCGGCTTTTCGCGTTGCTATTCCGTTTCCGGGCAAACCTACCCGCGCAAGACCGACAGCCGCATTCTGAACGTGCTGTCCTCGATCGCGCAAAGCGCCTACCGCATGGCAAACGACATCCGTCTGCTTCAGCATGACAGGCAGGTGGAGGAACCGTTTGAGAAGAATCAGATCGGATCTTCCGCCATGGCGTATAAGCGCAATCCTATGCGTTGCGAGCGCATCTGCTCGCTCGCCCGCTATCTCATGGCAGACGCGCTCAACGCGCCGATGACCGCTTCCGTGCAGTGGCTCGAGCGGACGCTTGACGACTCCGCAAACCGCCGCATTTCGCTTCCCGAAGGCTTCCTCTGTGCCGACGCGATTCTGCGGATCGTGCAGAATGTGACCGACGGGCTTTGCGTGAATGAAAAGATCATCGACCGTACCGTTCGCGAGTATCTCCCCTTCATCGCAACCGAAAATCTGATGATGGAGGGCGTTCGCCGCGGCGGAAACCGTCAGGAGCTGCATGAAAT
>CAKJZF010000081.1 GCA_918290775.1 Clostridiales bacterium | reverse complement strand
GGTCTGGCCTGTCATGGCGGTTTCGGAGCTGATCGGAATGCGCGCGCGCGGAAAAGCGTCGCTCAAGCGCATCGGCAATCTGCTGGACGCGGAGATCGACGTCAAGGACGGGGAACGGGTCAGGGACGATGTGGAGATTTTGCGGGGCGAGATCGAGTTTCGCGATCTGACCTTTCGCTACCCCGGAGCCGACTATGACGCGCTCAACCATGTTTCGTTCCATATCCGCGCTGGGGAGAACATCGGCATCATCGGACGGACGGGAGCCGGAAAGACCACCGTAGTGGATCTGATTCTCCGCATCTACAACGTCCCGGACGGCACGATCTTTCTGGACGGCAGGGACGTCAACACGATTCCGATCCGAACGGTGCGCAACAACGCGGCATACGTCCCGCAGGACAATTTTCTATTCAGCGATACCATTGCGAATAACATCGCGTTCGCGTCCGATACCGACAGCCGGGAGCTTGTGACCGCCGCGGCGATCCTCTCGGACGTGGACGGAAATATCGCCGAGTTTACCGACGGATATGAAACCGTTCTCGGTGAGCGCGGCGTAACCGTTTCCGGCGGGCAGAAACAGCGCATCTCCATCGCGCGGGCGCTGATGAAAGACGCACCGATCCTGATCCTTGACGATTCGGTTTCGGCGGTGGACGTCGGAACAGAGAAGACCATTCTCGAAAATCTGCACCAGACGCGGCGCGGCAAAACCACGATTCTGATTGCGCACCGCATCAGCACGGTTGAGAACATGGATCGGATCCTTTTGATCGACAACGGCGGCGTGGTTGCCATGGGAGACCACGACACCCTCCTCCGGACCTGCCCGGAATACCGCCGGATGGTGGAGGCGCAGTCCATGGAGGAAAAGCATGGAGAGGAGGCGGAGGACAATGTTTGAGTGGTATCCGCTTCTGATTGTCGGAGCGATTGTCGGGCTGTTTTCGGCAATCATTTTCGTCGCTTACCTGACTATTAAAGATGATCAAGCGGGAATCGGCTTTGACCGGCATATGAGCGACCGCGAGATCATCCGACGCCTGCTCGGCTATGCGAAGCCGCATTGGAAAACCTTCCTCGTTTTGCTCCTGATCATGATTCTTTCTATCGCCTATGACGTTCTTTCTCCGATCATCGTGGGAGATATCGAGGAGATTTTGAGCGCGGAAGCAGGCTTCACCATGACCGCGCTCTATAGCCGCGTAGCGGTGTTCGGCGGGATCCTTGCCGTTTCGGTTGCGTGTCTCTATTTGGAAATGGTGATTTTGCAACGCGTTGGGCAGAAGATCCTCTCCAAGCTGCGCGAGGATACCTTTGTCCATATCGAGAGCCTTTCTCATGCGCAGCTCAATTCCATCCCCGTCGGAAAACTGGTCACGCGCGTGACCAATGATACCGACGCGATCTCGCGGCTTTTCACAAATATTCTCGTCAACCTGATCAAGAATTTTTTCGTGATCATCGGCGTGACGGTGGCAATGTTTGTCGTCAATGTGCAGTTGGCGCTCATGGTGCTCGGCTTTTCGCCGTTCATCGTGCTGTTTTCCTTTGTTTTCCGCAAGTTTTCACGTCGTGCGTACCGCCGCGTGAAGGACGGGACGACTGATATCAACACCTTCCTTTCCGAACATCTTTCGGGCATGAAGATCATTCAGATCTTCAACCGCGAGGAGCGGAAGCGGGAGGAATTCAACGAGAAAAACCGCAGGCTGTGGCGTGCGAGACGGGATGAAATCCGTGTGTTTGCCGTGTTCCGACCGCTCGTTTATATGCTCTATATTGCTTCTGTTCTCTGCCTGCTCTACCTCGGCGCACGCGGCTACATCAAGGAAACAACCTTCCTCGGGCAAACGATCACAGGGGGAACCATCGCCAGCTTTTATCTTTTCATCGGGACGTTTTTCAACCCGATTCAAAGCCTTGCAGAGCAGTTCAATCGTCTGCAATCGGCGTTTGCCTCGGCGGAAAAGATTCTGACCATCTTCTCTATGGAGCCGGAAATTGTGGATGAGCCGGATGCCATTGAGCCGGAGCATATCCGCGGGGAGATCGAGTTTCGCGACGTGTGGTTTTCCTATGTCCCGGATGAATGGGTTTTGCAAGGGGTTTCCTTCCATATCAACGCGGGAGAAACCGTGGCGTTTGTCGGAGCAACGGGATCGGGGAAAACAACGATCTTATCTCTCCTTTGCCGCAACTACGACATTCAGAAAGGGGAAATCCTGTTGGACGGCGTCAACATCCGCCGCTATCGGATTTCCTGCCTGCGCCGCCATATGGGGCAGATGCTTCAGGATGTGTTCATTTTCTCGGGAACCATTCGATCCAACCTCGTTCTTCGCGAGGAAAGCTTCACCGATGAACAGGTCATGGAGGCTTGCCGGTATGTCAATGCGGATTCCTTCATCGGCAAGCTCAAACACGGGCTGGACGAAGAGGTTCGGGAGCGCGGAAACAACTTTTCCGCGGGGCAGAGGCAGTTGCTTTCCTTTGCGAGAACGGTTCTGCACCGCCCGGAGATTATGATTCTCGACGAGGCGACGGCAAACATCGACACCGAGACCGAACAGTTGATTCAAAACTCGCTTGAGAAGATGATGACCATCGGAACGATGCTTGTCGTCGCGCACCGACTCTCCACCATTCGAGGCGCGGATCGGATCATCGTGCTTTCCAAGGGAAAAATCGAGGAGCAGGGCACACATGAAGAATTGCTCGCGCAAAAGGGCAGATACTATGTCTTGTATCAGCAGACGCTCAAGCGGGAGGAAAATCGAAAGAAGCTTTCATTCGATCAGGCAGATCTCCCGGAGAAACAGACGGAAGGAGAATTTGGCATATGAAAACGAGATTGCTCGCCGTTGACGGTAACAGCATCCTGAACCGCGCGTTTTACGGTGTTCGACCGCTTACCACCAAGGACGGCTTTCATACCAACGCCCTCTACGGATTGGTCTCCATGATCACGAAGCAGGTCGAGGCAATCCGACCGGACTGCTGTGCCGTCGCGTTTGATCTCAAGGCGCCGACCTTCCGCCATAAACTGTTTGACGGCTATAAAGCGGGACGTCGACCGATGCCGGAGGAGCTTGCCGAGCAACTGCCGGTTGCAAAGGAATTGATGAGAGCGCTCGGATTCACCGTTTTGGAAAAGGAGAGCTACGAAGCAGATGACATCCTCGGTACGCTTGCCGCTCTTTGCGAACGGGAAGGCGCCGAAGCCTACCTGATGACGGGGGATCGCGACGCGTTACAGCTCATCAGCCCGTCGGTTCATGTTCTGCTTGCAACCAACCAAGAGACCGAGGACGTTGACGAAGCCGCTTTTCTCGCAAAGTACGGCGTTCCGTCCTCATCGTTTGTGGATGTCAAAGCGCTGATGGGGGACACGTCGGATAAAATCCCCGGGGTTCCCGGCATCGGCGAAAAGACCGCGCTCTCCCTGATTGCGCGGTTCGGCTCGCTCGACGGTGTCTATGAGAATTTGGATCGCGCCGAGCTGAAGCCTGCGGCGTATCGCAAGATGACCGAGGGGAAGGAGAGCGCCTATCTCTCGCAGACCTTGGCGCGGATCTGCCGCGAAGTGCCGCTCGGTGTCGGGCTTTCCGACCTGACCAAAAAGCCGGATACCGAGACGTTACGCAGCTTGTTCATCCGATTGGAGTTTTCCGTGTTTCTCAATCGGTTTGCATCCGAAAACGACACAGACGCGACGACCCCGGACGAGGAGATCCCGGTGAACGATATTGCGCCGGAGCAATTTGCCGCCGTTTGCGAAAAGGAAACCCTCATATCGCTCGACGCATGGAACGGAGCGACCTTTGTCGGAGCGGGGGACGCGTGCTACCGATTCGTCGGGTCGGCGGACGAATTGTTACCGATGCTCCGTGGGAAAACGGTGATCGTATACGATGCAAAAACGCTATATAAACAACCCGAATGGAGAGAGCTTCGGAAAGAAACGCTGTTTGACCTGATGCTTGGCGCGTATTTGGTGAATTCTTCCAAGAACAAATACGAATTTCGCATTCTGACCATGGATTACTTGGGCGAATTACCGGCGGAAAACACGCCGCGAATCGTCTATTTCCAGCGATTGTATCGCGAATTACGAGGCAAACTGGAAGAAAGCGGACAGCTTTCGCTCATGGAGACGGTGGAAATGCCGCTGGCGGTCGTTTTGGCGGACATGGAAACGGTCGGCTTTCGGATTGACCGGGCGGGAATCGCACGCTACGGCGAACAGCTTGAGCAGCTTGCCAAAGCATTGGAAGCGCAAATCTTCCTGCAAGCGGGAAAGTCGTTCAATATCCAGTCGCCAAAGCAACTCGGGGAGATTCTTTTCGATGTTCTGCACCTACCGCATGACAAAAAGAATAAGAACGGCTATTCCACGAACGCGGAGATTTTGGAAAAACTGCGCCCCTATCACCCCATCATTCAGGATATTCTTGATTACCGCCAGGTCACCAAACTCAAAAGCACCTATACCGATGGGCTTCTCAAGGTTGCGGACGACCACGGACGCGTTCACACCACCTTCAAGCAGACGGGAACGGCAACGGGTCGCCTTTCCTCCACCGAACCGAATCTGCAGAATATTCCCATCCGCACCGAGATGGGCAGAGAACTGCGGCGTTATTTCCTGCCCGCAGAAGGGGATGTGATCATTGACGCGGACTATTCGCAAATCGAGCTTCGGTTGCTCGCCCATGTTTCGGGGGACGAAAATATGATCCGCGCGTTCCGAGAAGGGGTAGATGTCCACACAACCACGGCGGCAACCGTTTTCGGAGTTTCTGTGGACGAGGTCACGCCGGAGATGCGCAAGAAGGCAAAAGCGGTCAATTTCGGAATCATGTACGGCATCGGAGCGTTTTCGCTGGCGGATGACATCGGTGTTTCCCGCGCACAGGCAAGGGACTATATCAACCAGTATCTTGCCGGTTTCCCGAAGGTGGACGCCTACCTCAAGCGGACGATCGAGGAAGCATACGAAAACGGGTATGTGACAACGGTGTTCGGTCGGCGGCGCTACATTCCCGAGCTTGCCGGGAAAAACAAGGTTTTGCAGAAGTTCGGGGAGCGCGTTGCGATGAACAGCCCGATTCAGGGAACCGCGGCGGATCTGATCAAACTGTCCATGATCCGGGTGCATCGTCGCCTTGCCGAGAGCGGGCTGGATGCGCGTTTGATCCTGCAGGTGCATGACGAACTTCTGATCGAGGCAAACCGATCCTGCGCGAAGGAAGCGGAGCGGATCCTCAAAGAGGAGATGGAGAATGTGGTTTCCTTCGCCGTCCCGCTCACGGTGGAAATTCACACCGCGGATACGTGGTTTGACGCCAAATAAAGCGGAGATAAAGAAGAGTTGCTTCGTCAGTTTGACGAAAGTTTTGATCAAACTTTTTCAAAAGTTTGCGCGGTCGAGGGCGCGGAGCCATCGTCGCCGCCCGTAGGCGGCGAAATTTCCATTGGCGTTTCTTTTTGATAGCTTTTTCTTTGCGCCTCCTTCCTGCAAAGAAAAAGCGACTATGGAATTTGTGCAGATTGACAATCAACTGCCTCTTTGTTTACAATCTGAAGCGAAATCCGCCCGACCGTTTTGCGGTCGGGCGGAAGTCGTTTTATTCCTGTTCTTTGAGAAACGACAGCGTTTGGTAAATGCCTTTGATCGGAATGAGCTGAATGCCGGGAATCTCGAGTTTCCGTTTTTCCACATTCCGGGCGGGGATCACGGCTTTGGTAAATCCCAACCGGGCGGCCTCCTTCACGCGCTGTTCGAGATTTGCCACTGCGCGGCATTCTCCGGCAAGTCCAAGCTCGCCGATGGCGATCAGATCGTCCGGGATCACGCGATTGGACATTGAGGAAATCAGAGCGAGGGCAACCGACAGATCGGATGCCGGCTCGTCAATGTGAAGCCCGCCGATCACGTTGAGATAAACGTCGTTTTGGTAGAATTTCATCCCGAGCCGCTTCTCGAGGACAGCAATGATCAGGCACATCCGGTTGTAGTCAATCCCGTTTGTGGTGCGGCGGGGTGCAGGGAAGGCCGTTGCCGTCACGAGCGCCTGAATTTCCGCAATCAGCGGGCGTGTGCCTTCCAGCGTGCAAACGGCGCAATTGCCGGAGATGTTTTTCGGTCGTCCCGCCAAGAGCATCTCGGAAGGATTTTCCACCTCGAGCAACCCCTTGTCGCTCATCTCAAAAACGCCGATTTCGTTGGTAGAACCGTAACGGTTTTTGATAGCGCGGATGACGCGGTATGCTTGCTGGCGCTCCCCTTCAAAATAGAGAACCGCGTCAACCATGTGTTCCAACACCTTGGGTCCCGCAATGCTTCCTTCCTTATTGACGTGCCCCACCATGATCACCGAGATGCCGTCGGTTTTTGCCTTGTTGATCAAAGAGAGTGCCGTCTCGCGCACTTGCGAAACGCTTCCGGGCGTGGAGTTGACCGCCGCGGAATACATGGTCTGAATGGAGTCCACGATCATCACGTCGGGTTTGACGCGATCCGCTTCGCGCAAAATGTTCTCAATATTGGTCTCGGTCAGAATGAAGAGGTTGTCCCCGCGAACGCCGAGCCGCCCTGCGCGGAGTTTGAGCTGACCGCCCGATTCCTCTCCCGAGATGTAAAGCACGCGACGGGAGGCACCGAGCGCGTCGCAGATCTGCATGAGAAGGGTAGATTTCCCGATGCCGGGTTCGCCGGCGAGCAAGACCACCGACCCGTGAACCAATCCGCCGCCAAGGACGCGGTCAAGTTCCGAAAGCCCCGTATTCTGACGCATATAGTCGGGAATCTGCAGATCGCGGAACCCGGTTGCCCGGTTGTCCTCGGAGGAGGCGATCATGCTGATTCGCTTCGGTGCGGCTGACGCGGGAGGGGCAGATTCCTCAACATCCTCCGTAAATGAGTTCCAAGCGCCGCAGTTGGGGCATTTTCCCATCCATTTCGCGGTTTTATATTCACATTCGGAACAGATATAAACCGTTTTCAAGCCTTTCATATCGACCCTCCGATCGCGATGATTTCCGCAATCCATTATACAGGGTTCTTTGCAAAAAATCAAGAGCCGACCGAAAGAATTCGCCAAAACAGCTAAAAAATTTCCTCGCAAGCCTCCCGGATGGCAAGAAAGAGCGTGAAAGCAACCTCTTGCCGGTAGTCCGGCGCAGCGAGTTTTGCAGCCTCGGCGGGATTGGAGAGAAACCCGCATTCGGTGAGAACGGCGGGAACGGTCAGGTGATGCAAGAGGTAAATAGAGCTTCCCGCCGCTTTGACTTGGCGGTCGTTGTCCGGCTGAAGGACTTCCCGGGCGGTGTTTTGAATCAGATCGGCTACCGCTTTGGAAGCGGGATTGTTCGGTGAGTACCAGACCTGAAGCCCGTCATACCGCGCGTCCGGGTAGGAGTTCATGTGGATGCTGACAAACAGACAGTTCGGCGTCTCCTCGGCAATCTGTTTGCGCGCGGCGAGGTCAAGTGCCTTTTTGCGCCCCTGGTAATCAACGGAGCGGTCATAGAGCAGAATATCCTCGGTTCGCGTCATCACAACCGGGATCCCGTCCGCCGTCAGCAGATCGCGAAGGCGCAGGGCAATGTCGAGATTAATGTTCTTTTCGGGCGTTCCGTCGGCGCTGACTGCACCGCCGTCCTCACCGCCGTGCCCCGCGTCGATCACAACGGTGGGAACGGTCTGTTCCCCCGCTGTTTGCGCGTCGGTTTTCTGCTTTTCGGCAAACAGCGCGGAGACGCCTGCAAGCAGGGCAAGGGAAAGCAAAAAGGGAAGGATCACCCGTCGAAACATTGATAACACCTCCGGCTGATAAATCATCGTATAGGATAGTTTATCGGAACGGGCGCGTTTTTATGCCAAAATCACCAAAGCCAGGCGCAATCAACCGCTCAATCCGTCCGCACACGGAGAAAACCAAAAAAATGGGAAAAGATAATTGACAAATATTTGATTGTTTGTTATAATAAAAAAAATTACAAACATGAAGGGAGCGGAAAGGTATGAATGTTCAGGAAAAGTTTGTAAAGGAAGGACTGACTTTTGACGATGTGTTGCTGATTCCCGCGAAAAGCGATATTCTGCCGGCGGACATTTCGTTAAAGACCAGACTGACCAATCGGATCTCGCTCAACATCCCTCTGCTCAGCGCCGCGATGGATACGGTTACCGAGGCGGATATGGCGATTGCCATGGCGAGAGAGGGCGGCGCGGGAACGATCCATAAAAACATGAGCATCGAACGTCAGGCGGACGAAGTGGACCGTGTGAAGCGAAGCGAAAACGGGGTCATTCTCAATCCGCTCTTTCTGCATTCGGATAATCTTGTGCGCGAAGCGGAAGAAATCATGCATAAATTCCGCATCTCCGGCGTTCCGATATGCGATCAGAATAAGAAACTGATCGGCATCATTACAAACCGCGATATGCGGTTCATGACCGATTTCAACATTCCGATTGCCGACGTGATGACCAAGGACAACCTTGTGACAGCCCCGGTTGGCACAACGCTCGCCGAGGCGCAGAAAATCCTCTCGGCGCACCGTATCGAGAAGCTCCCGATTGTGGACGAGCAGGGAATCCTGCGCGGACTGATTACCATCAAGGACATCGAGAAAGCCGGCAAATATCCGAACTCGGCAAAGGACAGCAAAGGTCGCTTGATCTGCGGCGCCGCCATCGGCGTGACAAAGGATGTTCTTGACCGCGCGGGTGCACTGCTCGCGGCGGGCGCGGACTTTCTTGTGCTCGATTCGGCACACGGACATTCCATGAACATTCTCCGCTCTCTGTCAAAAGTCAAGGAAGCGTTTCCCGAGGCGCAGATCATCGCGGGCAACATCGCAACCGCCGCCGCCGCGCACGATCTGATTTCTGCCGGCGCGGATGCGGTCAAGGTCGGTATCGGACCCGGCTCCATCTGTACCACGCGTATCGTCGCGGGCATCGGCGTGCCGCAGATCACCGCGATCTTCGATGCGGCGGAGGAAGCCGAAAAGTACAATATTCCGGTCATTGCGGACGGCGGTATCAAATTCTCGGGCGACATGACCAAAGCGATTGCCGCAGGCGCGTCGTCCATCATGGTCGGTTCGCTTTTGGCGGGTTGCAGTGAAAGCCCCGGGGTGGAAGAACTCTACCAAGGACGCCGCTTCAAGGTTTACCGCGGCATGGGGTCGATCGCGGCGATGGAGCAGGGATCGAAAGACCGCTACTTCCAGGAGAACAACAAAAAGCTCGTTCCCGAGGGCGTGGAAGGGCGTGTCCCGTACAAGGGAAGCCTTGCGGACACGGTCTATCAGCTCATGGGCGGTCTTCGTTCGGGCATGGGCTATTGCGGTGCGCCGACCATCGACGATCTGCGGAAAAACGGGCAGTTTGTCCGCATCACCAACGCGGGTCTGCGAGAGTCCCATCCGCATGACATCAGCATCACCAAAGAGGCTCCCAACTATTCCTCGCAAGGTTAAAGCACCATCGCGCATGGAAGCCGATCTCTCGCGGCGGGGGGGGG
>CAKJZF010000080.1 GCA_918290775.1 Clostridiales bacterium | reverse complement strand
GTGCGTGCAAACGCACACCGCCGCTTTTCCAAATGAAATTCCTGTCGGACATAGTTTTTTTCGTGATTCCACAGTGCTCCGCATGGGATGATGGATTTGTTGGGAAACTGTGTAAACCCTGTTTTTTCGGCACATACTATCCCAAAAAGAATGCGAGGAAAACAGCAATGCAATCGCTTTGGGAAGCAACGGCTGAAATGCCGCATTTTGCGGCTTTGGATCATGACCTGAATGTGGATGTTCTTGTGATCGGCGGGGGGATCGCCGGCATTTTGTGCGCACATGCCCTGCAAAATGCCGGCGTTGATTATGCTCTTGTTGAAGCCGATCGGATCTGTCGCGGCGTGACCGGCAACACCACCGCCAAAATCACCGCTCAACACGGTTTGATCTTCCATCAGATGGTCAAACGCTTCGGCTCTGAAAAAACGAGCCTTTATCTGCAAGCCAACAGCCAAGCCGTTGACGCCTATCGCGCTCTTTCCCGCTCGGTTGACTTTGATTTTGAAGATCGCGACGCCTTTGTCTACTCCCGTCGGGACCGTTCCGCGCTCGCTCTTGAGCGGGACGCGCTCCGATCGGTTGGGGTTCCTGCCGAGTTGGTTGATTCGGCGGAGCTTCCGTTTGATGTGGTCGGGGCAGTCCGCTTTCCCGGACAAGCGCAATGTCATCCGCTCAAGTTCCTTGCCTCGTTGGCGCAGGGACTTTGCATCTTTGAGGAGTCTAAGGTTCGCGAGCTGGTTGGTATGGAGGCTTTGACCGACCGGGCAACCATCCGGGCAAAGAACATCATCGTTGCAACGCATTTTCCGTTTCTCAACAAGCACGGCGGCTTTTTCCTCAAAATGTATCAGCACCGCTCCTATGTCATTGCCCTCGAGAACGCCAAGCCGGTTGACGGGATGTTTATTGAGGATTCACAAACCGGGCTTTCCTTCCGCACCTGCGGCGACCTGCTCCTGCTCGGCGGCGGCGGTCACAGGACGGGGAAGAGCGGCGGCAATTGGCGGGAATTGGAGCGATTCGCACACGAACACTACCCCGAAGCCCGTGTCAGATACCGTTGGGCAACGCAGGATTGCATCACGCTGGACGACATTCCCTATATCGGCAGGTATTCGCCCGCAACACCCGGTCTGTTTGTCGCAACCGGTTTCGGGAAATGGGGGATGACCACCGCCATGGTCGCGGCAAATCTGCTGACCGATCTCGTCCGCGGACGCGAAAACCCCTATACCGATCTGTTTGACCCTTCCCGAAGCATCCTTCGCCCCCGCTTGGCGGTTAACGCGGCGGAGACGGTCGGCAATCTGCTAATGCCGACTGTTCCGCGCTGTCCGCACCTCGGCTGTGCGCTCAAATGGAACCCCGACGAGCGGTCATGGGATTGTCCTTGCCACGGTTCCCGCTTCACCGAGGACGGCAACCTGATTGAAAATCCCGCAACCGCCGATCTGAAGCGAAAACCATAAAAGAGCAGACCGCCTTGAGGCGGTCTGCTCTTTGCTGTGGTCAATCAATGGATTTGTCGATGGCGAAGCGCGTGATCTTCCGGGAGGTGTTTTTCGGGAATTCCGAATCGCGGAGTTTCACCTTTCCAACGGTCTTGTAGGAGACATTCTTTTGGTTGATCTGCTTGACCGCCTCCTCAAAGTAGGTTTGCGCGTCGGTGATGTTATGGAGCTTCAAAGCGTCGGCGTCGGAAGGATGCCGACGGTAGGTGATGGCATAGCGATCGGGGATAGCGTGCGGCGACGTTCTCGGTCATTTCGCGCGTATCGCGGAAATGCGTTGTCTCATAGAGGGGGTAATTTTTCTTTCGGTTTTTGAATGCCATTTTATTTCCTTCCGTTTCTCATTTCAGATAGCGGCTACGCGTCTTTGGGATGCAAATGCCCGCGTAAAACAACATTTTTACCATTATACACCTCTTTACGCGGAAAATCATGAGGGCGTTTCAAAAGTCTGCAACTTTTGAAGCACCCTTTTTTATAATACCATATTTTCATCGTTTTGTAAAGAGATTTTGTTGAAAAACACGAAAATCTGCTTTCTGCACAAAAAAATGTTGTTGATTTCTTGCAAATTGTCAATTGTATTTCATGTAAAAACGTGATACAATAAAGGTGCAAAGGAGGTATGGGCCAATGGGCAGTGAAATCGAGGGGGGTCGGTGGTAAAGAATTTCGGTGACCAATGGAGCGATGAGACGAGCGGAGGATAGAAGAAGGTACGTCGGGCTGTATGCGCGAACCTGTGTGAAACGGTGTACGCGGCTCATCCAAAAGCGCTTTATCCAACCGATCCCCCGTACGCAAAGAGGATGAATGATGGTCGTGGACCAAGAAAGAGAGGATCAGAAAAGATGATAGAGCCTGAAAGGATCGAATGACCCTTGACCGTGACAAACGGTCAAGGGTCATTTTTTTTTGCAAAGCGGTTCTTTTGCTCTCATATTGTGCGTCGGCATCATATTCCAAGAGGGACTGTACAAAACGCAACGGAATTACCAACGATTTCAACCAATGGCTACAAAATGCCATATAGAGTGGTGCAATGAGACGGTTTTAACCGACTGATTGCCGACCAATCGAACAATAGTGAAATATTTACAGTACAAAATACTACCTTCGGATATAGTAAAGAAAAAATAGCGTGCAAAACACAGGAAGCGCGGAGAACCGTTTTTTTGAACGGTTCTCCGCGCTTTTAGACAAAAAATAGCGGAATCATGTTTTTCAAATTTTGTATGCTCATGTTGTATGCTTCTAAAATTGGGATGTGGCATACCCCAAAGCGGACAGCATCTTTTTTTGAAACATATTAAGATTGCTATCTATCAATCTTCCATTTGCTCTGCTTCTTCTTTCGTTCGATGCACTGTTCCGAACGGATGATGAGGCGGCGCATAGATGGAATACAATTTGAGTGGCACATTGCCGATGTTTATCACATTATGCCATGTTCCCGCAGGAACGACAATTGCATCATTGTCGCCCACACGCTTTCGGATGGTCAGAGTATTTTTGCAAGGACCCATGACGGTCAAAGCACAACCACTTTCTATGCGAAGGAATTGGTCGGTATCAGGGTGCATTTCCAGACCGACATCACCACCGACGGGAATACTCATCAGCGTAACTTGCAAATATTTTCCTGTCCATAAAGCGGTACGGTAATTGGGATTGATTTTTGTCGCACGGTCAATGTTGATTACCAACGGATTATCGCCATAGTCCCGAAGCGGAGAGGACCCTTGGCAGCATCTGTGTTGATTCATGTGATTACCTCCTAATAGAATCTTTCTAATAGAATATGTCGAAATACCGCGCAATGTTCCGCGGGCGCGACTCCGTCGCGCACACGCTTTCAGCGTGATCTTCTGTCAGGCAGGAGAATTCGCTCGGCGCACACGGTGCGCCCGCCCTCTGGCTAACCAACCCGCCCCCGGCGGCTTGGTTTCGGTGCTTCGCACCGCCGCCCTTTTCGAATCCTCCGCCCCTGTCAGCCAAAAAGGAACCAATCGACAAACGGCGATAGGCTTCTTTTTGGTAGGGGCAGGAGGATTCAGAACCCAAATCTGCGCCCATAGATCAAACCTTATCGTGCAGTGTTGGCGCAGATTTCGGCAAATTGCAAGCAATTTGCGGGGTTCTTCATCATGGCACACAACGAAAAAGGAAGCGTTCCACGCTAACGCATGGAACGCTTCCTTTTTGGCAGGGGCAGGAGGATTCGAACCCGCGACCCACGGTTTTGGAGACCGGTACTCTACCAGCTGAGCTATACCCCTGTATGTTGCGTCAGCGTTCTGCTTTGATCAGAACCCCTTTCCGCAACAGATGTATTATATCACATCTCTTCCCGAATTGCAACCCCTTTTTGCGAATTTTTTTCATTTGCCGGTCATCTTTTTCGGCGCTTCGGGAACGCTCGCTGTTTTCCGTTTGCCCGGAATGTCGCTGTTTTTTTATTTAAGGGGGGCATTCTTGTCAATCGCTTTGAAATCCCGTGTCTTTCCGTAAAAAACATGATACAATACAATCAGTCCATTTTGGAGATGTATCGAGTGTTCATTCCCGGGGTTCTCCAAAATGTGTATTGATTTACCCCAATTTGATATTTTTCGCAACCGGAGGTTCATTATGAATTCCAAGCATTGGATCCGTTCTCCCCGCGAAACCACCGATCATGTAGTGGGTTTTCGAAAGACCGTTTCTCCGAAAAAGCCCTTGAGAAAGGCAACCCTTTCCGTTTCCGCGATCGGCATCTACGCTCCATATCTCAACGGCGTCCGGATCGGCAAAAATGTCCTCGCGCCCGGTTGGACGAGCTACAGCCATCGCGTGCAGTACCAAACTTATGACGTGACCGCATCGTTGCTGTCCGATTCGCTGCTCGAAATTCGCGTGGGTCAGGGCTGGGCGGTCGGATATATCGGCTATGCCGGCACCGACCATTTTACATCCGATCACACCGCTCTCATCGCCGAGCTGACCCTGCGCTACGCCGATGGCACCGAAGAACAGATTGTTACGGATGAGACATGGGATGTCTATGAGCTTCCCATCCTTTCCACCGGGATCTATCACGGGGAAACGATTGACCTGACGCGTTCTCCCGTTCTTCTCGGCAAAGCCGTTTCGGATCCGACCGTCAACACCCGGTTGGTCGCGCAGGTGGGGCCGGATATTACCGAGCATGAATGTTTGGCGCCCGTTGAAATCATCAAAACGCCTAAAGGCGAGACGGTGATCGACTTCGGGCAGAATATGACCGGCTATGTGGAGATAACCGTCAAGGGCAAGCCCGGCGATCGCATTGTTCTGCACCATGCCGAGGTGCTTGATCGCGACGGCAATTTCTATACCGAAAATTACCGCGGCGCACGAAACGAGAATATATACATTCTGGACGGAAAAGCCGATCTTTTCAAGCCGTCTTTCAGCTTCCAAGGATTTCGCTATGTCGAGTTGGTTGAGTGTCCCGAGGAGCTGATTCGGGCGGAACACTTTCGCGCGGTGGCGGTTCATTCCGAGATGAAACGTACCGGGTTCTCCCATTGCGGAGAATCACAAAGAAGACGACGTGTACTATGAATTTGACATTCCCGAAGGAACCACAGCACATCTCACGCTTCCCGACGGACATCAAGAGACCCTCGCGGCAGGTTCCTACCGCTTTGCTACTCGTTGACGTCACATAGCAAAACCGGCTTTGCAAGGCTTTAAAACCGCTTTGCAAAGCCGGTTTCTTTCGACAATATATAGAATAAAATCTGTTTTTAGTCTAAAATATGACATAAAAAAGATGTTGATTAATCTTTTTTTGCTTTTCTTGACAAATGCGTCCTGAAATGATATAATTGATACTGGAATCGAAAACGAATCGTATCTATTTTCCCGCGTTGACGACAGCGTCATGATAGGCGTATGTGCGGCGGGCGCGGATAGACCTAACAAATCGGAAACAGGGGGATTTCACAGATGCCGTGTCAGTGCTTTGGTGTGATCGGAGCGATGGAGAGCGAGATCACGCAGTTGATCGGGAGAATGGAAGAGACAACCGTTGATCGTGCGGCGGATCTGACGTTTTATCGCGGCAAGATTGGGAAAAACGACGTCGTTCTCGTCCAAAGCGGCGTCGGGAAAGTCAATGCCGCAAGATGCACGCAAATGCTCATTGACCGATATACCCCCGATTACGTAATCAATACGGGGATCGCCGGCGGCATCGGCGAAGGACTGCACGTGGGCGATCTCGTGATCGGTGCGGACCTTGTTCAGCATGATTTCGACATCTCGCGCTTCGGCTACGCGAAAGGATATGTTTCGGGTTTCGGCGACGGCACAACGCCATCTGTGTTTCGATCGGACGAAGGGCTGACAGAGGCGTTTTTGCGTACAATCTATGCATTTTTGTCAAAAAATCGTGTGCATTGCGGACGGATTGCCACCGGGGATGTTTTCGTTGCGGACAGAGAGACCAAGCAGAGATTACGAAGCGAATTTTCGGCACTTGCCGTCGAGATGGAAGGTGGAGCCATCGCGCAAACGGCGGCGGCAAACGACGTGCCGTTTGTTGTCGTGCGAGCCATCTCGGATCTGGCGGACGGAACGGCGGCAGAGTCCTTTGAGACCTTCGAGCAACAGACCGCCGATCTTTGCGCCCGCGCGATCGAGGAGTGTGTCGCAACATTCTGATTTTGTATTGCAGCGCCAGAGGGGAGTCCTATACTGTTTCTGCACTTGAAGCGATTTGGTTGCCGCTTTGAGCGGGAAAGGCTCAAAACTTTGCGGCGGGGCTTGACAAGCACCCCACCGCATGATATAATGTAGAAGTTAACGGGATGCCGTTTCCGTATTTCCGAACATGAAAGGATCAAACAAAACGATGACACTCTATGAGGACCTGAAATGGAGAGGGCTGATTCAGGATATTTCCAGCCCCGATCTGATCGACAAGCTCAACGCGGGGGGCATGACCTTCTACATCGGAACCGACCCGACCGCCGACAGTCTCCATCTTGGGCATTATTCCTCTTTTTTGATTACGCGGCGGCTTGCGGCGGCGGGGCATCATCCGCTCATGCTCGTCGGGTTGGCAACCGCGCTGATCGGAGACCCGCGCGGAACGGTTGAGCGCAAGCTATCGGACAAGGATGAGGTTTTGCGCAATTATGAGGCGCTGAAGACCCAACTCCAGAAAATCTTTCCGTATGAAGTGGTCAATAACTATGATTGGGTCAAGGATCTGACCGTCATCGACTTTTTCCGCGACTACGGAAAGTATATCAACGTCGGCTATATGCTCAATAAGGATCTTGTCCGTCGTCAGATGGAGTCCGGTATCTCCTATGCCGAATTCTCCTATATGCTCATCCAAGGGCTTGATTTCAAATATTTGCATGAGCATCGGGGCGTGGATTTGCAGGTTGCGGGATCGGATCAGTGGGGCAATATCACCACCGGCATCGAGCTGATTCGCAAAACCACGGGCGACGAAGTTTACGCCATGACCATGCCGCTTGTGACCGATTCCCACGGCAATAAATTCGGGAAGAGCGAGGGCAACGCGCTTTGGCTCGATCGAAACAAAACAAGCTCGTATGAAATGTACCAGTTCCTGCTCAACGCAGAGGACAGCATGGTCATCGAGTATCTCAAGCGTCTTACCTTCCTCTCCCGCGAGGAGATTGAGGCAATTGCCGCGGAGCATCAGGCGGCGCCCGAAAAGCGCGTTGCGCAAAAGGCACTCGCCAAGGAGATTCTGAAGGATCTGCACGGGGATGGCGCCTATGAAGAAGCGGAGCACATCAGCCAACAGCTGTTTGCCGGCGACGTCCGAAATATCCCGGTTCACGATCTGTTGGTCGGGTTGCGCAATGTCCCGCATTTCGAAACGGCGGGCGGCGCACTGGCGGATGTGTTGGTCGGCGCAGGAATCTGCTCCTCCAAGCGGGAAGCGCGGGAGTTCGTCGGAAACGGAGCGCTTACCGTCAACGGGGAGTCGGTTCAGGATCCCAATGCCCCGGTCAACATCGAGAACGCCATCGCGGGCAAATATGTCATTGTCCGGCGCGGGAAAAAGAAATACTACGTCGGTGAATTGAAAGCGTAAGGATCAGACCTTGAACGGGAGCCCCCTTTTCTTTGCAGAAAGAAAAGGGGGCTCCCGTTCAAACTCTCCCACCCCGAAAAAAAGCGATTTTTGATGACACGGTATGCAAATTTTGGGACAACCAATCATGTGATACGCGGGTCAAACGACCTCTCACCGCAACGGGATAAACCTTTCTTCTGTTTTGCTTTTTGATGGGGGTGGGGAGAGGTTTGGAG